>NC_013124.1:0-308308 GCF_000023265.1 Acidimicrobium ferrooxidans DSM 10331
GACTCGTCGCGTCGACCCGGAGACGTTGTCCACAGGACAGTGTCCACAGCTGTGGAGCATCTTGTGGATAGGAGGAGGTTAGAGGAGTGAGCGCACCCGAGGCATCGTGGGAGGCGATCGCCCAGGCGTTCCGAACGGCGGTCGGGGAAGCCACGTGGCTGACGTGGTTCCGAACCCTGGCGCCCCAGGAGCTCTCCGACCAGCAGATCGTCCTGACCACACCGTCACCGCTCGCCAAGGAACGTCTCGAGACCAAGTACCGCGACGTGCTCGAGGACGTGCTGACGCCCATCATGGGAGCGCGAGTGCCTGTCGCGGTACGGGTCCGCGCCGATGTCCCCGACGAGACACCGACCACGGCGCATTCGCTGTTCGACTCCTCACCCACATCCTCGCCCACACCGTCGCGGCGTAACGGTCGCGGGTCCTCTTCGACCTTCGATCCCCGCTATACCTTCGAAGCGTTCGTCATCGGGTCCTCCAATCGCTTCGCCCACGCCGCGGCCCTGTCCGTGGCCGAGACGCCGGCTCGCTCCTACAACCCCCTCTTCATCCACGGCGACGCTGGTCTTGGCAAGACCCATCTCCTCCACGCGATCGGCAACTACGCCCGTGAGAACTATCCGAACCTGCTGACGACCTACGTTTCGACCGAGACCTTCCTCAACGAGTTCGTCGACGCCATCAAGCGAAACCAGACGAGTGAGTTCAAGGCCCGCTACCGTGCGTGCGACATCCTCCTCGTCGACGACATCCAGTTCCTCGAGGGCAAAGAAGCGATCCAAGAAGAGTTCTTCCACACGTTCAACACGCTCTACGGGGCACAGAAGCAGATCGTGCTCACCTCCGACCGTCCCCCACGTGCGCTGGCGACACTCGAGGATCGGCTCCGAAGCCGGTTCGCCATGGGCTTGATCACCGACGTGCAACCGCCCGATCTCGAGACGCGAGCTGCGATCCTCCGGCGAAAAGCCGAGGATGCGGGCGTCACCGTACCCGCAACGGTCATCGAGTTCATCGCCGCCTCCATCACCGACAACATCCGAGAGCTGGAGGGAGCACTCACTCGGCTCGCCGCATTCTCCACGCTCAGCCAGACCGGCATCACGCTGACGATGGCCGAACAGGTGTTATCGGATCTCATCTCGCAGCACGCCACCCAACGTCAACGCACGCCTGCCGAGGTCATCGCTGCGACGGCGGCCTTGTTCAACCTCACCCCTGAAGACATCACCGGCGCATCGCGCAAGCGGCCGGTCGCGGTAGCTCGCCAGATCGCGATGTACGTCGTTCGCGAACTCACCGAACTCAGCTACCCGGAGATCGGCCGCGCCTTCGGCGGCAAGGACCACACGACGGTCATGCACGCCGTCAGCCGGGTACAAGAGCTGATGCAAGAGTCTGTGGAGATCTACGAACAGGTCGATCAGCTCTTCAAGAGTCTTCGAGGTCCGCGGCCGTGAGCCTGTGGATGTCCCTGAGGACGGACGGTGGACGACCGCCCGCTCATCCACAGGCTCGAGGAGCCCGACGAGTCCTTCGAACGACGACGGCCTCGCGGCTCCACAGCACTGTGCATGTCCTGGGGACGAGTTCATGGCCGCTGCGCTGGGAAAACGGGTGTCGTCCACAGTTCACAGGCCTTACTACCAGTGCTACCGTACACATAGATAGGGGAGGACATCGGTGAAGTTTCTCTGTGAACGCGACGAACTCGCATCGGCGCTCCAGGCGGCGTCACGAGCGCTCTCGTCACGCTCCTCGCTCGCGGGTGTGCGCTGGACGCTTCGAGGCGGCGAACTCGAGGTCGAGGGACGAGAGAGCGACCTCGCGATTCGCAGTGTGCTGGGTGCGATGGGAACCGAGGGTTCGTTCCAGACGCCGGCGTCGCTCGCCGTCGATCTCGTTCGTACCATGCCGAGCGACCAAGTCGAGGTGGTGGTCGAGGACGCATCGGTCGTGCTCCGATCGGGTCGGGCCGAAGTGTCGCTGCAGCTGCTCCCGACGCTCGAACTCCCCGGAATCGGAGAGGGCACGACGCCGAGTGCGACGGTGCCGGCTGCCGCGCTGGCCCAGGGGATTCGTCAGGTGGCCGTCGCGGCGGCTCGCGACGACGGTCGCGACCTCATCTATTCCAGCATGCTCTTCTCCTCGACCAATGACGGCTTGCGGCTGGTCGCGACGGACGGGACGAGGCTTGCGCTTCGTGACATCGCGAATCTCTCTGTCGCGGGTTCGGAAGCTCGCGACGTCGTGATCCCGACCAGGGCCGTTCGCGAGCTCGAGAGGCTCGTCACCGGTGCGGGTGTCGACGAGATCCACGTCGGTATCGGCGAGCGCGATGCCGTGTTCGTGGTCGGCACGACCACGTTGGCCACCCGGCTCGTCGACGAGCCCTTTCGCGACTATCGGCGGCTCGTGGAGGCCACCTATCCGAAGAAGCTCCTCCTGGATCGATTGTCGCTGGTCGATGCCATGCGGCGGCTTCGCCGTATGGCCAAGGAGGCGCGGAACAGTTCGTCGATCCAGATGAACATGACGCCGACGGCCTGCGAGCTCAGCGTGCGCATCCCGTCCGTCGGCCAGGTGCACGAGGTCCTCGACGCGAACTTCAACGATGCCGAGTTCACCATCAACTTCGACCCGGACATGCTCGCCGATGGCGTCGACGGTGTCGAGGGCGACGTCATCCGGCTCGAGTTCATCGAGGCCAACCGTGCGGCGTGCGTGAGTTCGGCGGACACCCGCGAGTACCTGTACATCTTGATGCCGATCGTGGCCCGCTGAGTATGTGGGTGCGCAGTCTGCGCATCACTGGCCTGCGCAATCTCGACCTCACCATCGATCACGTCCCCGACGACATCATCGCGGTGGTCGGGAGCAACGGACACGGCAAGACGAGTCTGCTCGAGTCGGTCAGCGTGGTCCTGGCAGGGCGATCGTTCCGGACCCATGATCGGTCGGCGCTGGTCAGGGTGGGCCATGACGAAGCGGTCGTCGTCGCGGACGTGGAGCGCGAGCTCGCTCCGCCGGTGCGAGTCGGCCGTCGGGTCGATCGGGAGGGACGACTCGAGACCCGTGTCGACGGACAGCGGGAGCAACGGGGCCCGTCGTTGCCGGTGGTGAGCTTTCATCCAGACGACGTCCAGATCGCGAGCGGCGGCCCGGAGCAGCGCCGTCGGTTTCTCGACGAGTGCGTCGTCGGACTCGATCGAGGGGCAGCGATCCGGCTGCGTCAGGCGGAGCGTGTCCTGCGGCAGCGGACCGAGGCTCTGCGGGCGCCGGTCTTGGACGAGGTGACGCTCAGCATCCTCGAAGAGCGGCTCGCGCGCGCGTCGGTGGAGGTAGCCGAGCTCCGGGCCCGTGCTGCCGAGGTGATCGCTCCGCACGCTCGGGCGGTGATCGACGAGATGCTGATGTCGGCGGGTCGCGTGGTGGTGACCTATCGAGGCGCTGGCGACGAGGCGACGCTCCTCGAACAACTGCGTGCGCGTCGCGGAGACGATCGACGTCGTGGCGTCACGAGCGTCGGGTTCCACCGCGACGACGTCGAGATCCTCCTCGACGGCGAGCCGATCCGTCGCATGGGATCGCAGGGGCAGGTGCGTACCGTGGTCGTCGCCCTCAAGGTGGCGCTGGCACGCGCGATGGAGGCGGTGACGAAGGAGCCGCCGGTGCTGGTGCTCGACGATCTGCTCGCCGAGCTTGATGCCGAGCGGGCGCGGCGAGCGGTCGCGATGATGGAGGGGATGCAGGCGTTCATCAGTCACACCGCACCGGTGGAGGGGTCGGGCTTCGAGCTTCGGATCAGCCATGGAGCCCTCGTCGACGCGTGATCGAGGACGAGTGCCGGGGCCCGTGCCCATCGCTGAGGTGCTCGCGAAGCTCGATACCGCTCAGCGGGCCGGCGTGGACGTCGTGCGTCGTGGCGAACTCAAGACCGTCGTGCGCGAGGCGCTGGGACCAGCCCTCGTACGTCGATGCTCGTTGGTCAGGCTCGCCGAGGACGAGATCGTCCTCGGCGCCGGTGGTGCCGGTCTCGTCGCCCTACGTGGTGCGGCAGCACGGCTCCGCGTGGCGCTTGCGGAGGCGGGTTACCAGGGTGAGCTGCGTCTCGTTGCGATCCCGGGAGAGCCGCGACCCTGGTCGCAGCTAGGCTGAGGTGGGCTCGAGCGCCCGTGGGTGTGAGTCTGCTCGCAGTGTGTCTGCATCGCCACGAGCGTGGATGACGCATCGAGCAGCGTAGGTGGTCGATCGAGGAAGGATCAAGAGCTTGGAGCCCGAGGCAAGCTACACCGCAGCCGACATCGTGGTCCTCGAGGGCTTGGAGCACGTCCGGCTGCGCCCGGGCATGTACATCGGCTCCACTGGTCCGAGCGGACTGCACCACTTGGTGTGGGAAGTCGTCGACAACGCAGTCGACGAGGTCATGGCCGGCGCCTGCACCGAGATCGACGTCACCATCCTCGCCGACGGCGGCTGTCGGGTCGAAGACAATGGTCGCGGTATTCCCGTCGACCCACATCCATCAGACCCGTCGAAGTCGGCAGCCGAGGTGGTGCTGACGCAGCTCAACGCTGGCGGCAAGTTCGGCACGGGTGGTTATAAGGTTTCTGGCGGTCTCCATGGCGTTGGCGTGTCGGTCGTGAACGCGCTGTCGGCACGCCTCGTCCTCGAGGTTCACCGCGACGGTAGCACCTATCGCATGGAGTTCGTCAAGGGTGGGACGCCGACGGGGCCGCTCGAGCGGATCGGCTCCTCTGGAGGCCGGCGAGGCACGGTGGTGACCTTCTGGCCGGATCCGACGATCTTCGAGGACACTGAGTTCTCTGCCCAGAGGATCCTGGAGCGCCTCCAGGTCATCGCCTTCCTCAACAAGGGCGTGGTCGTGCGCTTCCGCGACGAGCGTCCTGGTCGAGAACATGAACAGACGTTCTCCTACGCAGGTGGCATCGTGGACTTCGTTCGCCACCTGAACGAGCCCAAGGGACCCCTCTTTGCGAAGGTGGGCTACTACGCCGCGAGCGAGGAGGACATGGAGGTCGAGGTGGCGTTCTCGTGGAACACCACCTTCTACGAGACGCTGTTCACCTTCGCGAACGGCATCTCCACCGAAGAAGGCGGCATGCACGCCGAGGGCTTCCGCAAGGCGCTCACGCAGGTGATCAATCGCTACGCGAGGGCACGGAACCTGCTCAAGGAGCGCGATGAGAATCTCGAGGGGAACGACATCCGCGAGGGGATGACCACCATCGTGTCGGTCCGTCTCGTCAACCCGCAGTTCGAGGGCCAGACCAAGACGAAGCTCGGCAACGTGTCGGTGCGATCGTTCGTCGAGCGTGTGACCAACGAGCACCTGGCGACCTGGCTGGAGGAGAACCCTCGCGAAGCGCAGGCGATCGTTCAGAAGGCCATCGTGGCACAGCGTGCTCGCTTGGCCGCGAGACAGGCTCGCGAGCTCACGAGGCGTAAGTCGGGGCTCGAGAGCGCGGGTCTGCCCGGCAAGCTCACGGACTGCACCTCGCGCGATCCCTCCGAGTCGGAGCTGTTCATCGTGGAGGGGAACTCCGCTGGTGGCACGACCATCAAGGGACGTGATCCGAAGACCCAGGCAGTGCTTCCCATCCGTGGCAAGATCCTCAACGTCGAACGTGCTCGACTCGACAAGATGCTCTCGAACCAGGAGATCCAGTCGTTGATTGCGGCCATCGGCGCTGGAGTTGGTGACGAGTTCGACATCAAGAAGGCCCGCTACCACAAGGTGATCATCTTGGCCGACGCCGATCCTGACGGATCGCACATCCGCACGCTGCTGCTGACGTTCTTCTTCCGTCAGATGCGGCCGCTCGTCGAGGCGGGGATGGTCTACGCCGCACAGCCGCCGCTGTACTCCACGTTGCTCGGCACGGAGAAGGTCTACATCAAGAACGAAGCCGAGCGCCTGCGCTTTCTCGAAGCCCACCCCAACCACAAGAAGCCATTCCTGCGGTTGAAGGGTCTTGGCGAGATGGACTTCGACGAGCTGCGCGACACCACACTCCATCAGGATCGGCGAACCTTGCTGAAGGTCACCATCGAGCAGGCGGCGATCGCCGACGAGGTGTGCAGTGTCTTGATGGGCGACGACGTCGAGCAGCGCCGTCGTTTCATCCAGGAGAACGCGGGCGACGCGCGTTTCATCGACTTCTAGGTAAGCGACATCGGCCCACGAGGAGATCTGCGTGCCTGACGAACCCACCCCCGACGCTTCGAACGTCGAGCTCATCGAGTTGCAGGAGGAGATGGAGCGCTCCTTTCTGGAGTACTCCCTCTCGGTGATCATTGCGCGAGCGCTCCCTGACGCGCGCGATGGTCTCAAGCCGGTGCATCGTCGCATCCTCTACTCGATGTACGACGCTGGCTATCGGCCCGATCGGCCCCACGTGAAGTGCGCGAAGGTCGTCGGGGACGTCATGAGTCGCTTCCACCCACACGGCGACGCTGCGATCTACGACGCGCTCGTGCGCATGGCGCAGGACTTCTCGCTGCTCCATCCCTTGATCGATGGGCACGGCAACTTCGGTTCGCCCGATCCGTCGACGGGTCCCGCGGCGTCTCGCTATACCGAGTGCCGCCTCGCCCCGATCGCCCTTGAGCTGCTCGCGGGTATCGACGAAGACACGGTCGACTTCGTCCCGAACTACGACTCACAGACCGTCGAGCCGTCCGTACTGCCGGCGCGGTTCCCGAATCTGCTCGTCAATGGATCACAAGGCATCGCCGTCGGTATGGCGACCCAGATCCCATCGCACAACCTCGGTGAAGTGGTCGACGCGATTGCGTACCTCATCGACCACCCCGAGGCCACCGTCGACGAGCTCATGCGCTTCGTTCCGGGCCCCGATTTTCCCACGGGTGGCATCATTCTCGGGCGAGATGGCATCCGCGACGCCTACCGAACCGGCCGGGGGAGCGTCAAGCTTCGCGCCGTGGCCACGATCGAGGAGGCTCGATCGGGCTACCAGATCGTCGTCACCGAGATTCCCTTCCAGACCTCGGTCGAGGTGATCGCCGACAAGATTCGCCACCTCGTCGAGGAGAAGCTGCTCGAAGGGATCCGGGACATGAAGAACTTCTCGGCAGGGTCCGAGACGCGCTTCGTGATCGAGCTCAAGCGTGACGCGAATCCGAACGTCGTGCTCAACAACTTGTATCGACTGACGCCGCTCCAGACGAGCTTCCCGATCCAGATGCTGGCGCTGGTCGATGGCGCGCCGCGCACCTTGAACCTGCTTGGCTTGTGCCAGATCTACGTCGATCACCAACGCGAGGTCATTCGGCGTCGCTCCGAGTTCCGTCTCGGCAAGGCTCGAGAGCGACTCCACATCGTCGAGGGTCTCCTCTCGTGCATCGACCAACTCGACGCCGTGATCGCGACCATCCGAGCCTCTGAGGATCGTGCGGCTGCCCGTGCCGCACTCATGGCCGAGCCGTTCGGGTTCTCTGAGCTCCAGGCGAACCACATCTTGGACATGACGCTCGGGCGCCTGACCCGTCTCGGACGTGAGGAGCTCGAGGAGGAGGCGGCGACGCTCCGAGCAACCATCGCTGAACTCGAAGCGATCCTTGCCGACGCCCAACGACTGTCCGCGGTTGTCAAGGACGAGATGCTCGCGGCGACTGCCGAGTACCGCCAGGCGCGGCGGACCCGCTTCGAGGTGGACCCGGGCGACTTCGCCGCGGAGGACCTCATCGAGGACGAGCCCATCGTGGTGCTCATCAGCCGTTCCGGCTACATCAAGGCCGTGCCCGAGTCCTCGTTCAAGGCGCAGGGCCGAGGCGGCCGAGGCGTGGTGGGGGCGCGAGTCAAGGACGAAGACGAGATCGCCCACGTCATCTCGTCGTCGATGCTCTCGAGGCTGCTGGTCTTCTCGTCGCGTGGGCGGGTCTACCAACTCCGGGGTTACGAGCTGCCCAAGCTCGAGCGATCGGCGCGGGGGACGGCGCTCGTCAATCTCGTCCCGTTGGCCGACGACGAGCGCATCACCTCCGTCATGGGCACGAAGGACTTCCCCGAGGACGCTGACCTCGTGTTCTTCACGCGCAACGGGATGGTCAAGCGAACCGCCATGGCCGAGTACGCGCGCTCGCGTCGTGATGGGATCATCGCTATCGACGTGCGAGGCGACGACGAGCTCGTGAGCGTCGTCGTCGCGACCGAAGAGCACGATGGCGTCGTGTTCACCAAGCGCGGCCAGGTCCTGCGCTTCCCACTCGCTGAGGTGCGTCGTACCGGGCGCGCGACGGCGGGCGTTCGCTCCATTCGCCGAGCGGACGGCGACTGGATCGTCGCGGGCGGGCTCATCGAAGACGGTGTCGAGGTCCTGCTCGTCACGAGCCGCGGTTACGGCAAGCGAACCCCCCTCGATTCGTTCCCGGTGCACCATCGAGGCGGCGCCGGTATCAGAGGCATCGGCTTGACCGAGCGCAAGGGAGAGCTGGTCGCCGCGGCCTTCGTGAGGCCGGAGGACGAGGTCCTCATCGTGAGCTCGCAGGGCCAGATGATCCGCGTGCGCATCGGCGACATCTCCAACCAGGGTCGCTACGCAACCGGGGTCAAGCTCATCTCGCTACAAGCCGAGGAGTCCGTGGCGTCCGTTGGCGTCGTGCCAGAGAGCGGTACGGACGCATAAAGATTCGAATCGGTCCGTGCCGATGCCATCGGTGCAAGGGAGTGCGCGATGGCACGGTGGACCGCTCGGTGGCTTCTACAAGTCGCCTCGACTGTCGCGATGGCGGGCGTGCTCGCCGTGGTGCCCGGTGCCCGCGGCTCGGGCACAAAGACCCTGACCGGATCACAGGTCAGTTGGAGCATCGCCTGGGTGCCGGCTTCGGTCCCGTCGGTCGCGCTCCCGAGCGTGAGCTTCGCCAGCTTCGAGGACCCCACGAACCCGACCGAGGGTCCCCAGCCGACGTTCCCTCATCCCAACATCGCTACCCCCGAAGGCGCCGCCCTGTCCGTGGGCCAACCCATCATCGTCGCGCCACAGACGAGCGAGCTCGGGACGACCCTGTCGGGATCTGCGACCGTCGCCGGTGGGATCGTCGTCACCGTCACGGTGAATGGGGTGGCCGAGCCCCCGGTCACCGTGTCGAACGTGGCGAGCTACGCGATGAGCTGGCAGGCCAGTGTCGAGGACGTCTACGTGTCGGCCGGCACGGTGCCGGCGTCGGCCCCGATCCTCGCTGGCACGAACGTGCTCGCGCCCACCGCCAACGACGTCACGCCGACAGGCTCGCTCGCACCGGGCACGTTTGGGTCCCTGTGCGACGCTGGCGCGGTGAGCGCATCCAGTGATCTCTTCTCCCGCCTCACGCCGGCCCTCGCCCAGTCGGCGGCGGGCAAGCTCAGTCCGCTGGTGTCGACGCCGACCAGCGAGGATCCGGGCACGTGCGCCATCGAGTTCGCTGCACCGTCTGGACTCTCGGGTGGTTCTACCTGGACCGTAAACGCTCAGCTCGCCGCGGCCTTCACCGCGACGGCGACGGCACGACTCCAGACCGTGCATCTGTCCGTCGATGGTGTAGCCGTGACAATTCCTGGCGGTACCTACAGCGACGTGACGCTCGACGTTCCACCTTGGGTGCTCGGCCCGGCGACCTCCATCGACGAGCAGGTGGCCACCGTCGAGTCGCTTCCGGTGGGCGCTGCGGTGTTCGGAGGCTAGGGTCGTGGCCACCATCGCACCCGGGGTCGGACGAACCGAGAGCCTTGCGCCTCGATCGCTCGCCGAGCTGATCGAGCGCGGCCCGTTCGAGCGCTACCTGCGCGAGACGCTCACCTGGTCGCTCGTGTCACGCTTCCTCGTCGATGCGCAGCGCCACGCTGACGACGAGCGTCAGGCCGCAGAGTTCGACCATTGGCACGAGCGTTATCGGGCTCTCTTCTCTCGGGCCGCCGACGAGGTTCTCCAGACGGTGAGCCAGGAGATGCTCGACCACCTGAGTGTGCTCGAGAAGCGGGCGGCCTTCAACGCCAACTACGTCGCCATCGGCGAGCGCATCCGGACGCTGCTGCAAGCGCGTCCGGATGCCGACGAGATCCAGCGGCTGCCGAACGTCGGACCGCTGCTCACCATCCGTCTCTACGGGGAGATGTTCGATCTCGGGATCGTGTTGCTGTACTACTTCGCGTCCGAGGTGGAGAACATCCACATCGTCGACGAGCGCGTCACCGTCTACACGAGTGATGGTCGAGCGTGGCTCTCGATGATCGATGCGGCCGCCGACGGGCGCGCCCTCAAGGACCGTGGTGCGCAGTTCGCACAGATCTCCGGGGGAGGCGTACCTCAACGGTTCGACCCCGTGCACCACGCCCCGAACCTGACGAGCCCCTACGGGATCCGCATGGCGCTCCGCCAGCGCACCACTCGATCGGGGGAGTTTCTCGCTGCGTTGCGCCTGCACCATGCGACCAATATCACCTTCGATGCCCTCATCGAACAGGGGGTCCTCAGCGAAGAAGCGGGCCTCATGCTCGCGCAGGCGGTACGAGCTGCGGTGCCGATCCTGATCGCGGGGGCCCCTGGATCCGGGAAGACCACGCTCCTGCGCGCGCTCACGAAGTTCATCCCGCGCGCCGAACCGGTGCTGGTGGCCGAGAACTACGAGGAACTGCATCTCGAGGAGCTGGTCGACGACCGCGGCAGGCCCTGGTTCTACGTGCTCCACAGCCACGTCGAGCAGGAGGCCAACGCCGAGGGTGCGGGCTCGGTCACGATGAAGACCATCCTCGAACGCGGTCTCCAGGAGGATGTCCGTCGGCTCGTGATCGGTGAGGTCACCGACCCGGAGACGATGGAGGTGCTGTTGCAGGCCGCCAACACGGGCACGAGCGGCGTGCTGGCCACGATCCACGCCGAGAGCGCGCTCGACACGGTGAACCGCGTCTTCGGGCTGTTGCTGCGCACGACCCGTTACACGGACCGGGCCGCTGCCTATCTCATCGAGAGCACGTTGAACCTGGTCGTGCACTGCGCCTTGGTGCGCAACGAGCAGAGCCGTCGGCGGGTCGTCACGGGGATCGGGTGGGTCGTTCCCCATCCGGGCCAGGTCGGTGGCATGCCACGGATGCAGATGGCGTTCGTGCGCGAGGGGTCGGCTCTCGTGCGTGCCGTGGACCATGCCAACGTCGCGCACCGGCTGGAGGAGCTCGTCGCGCGGAGGCGCTCGTGAGCGCTCAAGTTCTGACGCCGAGAGTGACGATGCTTACTACGACGGGTGGTCAAGCATCGTCCGTCGAGAGACGGCGCGAGCGAAAGGAGCGTCGAAATGGGAAGGCGCATGGTACGTGGCGCAGCGTGGTGGCTGGCCTCGGTGGTTCGGTCGGTGATGGCAGTGGTCACCGGTGGGCCTGCTGCACTGGTGTCGCTGGCGAGCGACGAGTCCGGGGCGGAGACCTCGGTGGCGACGATCGCCTGGGTCGTGCTCGGGCTCATCGTGGTGGCGTTCGTCGTGTTCTTGGTGTTCCAGTTCACGGGCAGCGCAACCAGCGCGGCATCCAATACCAACAATCAGCTCAGCACCCTTCCACAGGGATAGCGGGCATGTTCGCTCGTCGCCTGCTCGTCGACGAGCAGGCGACGAGCACGGTCGTGGGGCCGGTGGTCGTGGTGGTGTTTCTCATGCTCATCGCGCTGACCATCGGCTTCGGCGCGTTGTGGGTCGGGCACGTCGAGGCCGTGTGGGGTGCTGAGGCGATCGCCGCCGACCTCGGGATCGGTGGCTCGCCCGCCCAAGGTTTCGCCTTCGGGGTCCTGCGCGACGTGACCTGGTCGATCCAGCCGGTCAGCGTGAGTGGTCCGGACGCGCCGGGAGCTGCGTCCATGGTGGTCGTGCACGCCGATCTCGGCGGTCTCGTGCCGGTGACGAGCCAGGTCGCGCTCCAGCCGCCCAGCCAGCTCGGAACGGGAGCGTGATGCGACGGCTCCTCACCGACGATCGAGCCGAGAGCGATGCGGTGGTTGCACTGCCAGCGGTGGCGGCCGTGATGGTCGTGCTCGCGGTCTCGGTGGGCGTCGTGGTGTGGTGGGCGGCCGCGCAATCGGCCCAGGCGATCGCCAATGCCGCCGGATTCGAAGCCCTGAGTCTCCCGGTCCTCGGGACTCCGGCCGCCGAGTCGGCGCTCGGTGCCATGGTCGCGGCCGAGACCGCAGCGCGCTCCTTCCCGCCGCTCAGCTGCGCCCTGAGTGGGCTCGACGTCGCCGCCGCCCAGATTCCAGCGTCGGTGACCGTCACGGTGACCTGTTCGACGACCGTTCCCGTGCTCGGGTTCGTGCACTTCGAGCGGTCGGTGACGCTGGGCCTGAACCCCTCACACCTCATCGCCGGGAGTACGCCGTGAGGGCGCCGAGCGAGCAGGGAGACGCGACGCCCGCGCTGCTCGCGGTCGGATCGATCCTGCTCGTCATGGGACTCACGGTGGCGGCCCTCGTGCTCGAGAGCATCACGATGGCCGAGACCATGGCGCGGGCGGCGGCGCGGGCGGCGGCGCACGCCGCTGCCAACGTGCTCTGGCAGACGGCTGGGAACGCGGGGTCGCCAGGGCTCGTGACGATGCGGAATCCGTCGTTCTACGATCCCAACCTCCAGAGCGCGGCCTCGGCAGCGCTCGCGGGGGTCCCACACGGGGTCGGTACGAGCGTCGTGTCGTGCTCGGGCGGGCTCGTCCCCAACGGACACGGCCTCCAGCGCTATTACCTCGACGTACGGGCGACCTGCACCGTGGTGTTCGTCCCGCCCATGAGCGATCTCATCACCGTGGTGGCCATCAGCCCGATCACGGTCACGGCCTCCGCCCACCTCGTGGGGAGCCTCGCGTGAGCGCGCGTCGTGTGGCCATCGGTCTCGCTGGGTCGATCGCGGAGGTCCTCGTCCTGACACCGTGGTCGCTCCCGAATGAGCGCGTCGTGGCCCACCCCGTCGTCGTCGGGGCCGCGGCGGTGTGCGCCATCGCTGCGCTTGCGCTGTGGTGGCGGTGGGTGCTGGGGCGAGGTGGTGGCGACCATTCATCGATCCCCGACGGAGTCCGCGCCCCGGCGCGAGCGTCGGTCGCGGTCGATCTCGATCTCGACGCAGTCCCAGCCATCGAGGTGCCCGGCGTCGGGATCGTCGCGATGGAACGCTCGACGTCGCAGTGGGTCCTCGAGGTCGCCGCCGAGCAGGAGCTCCACCGCGTGGCGGAGCACGCCCGGCTGCATCGGCCGCGAGGGATGGTGCCGCTCGCAGTGCCAGATCGCAACCCGGCCGCCGAGGACCTCCGCGCCCTCGTCCGCCTTGACCATCGCGTCCGCTCCTCGCCAGCGCACGAGGGCTCGCTCACGCCGCTGCGCTCTGGCGAGGTCGTAGGGGGTCAGCGCCACACACACGCCGACGCAGGGTCGGCATGCATTCGCGTCGTCGACCGGCTGGGCCAGCTTCGCGTGCTCAGCGGACTCGTCGGCATCGAGCCCGGCACCGGTCTCGACCTCATCGTCCAGCATCGGCTCTTGCCGTGGCTGGAGCCGGTTCGCTGTGTCGTGGTCGGGATGCGACGTGAGGAGGTCGTGGCCTTGGCACGATCGTCGGTGCTGGTCGTGTCCGACATCCGGCGGGCACAGGCGGTGCTCGACGAGGCAGTGAGTGCGACGAATGGATTCCCGGTGCTGGTGGTCGTGCATGGTGTCAGGCTTGCAATGGATGACGTGCGTGCGCTCGGTGCGGCCGGACGCGTCGTGGTCGTCGAGACGAGTGGACCTCCCGACGTGTCCTTCGCCTCCATCGATCGTGGGCGCTGGCACGGCGCAGTGGAGCGGTTGAGTACGTTCGCGCCGACCCCCCTTCTGCCAGGTCAACTGCCACCGCCCCCACGACCCGGGAGACCCTGGGTGCGCCTGTGCGGCCTCGAGCCACGGCTCGAGGGCGTCGCCGCGAGCCGAGACGCCGCACAGTTGGTCGCTGCGCTCGTGCTCGACGGCGGCCGCGCCACGATCGACGCGTTGGCCGACGCGCTCGAGCGTCCGGCGCGGACCGTTCGATCCCTCGCACGCGAGGTGCCCACCTGTGTGGACGACGAGCGTGACGGGCTCCGGTTGCGCCCAGGTGTGGGATCCGATCTCGGCCTCGTCCACCGGGTCGACGAGGCGATCCGCATCGTCGACCTCGTGGCGAGGCCGCCACTTGCCGCCTACGAGCAGCCGTGGTTTCGCGCTCGAGCGCCGGTCCTGGAGGCGGTCCTCGTCGACTCCCTGCTCGCCACCGCGGAGGCACTCGAGCGCGCGGACGCTCGTGGTGAGGCGAAGGTGATCGTGCGGCTCGTCCGCCGGACATTCGGACCGCTCGAGCGGCTCGAAGGCGGCGGTCTGCGCCCCGACGGGACCACGGGTGCAGACGAGGGCGTCGCCCGGAGCGAGGAGGTCGGCACCCACGTGCCACGAGCGGCGTTGGTGAGGCCAGGAGCCGTGGGGTCGTGGTGAGTAGCTTCGATGAGCGGCAGCCATCGGCCCTCGGGTGGGAGGGTGTCGATCAGGCGCCGTCGACGGGCCTGTCGGAGACCGACCAACATGTGTTCTGGGTCGAGGTCGGCGATCGGATCGGCGAAGGCCTCGGCCTGATCACTGCTCGCAGCGAGGTTGCCGAGGTGGAGCTCATCGTCGGGCCGGGTGACGAGCATCGCACGGTGGCCGAGCCGGTGGGCGGCGCCCCGTCGAACTGGGGCGACTTCGGGGATCTCGGAGGGGTCGCTCGGGACGACCGCGACGACGAGCCGCGGAGGCTGGTCGTCGCGGCGACGGAACCCACGGCCGAGACCGGAACGGTCGCGGCGGTCGACGTCGTGACGGCGCCGCTGATGACGCGTCCGCGACGCTCGCGATGGCGCACCTGGTCGATGGTGCTGGCGTCGGTTGCGCTGATCGTCGCGGCGCGCCTCCTGCTCTTCGTCGCCACCACCGGCGGACGGCACCCATGATCGCAGCGGTGTGGCTCCTTGCTGGCGTCGGCGTGATGGGTGCGCACCTCGTCGGGCCCGGACGCGAGGACGCTCGGAGCCATCGCCTGCGCCGACGTGGTTCGCTGTGGATCGTTACTCTCGTGTCGGCGCTGTACGCCGTCGCCGGCCTGGCCCTTGGGTTCGAGCCGCTTGGGTGGCTCCCGCTCGCACTCGGGCTGTGGCTGATCCTCGTCGTCGCGTTCGTGGTGCTCTTCCAGCGTCGTCACGTGGGAGGTGCCGACGTGCGCTACGTCGGCGGGGCGCTCTGGCTGGTCGCCGTCGGACTCGGTCCGGTCGGTCTCGTGTGGTTGCCGCTCACCTTGCTCGGCGCAAGCCTCGCGCAGCTCGCGTGGTCGGCGATCTCGGGTCAGCGAGGGCCGTGGGCGATGGTGGCGTGGCTGAGTGCAGCAGGACTCGTCCTTGCGGTCGTTGCTCTGATTGCTGAGGTGGCACTGCGATAGGCGCTCAATGGGAGCCGTCGTCGTGCCGACAGTAGTCGAGAGCGAAGGAGGCGGACGTGGCTCGAGATGACGCCGCACGGCGACTGGTGATCACCGGCGTCGGCATCGCGTTCCTCGGCTTGGCGATCGCCGGGACGAGTGTCTACTACCTCGAGACGCGTGTCTTTCGCGAGGTCCAGATCGTGGAGGCCGCCGCCGAGCTGCTCCCTGGGCAACCGATCGCTCGATCGGAGCTCACCGTCGTGACGACCCCGGCGCAGATCGCCTCCGGGAGCGGGGTCGTGCTGGCCGGTGCGCTCGACGCCCTCAGCTCGGGGAGCTATACCGTGTCGGTGCCGGTCGCCCCCGGCGCGCCACTCGAGGTTCGCGAGCTCGCCAAGCGTCCTCCTCGAGGGGAACGCGTCCTCTACTTCACGCCGCAGGTCGCGCCCCCCAACCTGGAGGCGGGCTCGGTGATCGATATCCTCGTGCCTCAGCCGAGCACCGTCCAGACGCAGTCGTCGGCGCACGTCCCCTACGACGTTCCGGTCGCGACCGGCGTGACGGTGCTGTCGGTGACGCATCCCTCGTCTGGATCATCCGGTTCGCTCGGCATCGAGGTCGCACTACCTCCCGCCGAAGTCGCGGCCGCTGCGGCCGCCGCGACCAGCTCGCAGTGCGTCGTGGTGTTCTCGTTCCCTGGTGCCCGACCCGTTCCGGTGGGCTAGCCATGCTGGTGGTGTTCGGGCTCGATGCGAACGTCGGTCGCAAGCGAGTCGCCGCTGCCCTGACACGTGCTGTTCCGGGGACCCGCCTGCTGGTCGAACTCGGCGTGTCGGGTACGACGTGGTCCATGGCGGGAGCCGAGTTCCAGAAGCGCACCCCGACCCTCGAAACGATCTACGAGGTCCTGCGCGAGCGCAACGACGGCATGCGGCGGGTGCGCGTGCACCTCGACACCGTGGTAGGTGCGCTGAGCGACCTCGAGAGCGCACGGCCCATCAGCGCCGCCGATGCGTCGCGTCGCGATGTCGTGCCCGTGGTGCGCGCGCCCGTCAGTTCGACCGAGGCCGCCGAGCGCGCGCTCGAGTTCGGCTCGGCGCTCGTCGAGCTGTTCGTCCAGCTGGAACGCTCCAGCGTTCTCGGGCCCACCACCGTGCTCGCCGACGCGGGCTGGGTGGCGCCGGGTCTCGTCGGGCAGGCGGCGTGGGCCGCTGCGGCGAGCGATCTGGTGCTCGTGGTCGGGGAGCGGCCGGTGGCGATCGCCTCGCTCGGCTACTTCGAGCGGGCGTTCCCGCAGGCTCGGGTCTGGGTCGTCGCGCTGGCGGCGGGTCGTCGTCGCCGTCGTCTCGCTGAAGTGGCTCGCTTCGCACTGCGCGCGCGTCACGGCGTCGAGGTCATCGCCGTAGAACCCGATCAGCTCGGATCGGGGACCGCCCTCGAGCAGGTCCTCGAGCCCATCGTCATGGGATCGGCTGGTTCGACCCTCGGGGAGCTCGGAGCGTGACCCGGGCCCTCGTCATGATCGCCGGGAGCTTCCTCGGTATCGGTGTCGTGGGGGCGTTGATCGCGATCGCCGTGGCTCTCCGCCCCCCGAGTGGGGGTCGAGTCGAGGAGGTCGAACGCGTCGGACTCGTGTCGCGTCGGCCATCGGCGCTCCGGTCTGCGCTTGCGACGATGCACCCATTCGCCATCGACCATCGACTCGCCATCGGCGTCGCGCTTGCGCTGCTCGCCGGGCTGGCTGGGGCGTGGTTGCTGGTCGTCCCGTCGATCCTCATCGGCTACGTGCTCGGCGACCTGTTCCTACGGCCGGCGCTCGCCGAGTCGGTCGACGAGCTCTCGTCGATGCTCCAGTTCATCATCGACTTTCGCTCAGGGCTCCTCTCCGGAGGTGTGTCGGTTCCGGCGGCACTCGAGCTCGCGATCGATGCACAACCAGCGGGTCGCTTCACGCGAGATCGTCGCGTGCCGTACCAACAGATGGCCGATCCCTCCGCTCGCGAGGGGGAGGCTCGTGTTGCGTTGAGCCATCTCATCGAGCGCACGACCAATCCGTTGATCCACATCACCGACGTGTTGGTGTACCTGGCGCTGCGTGCGACGAACCTGCGGGTGGCGAACCAGCTCGATCTCCTCGGCGACGTGCTGCTACAGCAGGTCCAGGCCTATCGAGGGCTCGTGGTCACCGAGCTGCTCTCGTCGCTCGGCGAGGTGCGGCTCATCACCATCATCACCATCGGGGCGGTGTATGCGACGCTCCTCGCACTCGGCGGCTCGCTCGGCAGCGACATCGGACTGTCACTGCTCGCGCAGGTCGTCGCCCTTGCAGGGAGCGGGGCGCAGCTCTTGTGGGCCCTCTCGTTGCGTCGTGATCTCGAGTTCAAACTTCGGTACCTGTGAGGTCGTGACCCATGGATGCACGGTGGCTGATCATCGGGGTCGGTATCGCGATTGGTTTGGTCATCGCCGGAGCCGGCGTCGCGCTCGCCGGAGGCAGCACCCTACTTGCGCTCAGACGCTATGCGGCAGCGCTGCCCTCGATCGCGTCGCGCTCGCGTGTGCCGCTCGCGCGGCGAGTCGTTGCCGCCCTGGCGCGACGGCAAGCCGACTTCGATGCCACGCTCTGGATCGCGCACTGGTCCACCGAGGATGCCGTCGCGCGCCTCCAGCAGCTGTGGCTGGTGCTCGCTGTTCTGGCTGGTGGCCTCGTGCTCCTCGCGAAGGCCGTCGTGCCGAACCTGTCACCGTTCGTCCTGGCGATCGTCGCGGCGGCGGCGCTCGCCCTTGCCGCGGTCGTTGCTCGCGTGGTGCTGGTGTGGCAGGTTCGCGCCGAGGCCCGCATCGCGCGCCAGCGCATCGACAACTCCCTGGCCAACCTGGCGCTCTTGATCCGGGTGTACGTCCAGGGCGGTGCATCGGCGACCGAGGCGCTGACCGCCATCAGCGAGCTTCGAGGCGTCATGAGCGACGCCGGTGCGCGCGATGTCGACGCGTGGATCCAGGGATCCCAGCGCAACGACCAGAACATCGGGGCCGTGCTCGAGCGCTTCGGGAACACCTATGGTGTGCCCCGCATCGCGCAACTCGGCTCGTACCTCGAGCAGTCGATCCTGTCGGGTCGGCCGGTCTCCGACACCCTGGACGTGGCCATTCGAGACGCTTACCAGGCCCTGTTCGAGTCCACCGTCGCGGCGGTGAACCAACGGGTACGCATCGCGTCCCTGGTGTTCATCCCTGGCGTCATCGCGATCGGCGTGGTGTTCATGGCGTCGATGATCGCATCGATGCACGGCATCGGGCAGGTGACGAAGCTGTTCGGCGGCGGAGGCCTCTAGCGAGATCAGTTGGTGGCCGTCAGCGGCGGCTCACCCGGGTAGCTCCAGAGCGGCTGCCAGGGAGAGATCGTCGGATCGGCCATCGCGGAGGCCGGGCTCTGGGCCTGGTTGGCCCACTTGGCCTGATAAGGAAGACCCTCGAACTCCACGACCTGACCGGGTTGGTACGTGACGGTGGGCTCCCAAGTCGGATCGGCCCCTGGAGGCAGCGTCGGGAGTGTCGGTGCGTGATCGCTCTCCAGCACCGGTCCGAGGAGTTCCCATGGCGTCTGGTAGGCATACTCGAACTGCTGCGTGGGCTGTTGGCCCTGGTTGTACCACTTGGCCTCGTAGATGTAGCCACCCCACACCACCTTGTAGCCGGCGGGATAGGGGAAGGACGCGCTCCAGATCGGGAAGGGCGCGTTGGCTGGGTTGGCGCTCACCGTGGTCGTGACCTGGATCAGCCCGCGACCGCGTTGCACGGACGCAGGGATCTGATGCTCGATCTCGCTCGAGAACGCGAGCGGGGCTGTCTGTGCGTCGGAGCAGGTGTTCGAGTAGACGGCTTCGTTCGCCAGCGATGCGGCGCACGGCGCATCACGGTTCAGCGACCAGAACGAGACCCGCCCGATCGCCTGTGACGTCGACCACGCCACGAGCTGCGACGCGCCCTGGAGGCTCACCCGTTGACCGACGACGTTGTTCTGACCGATCTGGAACGTCACACCCATGTGGTTCCAGATCTGGTGGGAGTTGAGGGGGATACGGTACTCGGCGAACAGGGTCGTGAGCTGCTGGTGTGCCGCCGTGAGTGCGCTCTCGGCGGTTTGGACGAGGCCCCCGGGCGTCGAGGTGAAGTCCATTGTCATCACGTTGACGCCAGCGAGAGGAACCCGCTTGAGGAGCATCGCGCGGATCGCCGCGATGCCTGGGTCCGACAGTCCCTGGGGTGTCGCTGGTAGCGTGAGCCAGATCTGGATCCCGGGGTCTTCGTGAGCCACGATCGACAGCGCGGCTGCCCGTCGGAGCGTCGCCGCTTGACTCGTGAGCGCGGGGCCCTCGATATCGAAGTCGACGATGTGTTGGTCGTACTGGCGGATGATCTGCTGGTACGCGGCGGCCAGCGACGTCGGCGTCGTGCACGCCATCGACAAGTGGGTGTGGGCTTGGCCGCCGAAGGACACGATCGCGGTCCCGCCGATGCTGGCGTACTCGGCGAGCCGGGAGTTCAGGGCGAGGTCCTGGTTGGCGGCGCTCGGGGTATAGACGCCACCCCAGGTGGGTGAGCAGCCGTTCGTGCCGCTCGCGACGACGAACCCGAGCACCGTCTGCTTCGCGTCGTTCTGGGTCGGATCCTGGAACGCATAGGTCGGCGACAGCGTGGCGTCGACGTACGGGGCGAAGTAGGTCGCGTGGACCGGCGCTGCGTCGATGATCCGCTGGTGGATGCGCCACGCCGCCAGCGAGCCAGCTCCACCGAGCACCATGAGGCCCATGAGGATCCGCACAGGGCTGTAGCGGCGCAGGCGCTCCCCGAGCGGCGGCTTCCGATCCGGACCGTCTCCCTCCAGCTCGTGCGGCATCACGAGATCACTGACAGTGATCAAAGGCTGCAATGAGTGGTCACCAAGCGGAGAGAGCTCGTCGTGTGACATCGCTACTCCTGTCGAAACGGGTCGTTGTCGGTACGGACGAGTGTAGCGTGGAGCGGTCGTGTCGGGCCCTCGATCACCCTCCGTGGGGTTCAATTCTCAGTTGAGCCCACAATGTGGGTTCGAGTACGGTCTTTGCCCTCCGCAACAAGCTACACTCTGCGTGAGGGTGGTTCTACCGTGGTGGGCGGTCTGCGGTCGGTCTCCTACGAGCACGGGAGGGAGAACAGGTTGAGTCGCCAACCAGCCGGTACGCATGGACAGCGAGCGCAGGTTCGGCTCGTCGGTCAGGCCGCTCAGGTCCCCGAGTCCCGCATCGTGACGGCGCGCCTCGCAATTATGACCACTATTGGTGGTTGGGTCGGTTACCTGATCTACTGGTTCTACTCACAGTTCCTGCGCCAAGGGGCCTACACGACGCAGGCGAAGGCCGAGGCGATCGCCTACCTCGCCATGATCACCCTGCTCGAGGCGTCGTCGTTGGCGTACCTCGTGGCGAGGCTCGGCCATATTTACCGAGCTCGCGAGCATCGTCGGGTACCGCGGGCTCACCTCGACGGCTACTTCTGGCAGCGTCGACCGAGCCTCACCATGATCATCCCCTCGTACCGCGAGGAGACTCGCGTCATTCGCAATACGTTGCTGTCAGCGGCGCTACAGGAGTATCCCGACAAGCGCATCGTGCTCCTGATCGATGATCCTCCCAACCCGACGGAGGAACGCCATCGCGTCCTCCTCGAAGCGGCACGGTCTCTGCCGAGTCAGCTCGAGTCGCTCCTCGCGTACCCTGCCACCGCGGCTCGTCGAGCTTACGACGAGTTCCGCGAGCGTGTCGGTTCCAGAGTGAGCCAGCTGCCCGCGATCGTTCACGAGGGTGGATCGGACTCCGGTGCCGCGTGGGACGGCGTGGTGGTCGACCCGAGCGAGCTCGAACAGCTCGCCGATACCTATGCCCTGGCGGCGAGCTGGCTCACCCTTCAGAGCGAAGAACTCCCGATCATCGACCACACCGACGAGTTCCTTCGAGACGAAGTGTTCGTCCGGCTGGCCCACGAATTTGCACAGATCGCCGACACGCTGCGAGAGGGCGCGAGCTACGGCCGTGAGGTCGACGCGGCTCGCCTCGCGCAGCTGTACGAACGGCTCCTCAACGTCTTTGGCGCGCGCATCACGAGCTTCGAGCGCAAGCTCTACGCGTCACTCTCGAGCGAGCCGAACAAGGCCATGAACCTGAACTCGTACATCGGCTTGATGGGCGGTGCCTATAGCGTCCATCGCACGCTCTCGGGTCAGGTCCTCGTGTCCGACGACCCCGAGCACGCGGACCTCGTCATCCCCGACCCGGACTACGTGCTCACCTTGGATGCGGACTCGACCCTGCTCCCCGAGTACTGCCTCCGGCTCGTCTACTTGATGGAGCAGGAGGCGTACGCGCATGTCGCGGTCGCGCAGACGCCCTACTCGGCCTATCCGGGCCCCGCGTCGCGTCTCGAGCGGATCGCGGGTGCGACCACCGACGTCCAGCATGTGGTCCACCAAGGGCTCGCCAACTACCGGGCGGGTTTCTGGGTCGGCGCGAACGCCGTCATTCGCAAGCGCGCGCTCAACTCCTTGGAGGAGATCACCTGGGAAGGCGGCTACCCGATCAAGCGCTACATCCGCGACCGTACCGCGATCGAGGACACGGAGTCGTCGGTCGACATCGTCGCCCAGGGCTGGGAAATCTACAACTACCCCGAGCGGCTGAGCTACTCGGCCACCCCCCCGACTTCGGTGCCTTGTGCATCCAGCGTCGCCGTTGGGCTGATGGCGGCCTGCTCGTCGTGCCGAAGCTGTGGCGTTACCACAAGCGGGCCAAGGAGACCGGGCGTCAGTCGTTCGCCGAGTTCTTCCTCCGCATGAACTACCTCGCGTCGATCACGTGGACGACCGTCGCCCTGGTCGTCCTCCTGGTGTTCCCCTTCGCGAACGAGCTCGTGAGTCCCTGGATCGCCGTGCTCGCCCTCCCGTACTTCTTCGCGATGTCGACGGACCTGAAGTACGCCGGCTATCACCGTCGCGACATCTTCTCGATCTATGGTTTCAACCTGATCCTCGTCATGGTGAACCTGGCTGGCACCGTCAGCTCGATCGGCCAGGCCGTCACCGGGGCTCGAGCTTCGTTCGCCCGAACCCCGAAGGTGCGCAAGCGCACAGTCACCCCGCTCATGTTCGTGGTGGCTCCGTACGCGCTCGTGGTGTTGTCGATCTACACCCTCTTGCATGACTGGGAGCACCACGCACTCAACTCGATGCTCTTCGCGGCGATCAACCTGGTCCTCGCGGCCGTTGCCATCGTCGCCTTCATCGGCGTGCGCAACAGCATCCAGGACGTGTGGATCCAGATCCTCCCATGGTTCCAGCGGCGCACGAAGAACCGTCCCGTCCGCACGACACGCCATCAAGAGGTGCCCGTCGGAGTCGGGGGCACCCAACTGGGAACCTGGGAGCACGTCCTCGATCTCGGTGCGTCCTCGATCGGGTTGGGCGAGGCCGTCGATACCGACGGGCCTGGTCGGTTGCGCGTCGGTTCGCGAGCAGAGCGCGAACGGGCGCGGCGCCGGCTAGCCGACTACGGGCTGAGCGCGCTCGCCCAGCCGATCCGTGACATTGAGGCCGACGAGATCGTCGGCTACGAGATCTATCAACGGGTCAACGGTGAGGCACCGCCAGCCCAGCTCGCCAGGCTCGACACGGTCGAAGCGGCCAGCCTTGAGCAGCGGCTCCTGGAGCGCGCCGCACTGCTGGCACGTGACATCCCTGAGGGCGCGTGGCTGAGCGTGAATGTGTCGTCGCGATTCTTGACCCTGATGGAAGGGCGGCGACGCTTTTCCCTGACGGCGCGCGAGGGGCTGTTCCTCGACGTGTCGTTCACCGGCGTGCTCGACGGCCCTCACGTCGCGGCCACAGAGGACACGCTCTCGCGTGCGACGAACCGGTTCGCGATCGCCCTGGACGATTTCGTCCCCGATGCAGGATCCCTGGCGGTGGTTCGTCGGGTGCGGCCGAGCATGGTGAAGCTCGATCCCGACTGGGTGCATGATCTCCCCAAGAGTGCCGCGAAGCGTGGCCAGACCGAACTCCTGCTGCGTCTCGCTGCGCCGCGTACGCTCGTGGTCGCCGAGGGCGTCGAGGACGAGCGAGAGCTTGCGGCGCTGCGCGCGCTCGGGGTGCGGTTTGCCCAGGGGTACCTCCTCGGTCGACCGGTCCCGCTCGAGGAGACCAAGAGCATCGCTCCTCGCGATTAGGCCTCCTCGCCCGAGTGGGACCGCCACCACTCGAGGAGGCGGCGCCTCGCCTCGTCGGGATCGTTCAGCCCCTCGTCGATCGTGAGGTCGGTGAGGAAGCGCATCGCGCGGCCCACGGCAGGACCTGGTGGGATCTCGAGGATGCGCATGACCTCCAGTCCGTCGATCGGAGGCCGACGCGCTCGGAGCGCGTCGCGCTCGGCGAGCTCCCGTGCGCGCTCTTCGAACGTCGCCATGCGCTCGGCGAACATGCGTCGTCGGCGCTCGTTGCGGGTGGTCGCGTCGCAGGTGGTGAGCTCGTTCAGGTCCTCGAGGAGCTCGCCTGCGTCGCGCACGTAGCGACGGACGGCGGCGTCGCTCCAACCCTGAGCATAGGTGTGGAAGCGCAGGTGAAGCTCGACGAGGCGAGCGACGTCGTCGACGAGGTCGTTGGGGTAGCGCAGCTCTCGCAGGATGCGACGGGCCATACGAGCCCCGACAACGTCGTGGAAGTGGAAACTCACGCCGTTCGGCCCGATCTCGCGAGTCGCAGGCTTGCCGATGTCGTGGAGGAGGGCGGCGAGCCTCAGGCGGAGCCGCGGTGAGCAGCTTGCGGTGACCGCGATGGTGTGGGCGAGTACGTCCTTGTGGTGATGGATGGGGTCCTGCTCGAGCCTGAGCGCCGGAAGCTCCGGGAGGAACTCGGCGGCGAGGGGCGTGTCGACGAGGAACCAGAGACCCTTGCTCGGATCGGGCACGACGAGCAGTCGAGAGAGCTCGTCGCGGATGCGCTCACGCGAGACGACCTCGAGGCGCGGGGCGAGTTCGTGGACCGCGTCGACGAGCGCGCGCTGCGGCTCGAGATCCAAGCGCGCGATGAAGCGTGCACAGCGCAACATGCGCAGCGGATCGTCGCTGAAGGAGCGTCGGGGGTCCATGGGAGTGCGCAATCGGCGCGCGAGAAGGTCCTCCATCCCGCCGAACGGGTCGATCAGGGTCGGGTCATCGCTCGTGACCTCGACCGCCATGGCGTTCACCGTGAAGTCGCGTCGGAGGAGATCCTCGGCGAGCGCCGAGACGAAGTGCACGGTCGGCTTGCGGGTGGAGGAGTCGTAGGCCTCGCCTCGGTGGGTCGTGACTTCGAGCGGCACGCCGTGATAGTGGAAGGCGACCGTCCCGAAGCGGAGGCCGGTCAGGTTGAAGTGCGTCGCGACGGGTCTGACGATCTCCACGATCTCCTCGGGCGTCGCGTCCGTCGTGGCATCCACGTCACCGTTCGGCTCGATGCCGAGCAGTGCGTCGCGGACCACGCCGCCGACGAGGTAGAGGTGGCGTTGTCGTTCGTCGAAGCGTGCGGCAAGCGGTCGGAGCGCCTCGATGAGTGGGCGGAGTAGGGCGGGGAGCACGTGCCGAGAGGCTACCCGCGCTCGTTCGCGAGACCTCGCTCGAGTGCGGCACGATGCAGCCGTTGGAGGGTCGTCACGAGCTCGTGGTCGACATCGCGGCTCGGGGCCTCACCGACGTCGACCGCCGCATGCAGGAGCGTCGCGAACGTGACCAGCGTCGAGTGCTCGAGCGCTTCGAGGTCGTAGCCACCCTCGAGCGCGAGGATCAGGCGGCCTGGGGGAACGGCGTCGCGCGCGATGGCGATCAATGGTGCATAGTCGGGGGCGCGAAAGTCGAGTTCGGTGAGCGGATCGTCGCGATGGGCGTCGTAGCCAGCGGACACGATCGCCCACGTCGGGCCGAACGTGGTGATGGCGGGGAGCGCGATGGTTTCGAGGAGTGCCCGTGCCGTCTGGCCCGACGTCTGCGGGGGGAGCGGCAGGTTGATCGTGGTGCCGACCCCAGGGCCATCCCCGACGTCGCCGATGCGCCCAGTCCCTGGGAACAAGGGGTACTGGTGTGTGGAGACGTAGAGCACACGAGGTTCGCGCTCGAAGATCGCGGCGGTGCCGTTGCCATGGTGCGCATCGATATCGAGAATGAGGACGCGCTCGCCCTGGTCGATCAGCGCCTGGGCGGCGATGGCGACGTTGTTGAGGAGGCAGAACCCCATGGCCTGGTCGACCGTGGCATGGTGGCCGGGCGGTCGTACGGCGAGGAAGGCGGCGTCGGCCTCGCCCTGTCGAAGCCGCTCGATCGCGTCGAGCCCAGCGCCCGCGGCGAGCTGGGCGGCCTCGAACGACGCGTCGTTCACCGAGGTGTCGGGGTCGATCGGACCGCCACCCATGAGGCAGTAACGCTCCAGTGCCTCGACGTGCGCTGGGGTGTGGACCGCTTCGATGGCGGCTCGGGGTGCAGGTGTCGGCGTGACGATCGTGACGGCGTCCTCGAAGTGGCTGAGCGCATGGCGGACGACCTCGAGTCGCTCGGCACGCTCTGGGTGCCACGCTCCAGCGTCGTGCTCCAAGAACCGTTCGTGCGTGGCGTAGAGGATCCGGCCCACAGCGTCATCCTACGCCACGGGGGCTTCTCGACCCGAGTCGGAGGTCAGCTACCATAGGCCTCATCGGAACCCCGTTCGCTCACCCATACCCAGAGCCGGCCACCGTGCAGGTCGCGGGCCGCAGTGTCCGGCTGTCTCCGTGGTATGGCTTCGACGGCGCCGTGCTGCTCGGCCTCGCACCGGCGCTGTGGCTGCGTGATCCGGCGTGGCTCGACATCGCTCGTCGTGCAGCAGCCGCCCGCGGTTGGCGCCGATTTCTCGTACAGGCGACGACTCCTGCGCAGCGTCTTGCGCTCGACGCAGCAGGGTGGGTCCTCGTCGACGAACTCTACGTCTTGTTTCGACGAGGGTCACTCGAGCTCCCGCCGGTACCCCACACGGCCCGGGGCGTCGAGATGCGGCGCGGGAGGGCGGCCGACACCGCAGAGCTGCTCGAGGTCGACCATCGGTGCTTCGAGCCGTTCTGGATGATGAACGAGGCGGCGCTTCGCGAGGCGCTCCAGGCAACGCCTCGCACTCGCTTCCGGGTACTTGCGAGCGCCGACGACGATCGAGTTGTTGGGTACGCTATCTTCGGCCTTGGCGCCGGTGAGGGCTACCTCCAACGCATCGCGGTCGACCCTCGCTACCAGGGCCGGGGGCTCGCGACGCGATTGATCGTCGATGGCCTGCGGTGGGCGAAGAGATGGAGAGCGCGCCGAGTCGGTGTCAACACACAACGATCGAACGAGACCGCCCTTCGCCTCTACCAGCGGCTTGGCTTCGAGATGGAGCCGAACGGCATCACGATCTATGCCTGGCCGGATCACTAGTCGTCTCGTCCTCCTCCTCGCCCTCGTCGTGCTGGGTGTGTGGTTGCCCAGGGGCGCAGCGCTCGTCAGTACCGCGCGGGAGGCCGTGACCGTGGTCTCGGCGCCCGGCGTCGTCGTCGGCTCGCAGCCGATCGCGGCGACCTTTCGCCTCGCGCATCGTCTCCACGACGCGGAGGCTTTCTTCGTCGTCTATCCCGCCACGACGTCGGTGAGCGGCCTTGGTGCGGTGCTCTCGGGCGCACAGCTCGGGTACCCGATCGGGATCACCCACGCCGTCGCCGTGTCCCCGCACGCCTCCCAGATGCACCTGGTGGTGCCAGACCCGATCCCTGCCAGCGGCTGTGGCACGAGCTGCAGCGGCGTCTACCCGGTGCAGCTTCGGGTCGCGAGCGCGGTGAGCGGGCAGACCCTGGCGTCCGTGACGTTCGCGGTGCCGTACTTCTCGACGCTGAGCGGCGTCGTTCCGCTGCACCTCGCCGTCGGGGTCATCGCCGAGACCCCTGCCGTGACAGCGTCGGCGATCGAGGAACTCCTCGCCCGAGACCCGAGCGTCCAGGTCGGAGTGAGCGCCGAAGGCCCGGTTGGCCTCGGAGCGCTGCGCTCGCTCGCGCACGCCGTGCCTCTTCGTGCATCTCTGCTCGCGCCCACCGTTGGCGTCGCACGCGCGTGTGTGGGGGCGCTCGGGCCCTTGTCGTCGTTCGCATCGTCGGTTCAGCTGGCGCGTACCGTCGTTGGCACGGCCAGCGCGCCGCTCGCGTTCGCCACCGTGCCGACGTCGGACGAACTCGAAAGCCTCCGAGCGCTCGGTATCCACGAGGTCATCCTCCCGGCGTCGGCCCTTGCGTCGGCGTCGCCGGTCCTGACGCTCAGCAACGCGGTGCGCCTCGGCGCAGGTGTGGTGGCACTCGGCACCTCTGCGATGGTCAGCGACGGGCTGAGCTCGGTGACGCAGCCTCTCGGGGCGCAGCTGCTCATGGCCGAACTCGCACAGGTCTACTTCGAAGCTCCCTCGAGACCTGGGCGGGTACTCGCGGGTCTCGTCGCCGTCGCGAGCGATGCGCGTATGGCGGCGTTCGCTCGCGGGTTGGCAAGCCTGGGCAGCCTCCCCTTCCTCCAGCTCTCCACCATCGATGGCGCGATGGCCACCGCGAGCTCGACCGTCGTTCGGCCGAACGTCGCCGCCGAGAGGGCGTGCCCGCGCCCACTCGAGGCCCTGCGCGTCGCCGCGCGTCGTGCCGCGGCCCTCGCCGAGGCTGCGCCCGGGGTCCGCCCGGAGCTCACGGCGTTGGTGCTCGGTGCCCTGGCTCATCCCGAGGCAAGCCAGCTGGCGCGTCACGCCATCGATCGCACCCTGGATGCGATCACGGTCGCCTCCGATCAGCTGACGCTCACGAGCGCTCGCGAGACGGTGCCCATCGACATCACGTCGCATCTATCGGTCCCTGCCAGCATCCGAGTCGTGCTCGTCGACACCAAGCTCCGGTTCCCGGAGGGCTCGACACGCACGGTCACCGTGGCGTCGAAGACCGTGACGGTGCCCATCCCTGTCGTGGCACGCACGCTCGGGACCTCGCCGCTCCTGGTTCGCCTCGAGTCTCCCTCCGGGCAGCTCATCGGGCAGAACGTCCTCGTGGTGGACTCGACCGGTTTCTCGGTGGTGGGCGTCGTGCTGACCGGTTCGTCCGCAGCCCTGCTCGCCGTGTGGTGGGTTCGCAATCGGGGTCGGCGCCAGCGGGGCCGACACGCGAAGCGGAGCTGATGGTGCAGGCGCGTCTCGTGCGGCTGCTGGCCGGTCGCGGTCGTTCGGTGGGCGAGAACGCCACCGCCATGGCGATCGGGACGGCGGCAAGTCGTCTCAGCGGGTTCGTGCGCCTGATCGTCCTCGCGGTGGTGCTCGGGGTGCGTCCGTTGGCCGACGCCTTCAACCTGGCGAACAACACGCCGAACATGCTCTACGACCTGTTGCTCGGTGGAGTGATCAGCTCGACGATCCTTCCCGTCGTGGCGGCTCGGATCGCGAGGGCGGGGGAGCGAGCCGGCGAGCGCTCGCTCGCTGCGATCATGACGATCGGGGTGGTGGGCCTCCTCGTGGCCACGGTGCTCTTCGAGGTCCTCGCCCCGGCCGTCGTCGATCTCTACCTCATCGGCGACCATCTTGCGGCTGCGGGCACGGAGCGCGCGGTCGCGATCGAGCTGTTGCGCTTGTTTGCACCGCAGCTCTTCTTCTACGGCACGATCTCCCTCGCCACCGCGGCGCTCAACCTGCGGGGCAACTTTGCCGCCCCCGCCTTTGCGCCGATCGCGAACAACGTCGTGGCGATCGCGGTGCTCGTCGCGTTCAGGGTCGCTGACGGCTCTGCCACCCTCGACGAGGTCGCCTCCCGTCCGGACGCGGTGCTGCTGCTCGGGCTCGGAACGACGCTCGGGGTGGCGGCCCAGCTCGGCGTGCTCATGCCGGTGATGGCGAGGCTCGGTCTCGGACTGCGTCCACGTCTGCGCGTCAGCGACCCCGCGGTTCGCGAGGTCGTCTCGCTGTCCGGCTGGACGGCGGGCTACGTCGTCGCCAACCAGGTCGCTCTCTTCGTGGTGCTCGCCCTTGCCGCGACGCGGGCCGGCTACGTGTCGGCCTACAACTACGCCTACCTGTTCTTCCAGCTCCCGTATGCGGTGGTGTCGCTGAGCGTGATGAGTGCGCTCCAGCCCAGGCTCGCACGCTCGTGGGCAGCTGGCGATCGAGCGAGATTCCGGCGTGATCTCGCCAAGGCGCTCGCCGTCGGCGTCGGTGCCACCATCCCTCTCGCGGTGCTCGCGTGGGTGGGGGGACCTGCCGGCCTCGATCTCCTCGTCGGCTATGGGGCGGTCAACGAGCACGGCGTCGCCCTCATCGCGGGTGCGCTCCGCGGCATGGCGGTCGGGTTGCCCGGTTTCTCGCTCTTTCTGATGCTGATCCAGGCGCTCCAGGCCATGCGCAATGCTCGAGCTGCGTTCGTCGCCTACCTGGTCGAGAACGGATTGAACATCGTCCTCGCCGTCGTCGCGCTCGGTCCGCTGGGGGTCGAGGGCCTCGGGCTCGCGCTGGGACTCGCCTACACCATCGGCGCCATCGTCGCGATCGTCATCGTTCGCTCGCTGCGGGGACTCGGCCCCATCGCGCCGCTCCTCGGCTCGTGGGTGCAGCTCGCCGTCGCAAGTGTCGTCGGTGGCGCCGTGCTGGCCGCGCTCCTCCCTAGCACGCTCGTCGCGCCGAACCTTGGTTTTGCCCTGCGTGTCCTCGGCGGGTTGGTCGCGGGGGTGGTAGTCTTCGGCGCTGCGGTGATCGGCCTCCGCACAATCCGAGTGGCCGTGGCGAGGGGAGTCGGACGGTGAGCGTCGTCGTCGTTGCGGATTCAGCGAGTGATCTTCCTGCCGGGGTGGCAGAGGCGCTCGGTGTGCAGATCGTGCCGCTCACCATCGAGGTCGGTGGTCGGGACTGGGCCGACGGCACCGAGCTCCCGCGCGAGCGTTTCTGGGAGCTCCAGGCGGCCCAGTCGGAGCTGCCGAAGACCGCGGCCCCATCGTCGGCGCAGTTCGCGGCCGTCTTCGAACGCGCGCTCGGTGAGGGCGCTGAAGGCGTGGTGGCCATCACCTTGACGCGCAAGCTCTCCGCGACCTTCCAGGCTGCCGAGCACGCCTCGCGAGACTATGGCGGTCGGGTGCGGGTGATCGACTCCGAGACCCTCACCCTCACAGAAGGCCTGATCGTCGAGGAAGCAGCACGCCTCGCTGCGAGCGGTGCGGATCTCGAGGAGGTCGCGGCAGCGGTCGAGGACGTGAAGACGCGCGCGAGAACCCGTGGCACCCTCGACACGCTCGAGAACCTCCGCCGAGGCGGACGCATCGGCGCGGCAGCAGCGCTGCTCGGCACGGTGATGTCGTTCAAGCCAATGATCGACATCACCGACGGCGAGGTGAAGCCGGGCGGTCGCCAGCGCACGCGGCGTCGAGCGATCGACGATCTCGTCGACTGGGTCGAGGGCCTCGGTCCGCTGACGCGGCTCGGCGTCGTGCACGCGCTCGCTGACGACGTCGACGAGGTCGTCGAGCGCGTCGCTCGCGCAGCGGCAGTCGATCCCGCCACGGTGGCAGTTGCGGTGATGGGTGCGACGATCGGCACCCACGCCGGTCCACGAGCACTTGGAGTCTCCGCTCTCGTGGCCTCCAGGTAGGCTGGGAGCGTTCCACGCGAGAGCGGCCACACCAGAGTCCGTGAGACGAGCCCAGAGAGGAGCCAGCATGGCGACCTTCGAAACGGGAGGGGAGCAGCCGGACGTCGCGGCTCGCGTCGCTACCTGGGTTGGCGAAGCGGTGTCGCTCATTCGGTCGCGGACCGTCGATCCGGCGGCGTTCGTGGCCCGTGTGCTGGTGTACGGACTGCTCGCGGCTGCGGTCGGTGTCGTGGTGCTCATCTTGTCGATCGACGCCGTCGTGAAGCTGCTCGATGCGTATGCCTTCGGCAATCGAGTCTGGATCACTGAGTTCGTCGTCGCAGCCCTCTCGCTCGCCGGATCGGCCGTGGCGTGGCGGCGGATGGGACGTGCGCGTCGGCGTCTCGGCGCTTGAACCAGCGCACCACGTTGAGGAGGTAGTCGTGCCTGAGCACGTCAAGGTCGTCATCATCGGGTCGGGTCCAGCTGGCCTCACTGCCGCGATCTACGCCGCGCGAGCGTCGCTCGAGCCGGTCGTCATCGAGGGAGAGCCCTCCTCGACGTCCGACCAGCCTGGGGGCCAGCTGATGCTGACCACCGAGATCGAGAACTTCCCAGGGTTCCCCGAAGGCATCCTTGGCCCCGAGCTCATGGCCAACATGCGGCAGCAGGCGGAGCGCTTCGGGGCGCGCTTTCGGGGCACCAAGGTCTCCCGGCTCGATCTTGCGGAGCGGCCGTTCGCGGTCCACACCAACGACGATCGAAGCGGCGAGCCGGCTTATCTCGCCGACGCGGTGATCATGGCGACCGGGGCTCGCTCGCTCATGCTGGGACTCGAACGCGAGTACGAACTGATCGGCCACGGGGTGTCGACCTGCGCGACGTGCGACGGCTTCTTCTTCCGTGGCCACGACATCGCGGTGGTCGGGGGCGGTGACTCGGCGCTCGAGGAGGCGCTGTTCCTCACCAAGTTCGCTTCCAGTGTGACCATCATCCATCGCCGTGATCAGCTGCGTGCGTCGCGCATCATGCAGCAGCGGGCCTTCGCGAACGAGAAGATTCGGTTCGCATGGAACCGTCGCGTCGTCGAACTGCTCGAGCGCGACGGTGTCCTGGTCGGTGTTCGCACCGAGGACACCGTGACCGGCGAGCGCGAGGATCTCGGAGTCACTGGACTGTTCATCGCGATCGGCCACGCCCCGAGCACGGAGATCGTCAAGGGTCAGCTGGAGATGGACGATGCGGGGTATCTGATCACGAAGCCTGGCTCGACCGAGACGAGCGTCGACGGCGTGTTCGCAGCCGGGGACGTGCAGGATCACACCTATCGTCAAGCGATCACCGCTGCGGGCTCTGGCTGTCAGGCGGCGCTCGACGTGGAGCGGTTCCTTGCTGCGCGCGAGTAGCGGGAAGCATCGGGTCGCAGGGGGCGTTCGTTGCTGATGCAACAAGATAAGGGAGGTGCGCGATGGCGGGACATGAGGTCATCCTCACGGACAAGAACTTCGACGAGACGGTCAAGGCATCAGAGCTACCGGTCCTGGTCGATTTCTGGGCAGAGTGGTGCGGGCCATGCAAGATGATCGACCCGATCCTCGAGGAGCTGGCCGACGAGATGAGCGACAAGCTGGTGATCGGCAAGCTCAACGTGGACGAGTCGCTCGAGATCGCTCGTCGCTTCGAGATCATGAGCATCCCGACGCTGATGCTCTTCAAGGAGGGCGAGCCGGTGAAGCGAGTGATCGGCGCGATGCCGAAGCGAGCCCTGCTGAAGGAACTCCAGCCGGCTCTCGAGGACTAGCGCCTGGGCACGTCCCCGTGCCGTTCGTCTCTTTGCGAGGGGGCGAGCGCAGCGAGCGTGTCGAGGACTTGTGTCGACGGTTGCGGCGCCTCGGGTTCGAGCTCGAGGTTCGTGACGAGTTCGACGATGAGGTGGCCGAGGCCATCGTGGCCTTCCAACGACGTCGCGGTCTGCCAGAGACCGGGGTGGTCGATCTCGTGACGTGGCGCGCGGTCGTCGAGGCGGGGTTTCGTATCGGTGATCGTCTCCTCTATCTCAAGCGGCCTGCGCTCCGTGGCGACGACGTTGCCTGGCTCCAAGGCAAGCTGGGCTCACTCGGGTTCGACCCTGGTCGAGTCGACGGCATCTTCGGTCCGCGCACGCGCAGTGCGCTTATGGAGTTCCAGGCCAATATGGGCCTGCCTGCCGACGGCATGTGTGGTGCGGCGACCATCGAGGAGCTGCGACGGGTCGATCTGCATCACGGTGCGCACGTACATGGCGTGATCGAGCGACTCAGCCGCGCCGACCGTCACTCTCGGTTCAGTGACGTCGCGGTCGTCGTCGCCGCCGAGGCGGCGCTCGAAGGCGTCGCGGATCTCGTCGCGGCTCGGGTGCGTCGCCGAGGGGGCCGCTCCGTCGTGCTCGTCAGCGACGTGCAGTCGGAACTTGCCCGGACGATCAACGATGTCGCGCCAGACGTCTTCGTCCATCTCGGGTACTCGCTCGGTGGTCGTTACGTGGCCTACTACTCGGGCTACAACTACGTCTCTCCGGTCGGTCGGCAACTCGCAGAGGTCGTCTCCCAAACCGCCGGTGCGGTGCGAGGACTGGTGGAGCGAGGCATGAGCATCCCGATCTTGCGCGAGACGCGTGCTCCCGGCGTCTCCATTGCGTTCTCCAACCCCCACGAGTGGTGGATGCTGGCCCCCGATCTCAGCGACATCATCGTGACGAGCGTGGAGGCGGTGGTGTGTCGAGCGAGGCCGACGGGAAACCATCGCGACTGAGTGGCTCGTGCGTCGTCATGAGCGAACTCCCGGTCCGTGCCGATGGCACGCCTTGCGCTGGTCCGCGGGCGCGAACGGGTATGATCGGAGATCCCGGGGCTATAGCTCAGCCGGTTAGAGCGCAGCACTGATAATGCTGAGGTCGCTGGTTCGATTCCAGCTAGCCCCACCGTCCTGACGAGGGTTGTTTCGGCGGACCGGTCGGCGATCCGGGCGTTCGCACCGCATCGGCACCACACGAGGTCGCGGGCCTGTCGCGGGACGGCTGTGTCGGGGTGCCAGCTGGATTCCTTCGAACCGCAGCCCCAGTCTGCTGGAAGGTCCTTCCACCCTGACTGCGATGCTCGACGCGTCCCGCTCGAGCTGCTCGGACCGTCGATCGGTGGCCTTCCCGCCGTCTGCTCGACAGTCCGAGGTGAAGCCAGGGCCATCTCCCCGCGGGCCCAGGCAAGCTCCGACTCGACCGGCGGCACGTACCCGAGGCGCGAGTGCAGCCGGACAGTGTTGGGGCGCCGGATCCAGGGAGCGATGCCAGAGGGGGCCCCGGCGAGGTTGGCGAAGCGGCCGCAAGCTACCAGCTCGCGCTCGCAAGCTCCCGAAGAAGGCCTCGGCCACGGCGTTGTCGTCGCAGGTCGCGATCCTGCCTACCGACTGGCGAAGCCCGAGCATCGCGCTGAGCGCGCGTACCGTACGGGAGAGGCATGGCTCCAGTGCAACGACCGGTCGCACTGGACGGTAACCGACACGTCCGCACCTTGGAATATCGACAATCCGCTATGGTGGCGGCATGGACAGCGTCGGCGAGGTGCTGAGGGAGGCCCGACGTCGTGCCGGGCTGACGCAGGCGGAACTAGGTCGACGCGCCGGGGTGACGCAGAGCGTCGTCAGTGCGTACGAGTCCGGTGCGCGCCAGCCATCGGTGTCGATGCTGGCTCGTCTGGTCGCCGCCGCGGGCGCCGAGCTGCGGATGGAGCTGTCCGAACCTGCGGGGGCCGCAGCGCCAGGCGGTGAACTCGGCCAGCGGCTGCGAGACCGCCGCGCCGAGCTCCAGAGGATCCTGGCCCGCTACGGACTGCGCAACGCCCGCTTGTTCGGGAGCGTCGCCCGCGGCGATGCGGGTCCAGACAGCGACATCGATCTTCTCGTCGACGTGCCTGGCGGAGTGGGCCTCGTGACTCTTGGACGCTGCCAGGCTGAGGTCGAACAGCTCCTCGGAGTCCACGTGGACCTGGTACCGGCGAGCGATCTCAAGGCTGGCGTCGCTGCCGAGGTTCTCAGCGAGGCAGTGCCACTGTGAGCCCTCGGGAACGTCAGCGCCTTCAGGACATTCTCGTCGCCATCGCCGTCATCCGCTCACACCTCGAGCGTGGTGACCTCAATGACGGGCTCGTCGTCGACGCGGTACGAGTCCGGCTCATCGAGATCGGCCAAGCCGTCAAGGCTCTCCCCCAGGAGCTGCTCGCACAGGAGCCAGCCCTCCCCTGGGCGCAGATCGCCGGCATGCGAGACCGTCTCGCCCATCGCTACTTCGACGCCTCGCACGCCATCCTTGCCGCCACCGTCAACGAGGACCTCCCCATCCTCGAGGCGGCTGTTGGCCGTCTCGAGCGGATCGTGGCGGATGCGGCCGTCTGGCCACGGCCGTGAACTTCCGCCGAGCGAGCCTCGCAGCCGAGAGACCGGCTGGCGACCACGGCCGTCGCTCGGGTCTGGCTAGGTGTCTCGTTCATGCCTTCCTCCTCTCGCAGGTGTCACCCTGGAGGGGGGACAGCAACGGTCGTGGGAGGATCCGCTGCGGCGATGAGATCGCCTCCGTGGACGCCACGCCCTCGACCATGGCCGCCGGTGCCTGCGCCGTGCGTGGGCGGCCCAGGCGATGGCGATCGCAGGAGGTGAGGCGGGGGAGCGAGCTCACCAGGGGCGTCGTCGACGCAGCTACGCCCTCTCGCGCAGTGCGGTGAGGAACTCGATGAGCCCCGCCATGTAGGTCGCCTGGTCGTCGTACATGCACATGTGGCTCCCGTTCGGACATAGGAGGAACTGGCCCTGCGGGAGACGCTCTGCCATCTGGCGCATGTGGTCCGGGTCCATGGTGTCATGAGTCGCGCCGATGACGAGCGTCGGCACCTCGATGGATACCAGATCGTCGAAGCGATCCCAGTCCTTCAGCGAGGCGTCGCCCGCCATGCCCATCTCGCTCGGGCCCTGCATCGGCACGTAGATGTCGCGATTGGTGTGGGCGAAGGCGCGTACCACCGGCTCGGGCCACTCGTCGAGCGGCATGCGCAGCGTGTGTTCGAGGTAGTAGCTCCCCATGAGCAGTTCCTCGTAGCGGCCGCTCTCGGTGTCGCCGGCGGCCTCGAGCGCTCGTGCTTCGGCGACGATCGCTGGGTCGAGGGCCGGGATGAGGACCTCGTCGGCGTAACGGTTGTAGGCGGGAGCACTCGCCATCATGTTGGAGATGACCAGCCCTCGGAGCGTGTCGCCGTGTCGGATGGCGTACTCCATGGCGAGGATGCCTCCCCAGGAGTGCCCGAGCAGCACGAAGTTGGACGCGTCGAGGCCGAGGGCTCGTCGAACCTGTTCCACCTCGTCGACGTAGCGATCGAGTGTCCAGAGGCTGGGGTCGTCGGGACGGTCGCTGCGGCCGCAGCCGAGCTGGTCGTAGTAGATGTACTCGATCGCAGCGAGCGGCAGGTAGCTGTCGAAGCACTCGAAGTACTCGCTCGTCGCGCCGGGACCGCCGTGGAGCAGCAGGACTCGCAGGTCAGGGGCGTTGCCCACTCGCTTGGTCCACACCGAGAAGGTCCCTCGAGGCGTGTGGATCGGGATGCGGCGGGCACCACCCGAGAGAGCGTCGTCGCGGGTGCGCGCGTCGAGATAGTCGTGCAGGTCCATCGCTGCCCCCTTGCGGTCGAGACGTCTCGACGCTAGTGCGACGAGCGGGGCGACTGGGGCCGAAACCCCTGGCGAGCGATCGCACGTAGGCTCGATGCATGACCCAAGCAGCAACGTGGCGTAACCGTGATGTGTGGCTGATCTCGTTGTCCGCTGGTTTTGCCGACCTCGGCTACCAGGCGATCGTCGCCGGAGTACCGCTGCTGATCGTCGTCGACCTGCGTGCGAGCGCCCTGGTGTACGGCGTCGCCGCCGGCCTCGGCTACGGGCTGGGGACGTTCGCGTCGCTCGCGGGTGGTCGGCTCGCCGACCGCATCGGTCGACGTCCGGTTGCGATCGGCGGCAACCTCGGCATCTTGCTCCTGTCGCTGATCGCTCTGGCGAGAAGTGTCCCCATCGTCGTCCTGCTCTTCGTGCTGGGCTGGCTCGCGCGCAACTTCCGCTCGCCGGTTCGCCGGGCCATGCTCACCGAAGCCGTCGCGCCGGAGTGGCGCCGCAATGCATTCGGCCTTCTGCACGCCGTCGACGTGGGTGGCGGCGTGCTCTCCGCGCTTGCGGCGGTCGTGCTCGTCGGTGCGCACGTCGTCGGTCTGCGGGGCCTGTTCGCCTTCACCGCGATCCCGATCGCGATCTCGAGCCTGCTGCTCGCCAGCGCGCACCCGCACCGTACGGGCGGCGCCGGCGCGCGTCGCGACGTCCCGACGGCGCCGGCGAGCACGCTTCGTCGTGCAGTCCTCGTCGCGACCGCCCTCTATGGCTTCAGCTCCTATGCGCTCGGCTTTCCGGTCCTCGCGGTCGCGGCGCGCTCAGGATCTGCCACCGAGGGCTTCGGCGCCTATGCCTTGTTCCTCGGCGCCTCGGCGATCACTGGCTACGTCATCGGTGCGCGCCGCGGGTCCCCGATCGGTTGGCTCGCGCTTGGCGGCTACGGCCTCTCGGCACTTGGCTCGGCGCTCCTCGTGCCCGAGAGCGCGATGGTCTCGATCATCGGGGTTGGACTCCTCGGGGTGGGGCTCGGCGTCATCGAGACGTTGGAGCCGACCGTCATCTCGCGACTGGCACCGGACGCGGCTCAAGGAGGTGCGCTCGGTGCGCTCTCGGCGGCGCGGAGCGTCGGGCTCTTCGTCGCTGACGTCGTCGCGGGTCTGCTGTATGCCTCCCACGGAGGTGTGGCGTTCGTCTACGGTGCGGTGCTCGCGGCGGTCGCTGCGATCATCATCGGCGCCCAAGCGCCGCTGGCCCGCCGGACGTTCCCAGCGGGCCAGTGGTGAGCGAAGAGCGCGTCTAGCGATCGGCGTCGCCGCGGGCGAACTCCTCCACCGCGCGTCGCGCATCCTCGTCGTGGAGCTGGCGCGGCGGTGACTTCATGAAGTAGGCCGAGGGTCCTTCGAGGGGCCCGCCGATGCCGCGGTCGAGGGCGATCTTGGCGCAGCGAACGGCGTCGATGATGACCCCGGCCGAGTTCGGCGAGTCCCAGACCTCGAGCTTGAGCTCGACGTTCAGCGGTACGTCTCCGAAGTTGCGGCCCTCGAGGCGGATGTAGGCCCACTTGCGGTCCTCGAGCCACGCGACGTGGTCGGACGGGCCGATGTGGACGTTGTGGGAGTCGATGCCGTGCTCGATCTGGCTCGTCACCGACTGCGTCTTCGAGATCTTCTTCGACTCGAGTCGCGAGCGCTCGAGCATGTTCATGAAGTCCATATTGCCGCCGACGTTGAGCTGGTAGGTGCGATCGAGGACGAGTCCGCGATCTTCGAAGAGGCGAGCCAGCATGCGATGGACGATGGTCGCACCGACCTGGCTCTTGATGTCGTCGCCGATGATGGGAACGCCAGCCTCACGGAAGCGCTCTGCCCAGACCGGGTCAGAGGCGATGAAGACAGGGATCGCGTTCACGAAGGCGACCCCCGCCTCGAGTGCGGCCTCGGCATAGGCACGTTGGGCTTGCTCGGAGCCGACCGGCAGGTAGGCGACGAGGACGTCAGCACGGGCCTCTCGCAGACGCGCCGCGACGTCGACGGGCGGGAGGGGCGACTCGGTGACGACTTGGCGGTAGTAGGTGCCGAGGCCATCGAGCGTCGGTCCACGATCGACGGTGACACCCGCCTCGGGGACGTCGGCGAACTTGATGGTGTTGTTGTGGCTCGCGAAGACGGCCTTCGACACGTCGAGGCCGACCTTCTCGTCGTCGACGTCGAAGGCGGCGACGACCTCGATGTCGCGCACGTGGTAACCCCCGAGCGTGACGTGCATCAGGCCCGGTACGTCTTGGTCGTCAGTGGCGTTCCGGTAGTACTCGATGCCTTGCACCAGCGAGCTCGCGCAGTTGCCGACCCCGGCAATCGCGAGGCGAATCGTTCCCATTCTGTTCCCCTTCTCCTTTCTGAGCGCCGATGGTCTGAGCGTCGATGGCTCGCCGTCGTCGGCCGCATGTGACGACGTTCGCATCGTCACGAGGTCGTCGATGCGCCGTAGCCAGCCGGCGCGGCGTCGAGGACCGCGAGTTCCGAGGCCGTGCGTGCCCGGACGATGTCGAGCCAGAGGTCGGGCATCTCCTGCTCGAGCCGGTCGAGCTCCTCGAGACGCTCGACGAGGCTGCGCCGACGACCGCGCAGCAGTGCGCGGCGCGTCTCTGGCGCGACCAGCGAACTCGCCACCAGCGCGATGGTCGCGATGCGATCGTCGGCCATGTCGGCGAACTCGAGCGCGGTGCGCAGGCGCGCACGTCCCTCGTCGGTGATGCGATAGGTCCGTCGGCTCCGGCCACCTGCGGTGCTGGCAGCCAGGACCAACTCGGCCGCGAGGACGCCGGGGAGGCGAGCTGGATCGAGGCGACCCACCGCACCGACGGAGGCGATGAGCCCACTGCGCGCCAAGCGAGCGAGCGCCGGATAGATCGAACCGTACGAGAAGCGACCGATCTCCCCGAAGGTCGCCTGGAGCCGACGGGCGACCTCGTACCCATGGGCCGGCGCCGCCTCGAGCACGACGAGCGTCGCGAGTTCGACCGCCGTCAGCTCTTTCGCGCGCTCGGACGAGACCATGGTGCGTAGCATAGTGGCTGATACGAGATATCGATTCGATATAGCGGCCGAAACCCTGATTCCGGCCATCGTGCGGTGGAGGCGCTACCATGGCGTCGTGGATCAAGGTCGCGCGCGCGAGGTCGGTGGTCGGCTGGCCACCAGCGTCGATCACCGCCTACTCAGGTGGCGAACGCTGCGCGCCCTCGCTGCCGGAACCATCGTCAGAGAAGACGTGTGTGATGCCGGTTTCGAGCTCTCGCGTGCGGCGAGCGCGTTCGGCATTCCCCGAGGGGTCGTGTGTCCTGTGTGTGCTGCCGATGCGTTGCGTGAGGTTGCATTCGCCTTCGGCAAGGGGCTCCCGCACGAGGGCCAGGTCGTCGGGGGCACGCTCGTCGAGGAGGCGCTCGACGCGGTGCCGGATGTTCGGCTGTTTCGTGTCGAGGTCTGTCTGGCGTGCCGTTGGAACTTCGTGATCGAAGAGCGCGGTCACACCGGCGTGCGATAGGGTTGGATCGATGCCGGTGTCACCCCCGGCAGAGCGCCTGTAGCGCGAGGAGCGCACGGGACCTCGGAGAGGGGGAAACATGGAGTCAGCGTCGATGAGCGACCGTATCGCGACGGTCCCGGCCATCGCTGGATCGAAGGTACGCTCCGGGAGTCGGCCACTCGTCATGGTGACCGCCTACGACGCGCCAGGGGCGCGCATTGCCGACGACGGTGGCGTCGACATGATCCTCGTCGGCGACTCGGTGGCGATGGCGGTGCTCGGCATGCCCGACACGCTCGGGGTGCGGGTCCGTGACATCGCCCACCACGTAGCGGCGGTGCGGCGGGCGCAGCCGAGAGCCCTCGTCGTCGCGGATCTGCCATGGTTGAGCTACCACCGCGGACGTCGCCGTGCAGTCGAGGCCGCCGGCAAGCTCGTGCGCGCCGGCGCGCAGGCCGTCAAGCTGGAGGGGGGTCGCGAACGCCTTGACGTCATCGACGCACTCGTGCGCGCGCAGATCCCGGTGATGGGTCACCTCGGCCTCACCCCCCAGAGCGCGAACGTCTTCGGTGGCATGGTCGTCCAAGGCCGTTCGATCGTCGCGGCCGAACGCATCCTCGCAGACGCCATGGCCCTCGAGCAGGCGGGGGTCTTCGCCATGGTCCTCGAGGGAATTCCGGCCCCGATCGCCTCGGTCGTGACGGCTCGCGTCGGCGTCCCGACCATCGGTATCGGTGCGGGCGCAGGTTGCGATGGGCAGGTCCTCGTGTTCCACGATCTGCTCGGGTTCGCCGATGGCCATCGGCCGCGGTTCGTCAAGACCTATGCGGAGCTCGGCGCCGCGGCTCGCGAGGCGGTCGCCGCCTGGGCCAAGGACGTGACGGAGGGCGCCTATCCCGATGACGCGCATGCCTACCGCGCCTCTACCGAGCTCGCTGCGTGGGCCGAGCGACAGCTCACGAGCGAGGAGCGTCGTGGGGGCGCGCCTCGCTCCTAGTCGCTGGGCGCGATATCTGCGAAGCGGGTCCAGTCGGCGATGAAGGCCAGGTTGACGGTGCCCTGGGGACCGTTGCGGTGCTTGGCGACGATGATCTCGGCGACGCCGCGATCGGTGGTGTCGGGGTGGTACAGCTCGTCTCGGTAGATGAACATGACCACGTCGGCGTCTTGCTCGAGAGAGTTGTGCACGATGACGCCGTCGGCGACGAACGCATGCGTCTCGGGTACCTCGATATCGAAGACGAGCTCCGTGCCGAGTTCGTCGACCGACTCGACGACGGTCGTCGCCACCGTAGTCGCATCCAGGAGGACGTGGACCACGTCGCCGGATACGAGGGTCCCGGCCTCCCGCCATCCCGACGATGTGGCGATCGGGTGATTGCCGGTCGCGCGGAGGATCGAGCCGTTGGCGAGGGTCAGGCGTCGCAGTGGCTTGAGGCCGGTGGCCACGACGCGTGTACCCATGGCGACCGTCGGCACGCCCTCGGGGGTGACGGATGCGAGCGGAACGGATCTCGCCCCCTTGCTCCAGAGCATGCCGATGGGAACCTCGGTACCGTCGGCGAGGCGTACCTTGGCGTCCCACGAGAGGCAACCGGACTCGCGGAGGTCCGCGAGTTGCGGGCGACGATCGCTGCGTGATTCGAGGTTGCGCGACAGCTGGGAGAGCGCGATGATCGGCACGTCGAGCTCGCGGGCGAGCAGCTTGAGGCCACGGGAGATCTCGGAGACCTCGAGCTGCCGTGACTCGCTCTGGCGTCGACTGCTCATCAGCTGGAGGTAGTCGATGACGACGAGCGAGAGTCCTTGCTCGGCCTTGATACGCCGCGCGCGCGTGCGGAGGTCGAGGACGGTCAGGTTCGGGTCGTCATCAATGAGGATCGGGCGCGTGGCGAGTTCGCCGGCGGCGTTGGAGACCTGATCCCACTCGCGTTCGTTCAGACGGCCGGAGCGGAGGCGTTGCGAATTGACGCGCGCCTGCGACGCGACCAGCCGCTGGCCGAGCTCGATGCGGTTCATCTCGAGCGAGAACAGCAGGACGGGCTCGCTCTGGTTGCGGGCGACGTTCAGCGCCATCGAGAGCGCGAAGGACGTCTTGCCCATGCCCGGTCGAGCACCGACGATGATGAGGTTCGATCGATGCAAGCCCGTGAGCAGCTCATCGAGGTCGCGAAAGCCGGTCGGGACGGCGAAGGCGCCCAGATCGTCGGAGCCGGCGACCTGCTCGAGCTGCTCGAGGACCTCCATCAGCACCTGCTCGAGGTGCGCCGCGGACTCGTGACTCGTGCCCCGCGCGACGTTCAGGATGCTGGCCTCGGCGTGATCGAGCAGCGCGCGTACGTCCTTCGGGAGGCCGTAGGCCTCCTCGGCGATGTCAGAGGCGGTCCGGATGAGGCGCCGAAGGATCCCGTAGTCGCGGACGATCTGGGCGTAGCGCCCGGCGGACGCGATGGCTGGGGTCTGGATGACCAGACGGTTCAGCCCCTCTTGACCACCGAGCGCCTCCTCGATGCCCAGGCGACGGAGTTCGTCGCCCACCGAGACCGGGTCCGTGGTCTCACCGCGGGCGTAGAGGTCAGCGAGGACGCGAAAGAGCTCTCGGTGTGACGGTCGAAAGAAGTCGTCGGCTTCGACGAGTTCGACGGCGTCCCCGATCGCTTCTCGCGACAGCAGCATGGCCCCGAGGAGCGACTCCTCGGCCTCGATGTTGTGCGGCGGCAGCCGATCCTCGGGCCCTTGCGAGCGGGCCATCGCGGACCGGGGCTCAGCGCTCGCTGGCCGCGACCGAAACGGTGATCGCCACGTCGACGCCGTGGCCCAGCGCGATCACGACGGGGTGCTCTCCGACCTGCTTGATCGGAGCCGGAATGCGCACGTGCTCCCGTTCGATCGTGACGCCGGTGGCTTCGGCGATCGCGCGCACGATGTCGGCGGCCGTGATCGACCCGAACAGCGTGCCCTCCTCGGAGGCGCGAGCACTGAGTGCGAGCTCGATGCCGGCGAGCTGACGCGCCGTGGCCTCGGCCTCGGCACGCTCGCGCTCGCGTGCGAGCTGTGCCTTCGCTCGCATCGCCTCAGCTTGGTGGGCGATCTTCGGCGTGGCGGCAACGGCCAGCCGACGCGGGATCAGGTAGTTGCGGGCGTAGCCATCGGCAACGCGGACGATGTCGCCACGATCGCCGAGGCCTTGGACCCGCGCGCGCAGGAGGACGTTCATGCCTGTTCCTCCTCGGCTGCTGGCGTCTCTTCCTCGTCGGCGCTGGTGCGGTCGGTGGCCTGGGCGCGGTTCCGCGAGCGCAGCTCGCGGTCACCGACGGGCTGGTCGCCCTGGTTGCGGCGGCTTCGGTCGGAGACCGGACGGATCACGTAGGGCAGCAGTGCGAGCTCGCGCGCCACCTTGATGGCGTTGGCGACGTCGGCTTGGTGCTGGGCACAGTTACCCGTGACCCGCCGGGCGCGGATCTTGGCTCGCTCCGACGTGAAACGACGCAGGAGATCGACGTCCTTGTAGTCGACCCAGTCCACGTGCTGCTGGCAGAAAACGCAGGGCTTCTTCTTGATGCGCTTGGTCTCGGGTGCCTCGCGGCCCCGACGCTTGCGCTTGGTCGCTGTCTTCGGCATTGCTTAGAACGGCTCCTCTTCGTATCCCACGCCCCCGTCGGCGACAGGGGACGGCTCGTTCGTCACGGGTCTGCCCGATCCGGTCCGACGCTCGGTGCGGTGCACCTCTGCGGTTGCCCAACGGAGCGACGGGCCGACCTCTTCGGCCACGACCTGAACCTTGGATCGGCGCTCTCCCTCTGGCGTTTCCCAGCTGCGCTGTTCGAGGCGGCCCACGATGATGGCGCGAGAACCCTTCTCGAGGCTCGTCGAGACGTTGTCGGCGAGGTCGCCCCAGCAGATCACCTCGAAGAACGAGGTGGACTCTTCCCACTCCTGGGTCTGCTGATTGAGGCGGCGTCGGTTCACCGCAATGGAGAAGAGCGCCTGGGCCCGACCCTGGGCGGTGAAGCGCAGTTCTGGCTCCTTCGTGAGGTTGCCGACGAGTGTGACGGAGTTACCTGCTGACATGGTGGCCTTTCGCTCGGTTCACCCGGCCTAGGCGCGGCCTGGCGCGCCGAGGAGGGGGATCTTGCCGTTCGCGGCGAGCGCGTCAGGGAGCCGAATGGTCTTGTGACGCAGGACACCGTCGGCGATCGAGAGCACACGATCGAGTTCATCGATCGTCGCTGGTTCGGCGTGCAGCCGAAGGAAGCTGTAGGCACCATCGGTGCGGTGTGCGATCGGGTAGGCGAGCATGCGCCGACCCCAGTGCGCTTCTTGGGTGATGGCTCCACCGCCCTGATTGACGATGGAACGAATTCGGTCGAAGAGCGCGGTGCGCGCTTCCTCGTCGAGCGCTGGTGACGTGATCAGCGCGAGTTCATACTCCCGCATGTGGGTTCCTCCTGTGGACCTGGGATGCCAGGGCCCCATGATGGGGCAGGGTGGCGCCGAGCGCCACAGCGAGCATAGCGCACCTAGGAGTGCGCCCGCGCCTGACCGATCGGCGGTTCGTCGTGTCGATGGAGGGGAAGTTGCGCCTCGAGCTCGTCAGGGATCAGTCGACTGAGGGAATGGAAGAGGAGGAACGAGAAGCCGATCTGGAAGATCACCTCACCCTGGAACAGAACCATGATCCCGTCGTTCGGCAGCGAGAGCAGCGCCATGACACCACCGACGATCTGCATGACGATCATCGTCGCGTTGAACCAGGAGCGCGCGTAGCGCCACCAGATCCACCCCGACATGAGCAGTTGCTCGACGAAGAGGATGGAGCCGAGGGTCTGGTGGGTCCAGTCGAAGAGGGTGCCCCAGGTGTAGGGGGTGAACGCGATGCCGACGATCAGCACCGCCATCATCCGGAGCGCACGGCGCAGCACGCCGAGCCCGCCGGTCGTGGGGAGGTCACGTCCAGCCCTCCACGAGAGGACGGCACAGAGCACGAAGCCGATCGCGAGCGGGATGAAGCTGTCGAGGTGGGTCAGGTAGTAGCTGATGCCGTAGCCATCGATCGCCGAACTCGGGTACCAGATCGCGACGAGCAGCAGGGCGCCGAAGAGGGCGAGGTCGGCAGCGAGGAGCCGGTCGAGTGTCTTCGTCCGAAGCATCGCTCGCCTCCCTTCGCGGTCAGGACTTCATCGTCGCTGTGCCATCTCCCAATAACGTTGCATTATACAACCGTAATCCCGCCCCGCGAAGCCACAGCTGGTGTTCGGTCGCTGAACTGCCAGCATGGCTCATCGATGGCGTCCTAGACTCCTCGCGGAGGTGGTCGTGGTGGGACAGCGGTGGGCCGCCCTCGGTACGTCGGGCCGGATCGTCACGGTCGTCTCCGTGATCGTGCTGATCGCTCTGTTCCTACCGTGGTACGGCGTGAGCATCGGATCGCTGAGTGTGTCCGTCGATGGGTTGCACTCCTACGGCCTGCTGACCGCCCTCGGTGTGGTCGTCGTCGCCGTCGGTGTCGGCGCGAACGCGCCATGGGTGCGTGGTGCGCGTCTTGCCGGGGTCGTGCTCGAGGCGGTCGGCGCAGTCGCGTTCCTCGCCGCCTACCATGCGGCAGGGTCGACGAGCGCGCTGTCGGTGTCGTTCGGACCCGAGATCGGGGTGTATCTCGCGCTGCTCGCGAGCCTGGTTGGCGTGGTCGCGGCGTTGAACGAACGCCGGCGTGCCGTCTGATGCGTCGCCTCGCGTGGATGATGGTTGCTGGCGCCACGCTCGCGGCGTGTGGTACTGCGACCGCCCAGGTGACCGGTCCGGTCGCTCGTGCGGCTCGCGCGCTCGCATCGGTGCCGTTGCACTTCTGTTTCGTCATCGACGCGACCGCGCAGGACGCGCAGGAGCGCATCTCGGGTTGTGGTGACGAGTCCGCCGGTGCCCGTCGGTTGGCGCTGACGCAGAACCTCCTCGAGCAGGTCGGAAGCCAACGCCAGCAGAGCTCGGAGGGTGTGATCGAGATTGGCTCGAAGGAGTGGGTGAGCTCGAGCAAGGTCTGGCAACTCGTGACGCCGACCACGAACGTGATCGAGCCGCTCGCCGTCGCGGACCTCGTCGACGCAGCGCCCGGCTTCGTCGTCGGCCGTGGCAGCGTCGTCGACGGTGTGCAGGCGCTCGCCTACTCGACGGTGCTCGAGGGATCGTCGCTCAGTCGGACGCTTGCGCGCCTTCCGGCGGCGCTCGCGGAGCAGTATCGCGGTGAGAACCTCCGCAGTGACGACCTCACCGTGGAGCTCAGCCCGCAGGGGCGGTTGCTCGAGGTCGACCAGCACCAGTCGCTCGTCGTGTCGGGTCAGGCGGTGACCGCGGTCTCGGTTCTGGTGCTGTCGCGTTTCGGCCAGTCCGTGACGGTCACGCCCCCGTCTCCGGTCGCCGGCTGAGTCGGTGGCCGGCCAGCACGGCAGCAACGGTGGAGAGCAGCACCACGGCGAGGAGCGCTTCGCCGCCCGCAGCGCCGATCACACTCCGCAGCGCCGTCGCGATCGCGATCGTGACCTCGCCGCGCGGGAGCATCCCGACGGCGATCCAGCGGTCGGGGCGTGCGATGAGCAGGTAGAGGCCAAGGCGTGAGATGGCGAGTGCGACCAGGAGGCCGACGACGACGGCGACGTTCATCCGCCAGAGCGGACCGAGCGAGCCGAGCACGAACCCTGCCGTCGCAAAGAACATGAGGCCGAGCGTCCGGCGCGACCACGTGACCACGGCGGCTCGAGGAACGAGGTCGTGGAGGAGCGCACCGGCGAGCGCACCGGCGAGCGCGGGTGACGTCCCGAACGCACAGGTCGCCGTCACGACGAGCGCTCCGAGGAGTCGTGGTGCTCGCGCACCCGTTTGTCGGAGGACCAGTGCGATGACGACGGCGACGACGGTCGCGACCACGCTGGTGGGACGGGCGCCGGTCGGGAGCACGAAAGGCGCAGCGGCGAGCAGTGCCAAGCTGACGAGGTCGTCGCCGATGGCTGCCTGCAGGATCGACGTCCGGGAGCCTCGTGGAACGTGGGCGAGCGGGAGGACGGTGGCCGCCAACGCCCCGCTCGTCGGGATGGCTGCAAGCGCGATGGCAAGGGCTCGAACGGCACCCACGCCACTTACGAGGACGGCACCGAAGGCGCCGAGGCCAAGGAGGCTCGCGCCGATCCCGGCGATGGCGAGGCCGCGGCCCGCGATCGGGTGGCTGCCAGAGCCTTGGAGCTCCTCACCGATCCCGAAGAGCACGACGTAGACGCCGAGCGACTCTGCGGTCGTCGCGATGTGGGTAGCGACGGCCGGATGGGGGAGCAGAGCGACGAGTGTCCCGACGACGAGCATCACGAGTGCGGTTGGGATGCGGCTCGAGGAGTGCCGCAGGGATCCGACGATGCTCGCAGCGAGCAGGACCCCGAGACTGAGCGCCGTCATCGCCGACCTCCACCGTCGAGGTGCTGGCACGCGAGATTCAGAGCCTAGCCTGGAGGGGTATGCGACGCAGACCTCGACGCCTGAGCGCGCTTGTCGTGGTGGCAGCGCCGTTGGTGCTGGCGAGCTGTCACTTTTCCAACGGCGACTACGGACCGGCGGGTGCCGGTGGGGGCACGACGTCGTCGGCGAGCTCCGGTCCGATCGGCGCGAACACGACCGCGCCGGACGCAAAGCTGCTAGGTGGCTCAGCCGCCCCGAAGACAGCGTCGACCTACGACGGTGCTGGCTTTCCGATTCCGACGTATCCGCCGGTTCCGTGCCCGAGGGCAACCTGCCTCAACGGGTCGCCTCTCGAGCCGGTGGAGATCTCGTGGCGCAACTCGCCGTATGGGCCGATCCTCACGACGGCGAGCGGGGAGACCCTCTACCTGCGCCTTGGCGACGGCTTTCGGGAGTCGGGCTGCCATGGCATCTGCCTCCGAGCGTTCCCGCCGTTGCTGACGAACGGCGCCCCGCAGGCGGCCCCTGGTTTGCTCGCGGCGGATGTGGGCGACTTGACCGCGTCGAACGGGAAGGAGCAGGCGTCCTACGGCGGTCACCCGCTCTACACCTACCGTGGCGATACGAAACCGGGTCAGTACGGTGCAGAGGGCAAGGGCGGCATTTGGTACGTGGTCTCGATCACGGGCCTACCGGTCAAGGCGCCGGTGCATTCTGGCACCTCATCGAGCTCGGCCACTACCTCGACCTCGAACGGCTGATCCCGCCCTGGGGCGCCCTCAGTCGACTGGGGTCGACGGCGTGCGGAGAGCGCCGAGGAGCACCTGGCTGATGTCGGCGACCCGCACATGCTCGGGTGCGTCACCGGTCGCCTGACGAGCCTTCAGCCCATCGTCGAGCATGATCATGCAGAACGGGCACGCCACCCCGACGACGTCGACCCCGGTGGCGAGCGCCTGTGTGACGCGGGCGTCGTTGACCCGCTGTCCCTTCGCCTCCTCCATCCACATGCGCGCCCCGCCGGCACCGCAGCAGAAGCTGCGCGACCGATTCCGCTCCATTTCGAGTGGATCCGCACCGAGTGCGGCGCCGACGACGGCTCGCGGTGCGTCGTAGACGCCGTTGTGACGGCCGAGATAGCACGAATCGTGGAAGGTCGCTGAGGCGATGCTCCCTGCCTCGACCGGGAGACGACCGTCGCGGACGAGCTCCGCGAGCAGCTCCGAGTGGTGGCGGACCTCCCAGTTGCCACCGAGGGCTGGGTACTCGTTCCGAATGGTGTTGAAGCAATGCGGGCACGAGGTCACGATGCTCCGCGCCCCGGCCTCGGTGAGGGTGTCGATGACCTGGCGAGCTTGCATCTGGTAGAGGTACTCGTTGCCCATGCGTCGTGCTGGATCCCCGGTGCAGGTTTCCCGCGGACCGAGCACGCCGAAGCGGACTCCGGCTTTGGCGAGCAGCGTCGCCGTGGCTCGGGTCACCGCCTGGGCGCGTTCGTCGAGCGCCCCGGCGCACCCGACCCAGAGGAGTACCTCGACATCAGCTGGGATCTGGCCGTCGAAGACGGGTACCTCGACGTCGAGCCCCTTCAACCAGTCGAGCCGATGCGAAGCGCCGAGACCCCACGGGTCGCCGCGGTTTTCGAGGTTGCGCAGCATGCCACCGGCCTCAGTGGGGAAGGACGACTCCATCAGGACCTGGTAGCGCCGCAGATCGACGATGGTGTCGACATGTTCGATGTCGACAGGACAGGCGGCGACACACGCGCCGCAGGTCGTGCAGGCCCAGAGCACCTCCGGATCGACGACATCGGGCACAAGGGACGTCTCTTGGGCTTCAGGGTTCGCTCCGTGGGCGAGCACCGCCTCTCGCAGGCTCATGATGAGGAGCTTCGGTGAGAGGGGCTTGCCCGTTCCCCATGCGGGACAGAGCTCCTGGCAGCGGCCGCACTCGGTGCAGGCGAGTGTGTCGAGCCGGTGCTTCCAGTCGAGCTGACCGATGGTGCCGACGCCGAGCACGGTCGCTTCATCGAACGCTTCGGGGTCGAGGTCGGGTGTCGTTGCGAGCGCTCCCAGGGCTCGCGGGCGCCGCGCGAAGGCGACGTTGATCGGTGCCGTCGCGATGTGGAGGTGCTTGGAGTGCACGATGAAGACGAGGAACGCGAAGATCACCGCGACGTTCGCAACGAGGAAGATCGATTCGAGTTCGTAGTTCGTATGGGCACCCATGTGCCGGAATGGCAGCGCCACGATCTCTGACAGCCAGGCACCGGAACGGTACGGGAAGTCGCCGTCGTTCACCTGGGTTGCTCGATAGGCGACGAGGGTCACGATGACGGCGGCGATCCACCCGAGCGTGAGCCACGCCACACCGGTGTGCGAACCGTAGAAGCGCGATGCTCGTTCGCGGCGCTGGGGTGCCTCCCGAAGCCGAATGACGGCGAAGACGACGAGCGAAACGAGCACGAGGAACGCCATGGTGTCCTCGAGGGCGCCAAGCCAGGGCTCGTGGCCGATGATCGGGAAGGCAAAGTGGCGGTCGAACAGCGCCCCAACCGCCTCCACCACCGTGACGAGCAGGATCGTAAAGCCCCAGAACGTGAAGAAGTGGGCGAGGCCCGGGACCCGTTTGGTGAGGAGCCGACGCTGACCGAGCACCTCGACGACCTCGGCGCGGGCCCGTCGCGCGAGGCTCGCTCGACGCCCGGGGGAGGCGGGCCCACGGCGGACGGCGCGTATGAGCACCACGGCCCGTCGGATCGTCAGGGCGAGCGCGACGACGATGATCGCAAGGCCGATCGCAAGGCGCATCTGAGCCTCCTTGGGCGTCAGGAACGAATGGATGTTACCACTCAGTAGCTTCGTGGTGGCGGCGGTCGCCCTTGATGTCGTCGTGATCGAGGTGGTAACGAGACGGCGTCGGGCCGCGTTGACCCTGGTACTTCGAGGCCAGTGCGGCACTACCGTAGGGGTGCTCGGCAGGGCTCGTCATCTGCAAGAACGAGATCTGCCCGACCCGCATGCCGGGATAGAGCGTGATCGGAAGCTGAGCAACGTTCGAGAGTTCCAGGGTGACGTGGCCTTCGAAGCCGGGATCGATGAAGCCAGCGGTCGAGTGGATCAGAAGACCGAGGCGTCCGAGGGACGACTTGCCCTCGAGTCGTGCGACGAGATCCTCGCCGACGCGCACGTGCTCGATCGTCGAGCCGAGCACGAACTCGCCGGGATGGAGCATGAACGCTCGCCCGAAGGGGACCTCGACGAGCTCGGTCAAGTCGTCGGGAATGGCAGCAAGGTCGAGGTGGCCGGCTGAGTAGTTGCGGAACACCCGAAAGAGTGCATCGAGCCGCAGGTCGATCGATGACGGCTGGATGGCACCGGGCGAGAGCGGATCGACCGAGATCCGACCAGCCGCGAGGGCGTCGCGGAGCGAGCGGTCAGAGAGGATCATTGGCGCTACACTATCGCGACGCAGCTCCTGTCGCGGAGGCAGGGTGCCCGCGGGCGTAGTTCAGCGGCAGAACATCAGCTTCCCAAGCTGAGAACGCGGGTTCGATTCCCGTCGCCCGCTCCACGCGTAGCACCAGCTCAGGGGCATCCTCGATAGAGTGTCGACTCCGCCGAGAAGCCGAGCAGCCCTGCTCAGACCACAAATAGACCACATCTGCGGCTGGGAGCACACCGCGAGGTGTGCTTGCGCGACGGGGTGCGCCTCGTGGCGGCGTCGTCGGCGCTACGAAGGAGAGCGCTTCCACACTGCCTGGCCCGAGGTTCCCCCAAGACGTCGGTCGCTTCGGTCTCGTCCGATGGGCTTGCGTGGGCAGATGCGAGGTCCGACAGAGCCGCAGCGATTGCCTTATCGCGTTCCGCGGTGGCGTGCTGATAGATCAGCGCGGCTCGTGGTGACGAGTGTCCGATGCGTGCCATGAGGTCGCGCGTGCTCGCACCTGTCGCCGCCGCCCACGTATTACTAGAGTGACGCAGGTCATGGAGGTGCAGGTCAGCTCTCCCGATACTGCGCCGTGCGCGATCCCAGGTGCTCTGGAGGACGTGCACGCGAAGCGGGCCGCCCATAGCGCCAGTGAACAGCAGGGCATCGGGTTCTGCCCCGACATAGCGGTCGAGGTGTTCGGCGAGGCCCCGGATCGCGTGAGGAGGTATCGCGACCGTCCTCAGCCCGGCTTGCGACTTCGGGGGCCGGTGATCACGGTGCCATCGCGAAGCTGATGGCTGGTGCGTTGAATGCGGAGCGGTCCGTGCGGCAGGTCCACGTCGGAGCGGCGGAGGGCGAGAAGTTCCGATCGTCGCAGGCCGCTCCAAGCAGCCAGCACGACGAGCATCGCGAGCCTCTCGGGCATGGCTGCGGTGAGTGCGTCCACCTCCCGGATGCTGGCGATCGGACGCTCCGTGGGCTGCTCGACGCCTGCGCCCTCGACGCGGCAGGGATTTCGCGTGATCCGCTCGTCGGCCACCGCCGTGTTGAGAATTGCGCGCAGCAACCGGTAGGCCTTCGCCGCTGTGGATGGATGCTGCCCAGCCAGCTCGGCATGCCACGTACGGACTCCCAACGGGGTGATCTTGCTCAAGTCGGTTCGCCCGAAGGCTGGCAGGATGTATCGGTCCAAGAGATAGCGGTACAGTTCGACGGTTCTCGGCCGTAGATCTGGACGGTGTGCGAGCCACAGCTCGGCGTAGGCACGGAATGCGAGCTGACCTAGCCGCGGGTCGACCCACTCTGCCCGTTGCATGTCCGCTCCCACCCGCTCCAGGAAGCGACGTGCTTCGATCTTCGTGGGAACTGTGCGTCCACGTTGACGCCCGTCCGGATCTCGGTAGCGGGTTTCCCAGCGTCCGGATGGCTTGCGCTGGATGCTTGACACCGATCGCTCCTACTCGTGCGTCCTCAGTTGGGAGATGCTGCTGGCAGACTGATCGCAACCAGTGTCTTGTCGTCATGGCGCTTGGCCCGAGGGAGGAGCGAGCCGTTGGGGTCTCGCTCGCTCTCCCAGCGATAGCAACGGTCTCGCGCAAGGCAGCCAACCATGTCTTCGCCCATGGCAGCGGTCGTCTCGTGTACGGAGACGTGCGGGGGATCGAGCAAGCGACCAAGGGGCGCCGCTCAGCCGGTCGTCATCAACGCCGGGAGCCTTCGCAGTGGTCGAGAGGACGCCACGAACGGTACCTCGACGACAAGACCGGCCTGAAAGGAGAGCACGTAGACGAAGCTGCTTCAACGAAGACATGCCCAGCGTGTGGAGCACGCAACCGACCGAGCGGTCGGGACTACCGGTGTGCGAACGCTGACTGTGGGTTTGCCTACCACCGAGACGCCGTAGGAGCGATCAACATCCTGCAGAAAGCGATCCACGGGACCTATGTCCCAATTGGACCGGATGTCACGATCCATGTCACGTATCTCCGGGCTGTCGAGCGTTGGTCACCACGCCAGAGCGAGGCACACCGCAAGGTGCAGTACCGAAGGGCGAGAGCCCTGAGTAGCGCCCGGAACCGGGCTTCGTCAGGAGCAGTCCCGACGTGCGAGCAAAGGCAAGCCCAATCATCCACCAGCTTCTCGGGGCCAGACCAGTTAGTCGCGGTGGCATGAGGACGGCGATGTCGAGCAACCCCAACCGTATGGACGGGCTAGAAGCCCCGTCCGTAAGGGCGGGAAGGGTCCCCGACGGCGCGCCTGTGTGGCTCAAGAGGGACGTGGCTGCTCGAGAGAATGAGGTAAAAGGTGTCCGAAAAGCTCTTCGAGGAGGAAGCGGGTTCTTGCAGGCACGGGCCGATTGGGATAGACGGCTTCGAGCAGCGCAAGTCCGTCCGCTGCCGTCCTCATGCCGCAAAGACCATAGAGCAGTTTGATGTCGTCGACGTCCTGGTCCGCTCGCGATGCGAGGAGTTTCATCGCCAAGAGCTGACGTGGGGAGGCAACAGAAACGGTCAGACCCGGTCGGCGGATGACGACAGTCGATGCAGGATCAGGACCAGGAAAGAACGCCCTCGCTCCGTCGTTGAGCCAGTCCTCCGGTAGACCCATCTCGATGGCTACCGTTGATGCGGCCTCACGAACGGTTGCCTTCGGCTCAAAGACGGCATCCACATCCCGCGTGATTCGCCGAGCCTCGTACGCGAGCGCAAGGGCGTTCCCACCGACGACGTAGATCTCGGCTACGACCCCACGGCGCTCGAGCTCGTCAGCGAGACGGTTGAACGCTTCGAGAATGAGTGTCGCGTTGAAGCGTGGCCTCGGTTCAGACACGATCGAACGCGCCTTCGTTGACGAACACGCCGTGGCGTTTGAGCTCGACCGGGCTGTCTCGCAGGGCCATCGCCTCATAGCCCGGCAAGCCAGCCACGAACCACCACGGCTCGACGTAGCGTGTCGCTTCGGTCGTCCACGACGGCGCAGCAATGCCAGCCTCGTTGCAGAGGAACTCAACGATACCTGCAAGCGCCGCGTCGAATCGTGTGTCGCCGCACAGCGGTGGCGGATCTGCGACCAGCCACGCCTTCCCGAGACGGGACGATCCTCGGACGTCGTCGACGAAGTCGAGCACCTCTCGCCACGCCGAACGCACGCCCTCGGTGTGGAGAAGTTCGGTGATGGTAGTCGCGACATCCGCGACTGGCTTTGCACCTCGGCGCACCTGCGGACGCAGGACCAAATCCACATCGAAGCCAGCGACGGCAACGATGCGTTGCAGCGTGCTCAACCTCGGCTCGATCCTGCCGCGTTCCTAGTTGGCGACAGTCGGTTGCGAGGTGCCCGCGAGCAGTGCTAGCTCCTCCTGTGTGAGCTGTGCTTGGGCGCGCAGGTCGCGCAGCAACACGCTGATGCGCTGATAGCTGCGCGACGCGGGCATATCAGAAAGCGTATCGTGCCCGATGCCCGGCACTGTTGAGTCTGAGTGGGGAGGAGCGCCTCGACAAGGAGATCCGCCGACGTACGAACGTGGTGGGCATCTTTCCTGACCGAGCTGCCATCATCCGCCTCGTTGGCTCGGTGCTCATCGGCGAGACCGAGGAGTGGATGGAACAGCGTCGCTCCATGAGCGCTGAAGCCCTTGCCAAGGTGACCCGGGTCACTGTGGCCGAGACCGAGGACCCCGCCACAGAACAAGCACAACGCAGCCTGCCAGAGCCGATGGGGGCGTCGGCTCGAGGGAGGATCCGCGGTGGCCAATACACCACTCGTTTGGACGCGACCTGGCGAGTACAGGAACAGGTTGGTGGGAAGGACCGGCGTCGTCAGGTGCGCACGCACTTCGTGCCCGAGGAAGGCGAAGGATCGGTGCCGGTTGATCGCGTTCCAGACCGATGGCTTCGTCACACCGATGGCTTCGTCACACCGATGACTTCGACGTCCGATCACTCGGGACGCCCTCGTTGAGCGTGGCGACGAAGTTTTCAGGACCAGACGTCGGCATGGTCTTCAGGTCAGCGGTGAGCTCGGCGGCGGTCAGCTGCGGGTAGAGCGGCTCGAGCCGACTGAGGTCGATGGTGCCCGGGTGATCGACGCAGACCAGTCCGTCTGGGCACTGCATCGACATCGCCGGCACGGAGAATCCGAGCGGCACCGTGATGTAGAGCGGGTCGAAGGACCGTGCCAGCGGCGCCTCATAGGGTGCACCGACCTCGCAGCCCAATGATGCCTCTGAGCTCACGTGCAGGTCGCAGTAGAGGCCTCGGGTGTGCATGAACGGTGCGAGGTGACCGTCGCAGAGGGCGTCGGTCACGCCTTACTCGTTGACGCCTTGGCCGGCCCGCACGGCGTTGCTCGGGGGCGGCGTGGACGCCGCCGCCGTTGCGATGCCTGCACCGGTCGCAAGGGCAGCAGCGAAGGCGACTGCTCCGTTCCGCATTCGTCGTCGTGCGACTCGTCCCATCTGTCCTCCTCTTCCCTCCGTCGGGGTCTCGTGGGATCCGGATTCGAGGCGGTCCTTGGATGGAGCCAGAGGCGCCGTTGAGGCGGAAGGGACCGACCTTGGAGCGTGCGGTGAACCGCTGGGCGTAGGTGCGGCGCGGGTGAGTGCTGAATACTGCTACAGTACGTCACGTAATGATATGCGGAGAGCATGGAATCGAGAGGGTCGACCCCTCTGCAACCACGGCTCGGCCTCGACCGGGACGGCCTCGGGATCGGCGTGTCGACGCCTCCGTCATGGGCGCAACCCTGGCCCTTCTCGACGAGGTGGGCTACAGCGCACTCAGTCTCGAGATGGTCGCTCGTCGTGCTCGTGTTGGCAAGCCGAGCATCTACCGTCGCTGGCCGGGCAAGGCTTCGCTCGTCGTGGACACGATCGTCACGATCGCGGGCACCGATCCGGCACCGGACACCGGTTCGCTCCGCGACGACCTCAGGGCGGTCGCCCTGGCTATGGCTGCGCTGTATCGGACGCCGCTCGCTCGCACGGTCGTGCTACCCCTTCTCGGGGATCTCGCCGACGATCCTGATCTTGGCGAGCGCTTCAGGCGGCGCTACGTCGCGCCGAGGCGGGGCTCGGTCCACCGGGCGCTCGAGCGTGCGCAGGAGCGCGGCGAGATCCCGCGGGTGGACGACCCCGAGCTCATCTGCGATCTGATCGCAGGGCCGTTGTTCCACCGTGCATTTCTTGTTGCCGGAGAGATCGACGACCGCTTCGCCCTGGCAACGGTCGACGCGGTGCTGATCGTGCTGGAGTCGGGGCAAGCCGGCGACCGCAACTCGGGAACAGGAAAAGGAGCCTCCCAGTGAGCGCAGATGCCCAGAGGGCGTTAGAGGCAACCAGAGCGCCCGGTACACGTCCGCCGCTGTGGCTTCGAACGTCGGTACCGGTCGGGGTTGTGTCCCAGTGCGCCGCCGCAGCGCTCGGCACGGGGCTCATCGCGGTTGCGGCCGACTCGTACCGGCTGGGGGTTGACCTCCGAGGGGCAGCGCTGATCGTTGGGTTCATACTCATCTATCTCAACACCCATGCGGTGGCTCACTGGTTCGTCGGCCGGATCGTCGGGATCAGGTTTCGAGGCTTCGGACTGCGAGGAACGGATCACCCGGAGAACTATCCGCCGGGCCTTCGCCACCTCATGGGGGTACTGCCGATGTGGGTGGCGATGACCGAGCCCGAGAGTCGGCGCCGCGCGGGTCCCCGAGCCCGCGCGGCAATGTACGCAGCCGGGGAGACGTCCACCACGGTGTGCTCGGTGGCAGCGGCTGCGGCTGCGTTCCTCGCGCACGCACCATGGGCGCGCGGCCTGCTCGTCTTCGCGGTCCTGTGGAACCTTGGTGCCTCGATTGTGGTCAGCATGATCGACAAGGGGGACTACGCGAAGGCGCGTCGTGCCCTGCGGGCGCGGTAGCACGTGCGCCCCACTCGGGCCGTACTTCTTGCGATCGCGTTCTCGTTCAAGCGGAGGTTTCGCGGCGGTTCGTGTCCCGCCTGGCGCCTTGTGAGTGTGCGGCTGGACGAGCTGGACACGGGGCTTTGCCGCCTGGCAGCGTGCTCGATGAGGGCTCAGGTCGCCGCTGGCGAGTAGGAGATGAGACGGCCGTCGGCGGAGCTGCGTAGGTGCAGCTCGAAGGTGTGTGCCCGCAGGATGAGTGAGAAGGCGTCGAAGGGCTGGCGCGAGGCCGCGTAGGCAACGCCCTCGATGTCGATCACCCACTCGCTGCGCGCGAGCCCGAGCACGCCACGCTCCTGCCCCTGTGGTGGGCGCGCCACCAGCCACTGCTCCTCGTGGGTCTCCGCGAGCCCGAAGTGGTGCTCGAGGGCGGCAGAGAGCGGATCCCTCGATGGGTCGAACACCGCGTCCAGGGATGGGGCGAGGACCGTGGGCACGAGCGCGCGCTCAAGCGCGATGGGGTGCGCCCCCCGCAGACAGCGCAGAGACCTATCGCAAGGCGCAAGTCCTCGCTGGATGCAGGGGAGTCCCGGGCGAGCGTCATCGTCGTAACCTGCTCTTCGTGCAGGTCTTCCGGTCCGGGATCGCCTGGATCTGGAGTCGTAGCGGCGTACCGACGTCCTCGGGATGGCCTCTGATCGCAGTGCTGTCATGCAACTGCCTGACCTAGTGACGGCGAGGCCACGACTCGCAATGGCCCAGGCGCTCGAAGACCCGCAATGGTGGTCGCTCAGACCGACGAGCTGCTTGGGGTCGTGGTCTGCGTTGGGAAGCTCGCCGCTCGGGCTTCCGGAGGTGTGCATGGTTGGGTTCGGGTCGGGTCGTGCGGAGGCAACAGACCACGTCGGTTGGCGTAACTCGACATTCGGGTACGCGTTACCTGCCGTCTGTGCGCTTCGCCGAGGTCGCGAGGGCGTGGCTCACGCTGCCCGACGCCCGAAGCCAGGTAGCAGGCGCTCGACGGACGAGGTGACGAGATGCAGGCCCGCAAGGCCAGGAAGGCGTTCGATACGACGATCGATGCGTGCGACCACCTCGGGTCCTCCTGGACCGGTGAAGAGTGTGCTGATGAGCGCACGTACTTCCTCGTTCGACTTGACCCCCGACCCTACGGGTGCCCAAAACCGCGCGAGAGCCGATCGTACGATGCGCTGGTCGCGGGGACGCTCGAGCAGGGCGCGGGCCTGCATGGTGTAGAAGTCGATGTGGCGACCCTCTTGCTTCATGATCTCGGTGAGCACCCCCGTGAGGGCGGGGTGCTCCGCTCGTGCCACGAGCCGCGCGTAACCAGCCTGCGTCGTGAGCTCGTTGACCATCCCCCATGCCATGAGGAGCCCGGGCAACGCCGGAGCGATGGGCGAGAAGACGGAGAAGCCAACGAGCCGGAGCCAATCTCGAGCGCGACGAGCGCGTCGGAGCGTTGCGGCCGCATCGGGGGCACCTGCCAGCCCATGCGCGGTGAGGATCTTCCCGATGGCGTCACCGTGAAACTGCTCTTCGTAGACCCAGCACGCAAGAAACCGCGTGATCGCCGGGTCGGCGTGGACGGGTGTGGCGAGGAGTTCGCAGAGGTAGCAGACCGTATGGCTCTCGATGTCACACATGTAACGAAGGCATGCGAGGCTCGCGTCATCCAGCGGGTGCGATCGGAACGCATCGATGTCGATCTGCTCGACCTCAATGCGTCGAGAGCGTGCGACGAGGGCATCCAAGGTTGTCGGCATACGTACCTACTTCGGAGCAACGGTCGGCCGTGGATGGTACGAGGACTGTAGGCACCGGCCTTCTTTTGACCCGAGATCACCGGTCAGAACTGACCCATCCGCGACACACGTTTAGGTGATGACCTTGGGGTCGGGGTGCTCGGCCTCACCTCCCTGTACCATGCCAGCGGCTTCCTGCCGCAGCACGGATGGGCTTGTGGAGCGAGAAAGCGTAGCGGTGCCGCGCAGGACAGCATGGGCTGACTTGCTCGCCGCAGACGGGAGAGCACGTCAAGGAAGCGGGGGCCGTAGGCTGCCTCGAGCGAGGGCACGGCTCGTCGCTTCCACGACCAGGCCTCCCTCGAATGGCCGCCCGGCCTCGGTGGCAATCAGGGAGGGAAAGCCGCACCCTCCATCCCACCAGGCCCACGCCGTCCAGCCGATGCCGTGTCCGGCGAGGAAGTCCACGATGTGGCGTTCCAGGTTGAGCGGGTAGGGGTTGCTGCAGCCGAGGACGCCGAACTCGGTGGCGATGACTGGCCAGTGTCGCCACGTCGAACCGAGCTCGTGCTGCCAGAGCGCGGGCCCTGTCGGTTGTGCTGCTTGTACGTAGAGGTGCAGCCCATAGGCGACGTTGGTACCGGCCAGGTGCCAGCGCGTCAGGCCCGCAAGCGTCCCCGCCCAATCGATGCCGTCCGCGATCACGAGGTTTCGCGCACCCGTGGCCCGTACGGTGTCGAGGAGCGTCTGTTCGCCGATCGCGTCATAGCGTCGTCCGGTCGCTGGGCAGGTGATCAACCCTCCGTCGCGCCACGTCGACCACGTGATGTCGTGGGGTTCGTTGTAGAGCTCGAAGACCACCCCGGGCCAGGTGCGGAAGCGCTCCGCGAGGGTCCTCCAGAATGCGATGCTCGGAGGGTCTGGCGCACACGAAGGCCCTGCTGCGGCCGGGGCAGTCGAGGTGTCAGCCCCGATGACGGTGTGCAGGTCCAAGATCACGACGAGACCGACTCGTCGTGCGGCACGAACCGCGCGCTCGACGAGTTCCCCGTACTCCGGATCGTAGCGTGGGGATCCGCGTAGGAGGAAGGCCTCGTTGAGCGCGATGCGAACTGCGTTGGCGCGAAAGCGCGTCACCATCGAGCGGAGCTCAGAGAGGTCCAGGCCTGGGGCTCCGTCGGCGTGCTGCCCTGCGGGTGCCCAGTCGAGACTCGGCCAGTCGACGCCATGGAGGTAGATCGGCGTTCCGCGCTCGTCCACGACCAAGGGACCCCGACTCACGAGCTGGCCGGTGACGGCACCCGGCGGCGAGGGGCTGAAGGTGGGCCGCCTGTGGGAATGCAGCACGACAACGAGGAGGGTTGCGATGCCGAGGGCGACCAACACCACGAGCGCCGCCACACCGCGGCGTCTGCGGACGCCCGTCATGGTCGGTAGATGTCGATGCGGGAGAGTCCGGAGCCGAACTGCGCGACGAGGTGGTCTTCATGCTGAACAGCGCTAATGAACGGTAACTGTGTCTGCACCGCGCGCATCTGAGGAGTCACGACAATGAGGTGCATCGCCTTCCAGCCCTGAGGGTTGAGCCGCCCCAGATTCCGTTGACACGTCGTAAGTCACACGTACCATGGCAGAGGGAAGGGGAGGTCGATGGGGACGTCGAGAAGGAAGTTCACCCTGGAGTACCGGACCGAGGCGGCCCACCGGGTCATCGACAGCGGCCGGAGCGTCCCAGAGGTGGCCCGTGAGCTCGCGATCGGGGAGCACAACCTCTATCGATGGGTGCGGGAGGAGCGCAGGCGGATCGAAGCAGCAAACGCCACTGGCAGCCCGCCCCTCACGGCGCAGGAGCGCACCGAGCTCATCAGGCTGCGCAGGGAGCTCGAGGAGCTGCGCAAGGACAACGAGTTCCTGGGAAAAGCAGCCGCGTACTTCGCCGCGAAGCCACCAAGCAAGAGAGATTCGCGCTGATGGAGGCGGAGTACGCTCGCTTCGAGATCAAACGGATGGCACGCTTACTCGAGGTCTCCCGGGCTGGCTACTACCGATGGCGACGCACCCAGGTAGCACCGTCGCGTCGGGCATGTGCAAGACGCGACCTCGAGAACCGAGTGGTCGCGGTCCACCAGGCATCCTCTGGCACCTACGGCGCACGACGGATCACGGCGGCACTCCTCGCCGCTGGCGTGGTGACGAGCCACAACACGGTGGCAGCAGCGATGGCCAGGCGCGGCATCGCCGGTATCAGCCCCAGGAGGTTCCGCCCAGCGACCACCCACGCCGATCCGAAGGCGATCTACCCACCAGACCTCGTTGCCAGGAAGTTCGACCCGGGGCGCCTGCACGCCCTCTGGACCTCGGACATCACCTACCTCGCTCTCGCCGGCGCGATGGCATACCTGTGTGTGGTGCGCGACGAGCACTCGCGGCGGGTGCTCGGATGGAGCGTCGCGGAGCGCATGGAGACCACGCTCGTGCTCGAGGCCCTCGGCCAGGCCGTCGCGGTGCGTGGGTCCCACGCGCAGGGGGTCATCTGGCACACCGACCGAGGGAGTCAGTTCAGCGACCATCGAGTTGTGGCCTTCTGTGCCCGACACGGGATCACGCGCTCCATGGGGCGAACCGGCACCTGCTACGACCACGCGAGCGCGGAGTCCTTCTGGTCGATCTTCAAACACGAGTTCTTCTACCGCCACGCCTTTGGCGACCTCGCCGAGCTGCGCCGCGGCATACAGAGCTACATCCAGTTCTACAACCACCAGCGCAGCTGCTCGAAGATCGGCTACCTTGCCCCAGTCGTCTTCGAGCACCTCGTCGCGGAGGAGGCTCGCGTGAAGTAACCTGGGTGTCTACGAAATCTGGGGCACCTCAGGTAGCGACGTTCGACCTCCGGGTCCGTCGTGATCTTCCAATACCACACCACGGCCTGGTAGGGGTGCCAACCCATGTCGACGACGTCGACCCACATCGTATCGGCGACGAGGATGGGGGCGGAACGGTCGCCATGGGCGCGTAGCCAGGCCTCTGCGGCAAGCTGGGCCTGGTCTCGAGGGGCGAGCAACGTCTCCGCGTCCCGGGCGGACCAGGCGAAACCTAACAGCAGCGTGAGTGTGGTGACGAGCACACCAAGGGCGGTTCGAGCCAGGCGTCGCCAGGAGACACTCTGGCTGAGGAGGGAGTCGAAGAGCCCGCCACCGACCAGTGCAACCGCTGGGAACGCCTCGACTGGGTAGGTCGAGGGGAGATACCCAGGACGGAAGGCCATGGCAGTGTAGACGAGCGCAGCGATCCCGAAGGGGCGCGTTCGTCGAGCGATGACGCCGATGCACGCGGCCGGCACCAGGAGGACGAGAACCGGGTCGAGGTGAAGCCACCCCTGGAGCAGGCCCCAGGCGGCCGTGCCGTGGCGGAGGATGAAGCCGCTGCCCGCACGCTCGAAGACTTGCCACGCTGCGCTCCCGAGCAAACTCACGTGACCGGGTCCGGGGAGGAGTGCTCCCTTGAGCGTGGCGTAGAGCAGGTACAGGCTCCCGATACTCCCGGTGACGAGGAGAAAGGTCCACATTGCGACCGAGCGCCGTTCATCGCGGTAGCGCCGAGCGAGGAGCCAGAGCACGGTGGGAGTCCAGAGGAGGGCCGTCTCCACGGACAGGATCGCTGCGCCGAACGCGATGCCAGCGATCACGACGGCGTGCAAGCGGCGCCTTGGATCCGAGAGCGACCAGATCGCGACGAGAACCAGAGCCATCGCGACGTTGTCGAGTTCGACGAGGCGCTCGAGCGTGATGGCAAGCGGGGACAGGCCCCAGAGGATGACGGCTATGGCGGCAGCACCAGGGTGCCAGCGGAGCCTCTTCGCCGCTCCGACCAGCGCGCCGAGCGCGACGAGCGACCAGATCCACATCGCGAAGCGGAGCTGGGCGACGGCGTCGAGGCCCTGGGGCAGGACATGGGCAAGGAGCCACCACATGCCGGCAAGGAGGATCCACGCGAGCGGTGGATGATCGTACCAGTACGTGTAAGGGGCAAGCCGCCCGAGGTGCAGCAGAGCCCACGCCTCCGCGGCATAGGTACCCTCGTCGAGCATCGGGGTCGGGTTGTGTGCGGCGCCCGCGACGTGAACGAGAGCGACGATGGCAGCGGTTCCCCAGGCGAGCGTGTTGCCCGCCACCGACCAGGTGCCCCGAGCCGCGGTCTGTGTCGAATCCGGGGCTTCCGGAACCTCATGCGTTCGGACGAGAGTCTCAACCACGGCTACGCCACCTGCTGTTCGCTCAGGACCTCGTCAGGAGTTGACAAGCGACGGTGTGCGCCGACATGCTCCGTCTTTGCCCAACCGCGCTCACCGCGGAGCTCGCGCACCAGCGCTACGAGCAGGGCGGTCACGAGCACGAGCTGGTAGGGGATGAGACCGAGGACGAGGGAGAGCGCATCTCGGATGCGTGGCCGCTCACCGCGTAGGCGACGCAAGCGAGCTGCGGCGATGACCTCGAAGCTGAGGGCGCCGAGCTCCGCGAAGAGAGATAGGAAGGCGAAGAGGACGAGGTCGACGGGGAGTCGACGTGTCAAGCCCCAGGCGAGCATTGCGACCGGGATCAGCACGCCCGTGAGGGCTTGCTGGAACGGTGCCGCCAATGTGAAGAGCGCAAGTGCCCTTCTCCGCCAGGGGAGTTTGCGCCAAGAGCCCTTGCGGAGCACCTGGATGAAGCCCTGGTCCCATCGGGTGCGCTGGCGAACGAAAGCGCGCAGGCTAAGGGGTGTCTCCTCCTGCGTGGCGAGTGCCTCCTCAAAGCGGACTGCGATCTGAGCGCCGCAGGTGGCGAGTCGAATTCCCATGTCGGCATCCTCGGTGAGCGCGTTGGGGTCCCAGAGGCCGACCTCGTGCAGGGTATGGGAGCGAAAGACGCACGTGTTCCCACCGAGCGGTACGACGCCGTGGCGGGCTTGCCACGGAAGGCGGCTCGAGTACCACAGGTAGTACTCGACCGCGGATCGGGTTGCGAACCACGAGCTGGACAGGTTGACGAGGAGGACGCCTCCCTGAAGCACGTCGAGACCGGGACGCATGGCGAACTCGGCGGCTGCAAGCGCAAAGAAGCCTTCTGCGACGTCATCCTCCGCGTCGACAATGGCGATGAGCTCGGCGCTCCCCGCCGCCTCCATCCCAGTGATGAGGGCTGCAGGTTTCGATTTAGGCCAGTGGTGGTCGACGACGACCTCGATGCGATCGGGGTGCGCCGAGGCAGCACGTTCCGCGACCGCATGGGTGGCCTGATCATCGTGGCCGACGATGGCGATGATCCGCAGCGCGTCGTACGGTTGTCGCGCGAGGCGCTCGAGGGTCGCCCCGAGGACCGTCTCCTCATGGCGGGCTGGTATGAGCACAGCCATCGTCGGCAGGGTCGTCAAACTGTCGGCGCTGATTTGGAAGGATAGCTGACGTCGAAGCTGTGGGTCTTCCCACCCGAATGCTGCAAGTGCAACAGCGGAGAGCGAGGCTGTTAGCACGATTACAGCGCCAGTCAGGTAGAGCCAATCCCCGATCGTCATTGAGAACTCCTCGATCCCCAGGTCGTCCGCTGACGTAGTGTAGAGCCAGCTCAGAGGGGATGGAACTCCAGGCAGATCTCGCAACGATGTGGCAATGAAAGTCGGGCACTGGTGCATGGGATGCGCTTGTGGCCTCTGCACGTGATCCATGAACAACTCGAAACAGATTGGTGAACAGTCGCAATGATTGTCATCAAATCAGTCGGATCGGCGCGGCATATGGCCGTGAAATGGTCGCTCAGAGTGGTGAGTTGGCTGCGGAAGGTCATGCTTCCAGATGCGCACCGCCGCAGCGACGGCGGTGTCGAGGTTGAACGCATGGTGATCCCGTGGGCAGATGCGACGAGTGAATCCGCATCGATCGACGGTCCTTGCGACCTACGAGCCGTGATGCCGTTGGTATCGGCGATCCTTCGTCGCTCGTTCCGATCCGTCTGCACCGCCGAAGTGGTCGAAACGCCCCAACTACGGATGAGAGGCGTAGCGGAGTTGGTGATGAGGCATGTGGGGTCAGTCCAAGTGACGTGGGGTGAGGTCTCACCTGCCACGTGGCGTCATCGGTTCACGGAGAGCATTCCCTGGGTCGCGGCATCGACAGCGCTCTCCGATCGGCGACGACCCAGCGAAGGCCCTGTCCGTCTGCGCGTCGAGGTGGTGAGGAGTGTCACGGGTTGGTCAAGGGCGAGGCATCAGCTGCACGAACGTGGCGGCGGCGAGGATACTCCTGCTAACGCCTGGCTAACGCTCGTCCAGGTGAGCCGCTGGCGAGCGAGGTAGGACTTGAGTCCCGAGGACCGATCGAGGGAAGGGGGGCTCATGCGCAGGTGGGCGGGTGTGCCGGTCGTGAAGAAGCTGGCAAGTATCGGAGCAGGACTCGGGCTGGTTGGCGCAGGTCTGTCGGTGCCGTTGACCCATGCGGCGCTCGCGGGTTCGAACTCGTCGAGTGAGACGTTCTACTACACCGGGAGTCAACAGACCTTTACTGTGCCGATGGGGGTCACACAGCTTGACTACACCGTGGCTGGTGGGGCAGGAGGAGCAGGTTACGCAGCGCTCGCAGGCGAGTTAGGTGGCTCGGGTGGCGACGGTTCGGTCGTCACCGGCACGCTGACGGTGACGCCCGGAGAGCAGCTGATCATCGAAGTGGGGTCTTCTGGTGCGAACGCGAGTTCCAATCAGCAGAGTTGTGGTGGTCCCTTCAGCCTCTATGTCGGAGGTGCCGGCGGATCGAACCCGGATTCGAGCTTCAGCGGTGGCTCGGGCGGCGACGGCAATTGCGACCTCTTCAATTCTGGCGGTGGTGGCGGCGGTGGTGGAGCGGCGAGCGCCATCCTCGACAGTAGTAACGCTGCGCTCGTCGTCGCAGCGGGCGGCGGTGGTGGTGGCGGCGCTGGTGCGGCCGCGGGTTACGACGGCGGCGCGGGTGGCGCCAATGCCTCTGGTGGCCCCGGAGGGGGCGACGGAGCAGGTAGTGGGGGCCAAATCGGTGCTGCCGGCAGCAGTGCTGGTGGGACCGGTGGATACGACGACGTAGCGGGACATGAGTCCGGTGGTGGCGGCGGCGGTGGTGGTGGCCTCGACGGCGGTGACGGCGGCAGCGCAGGACAGATTGGTGGTGGCGGCGGTGGTGGCGGCGGCTCCGGGAGTTCGACCACGGGTAGCGGCGTCACCGTGTCTGCGACCAACAACGGCAACGGCTACGTGACGCTGAGTTGGTCCACCTCTCCACCGCCCCCCGCGCTGAGCGCCACGCTGAGCGCCACCAGTTCGCCGAGCCCTGCCTATGCAGGGGACACCGTCAGTTTTGCGGTTCACGTGTCGGGGAGCGGGTCGTCAAGCCCGGTGACTGGGGAAGCCTTCATTGAAGCCCCGGGCAAGACCGATCAGACGGAATTCATCCCCGTTGCCGAGGTCCCGATCTCCGACGGGGCTGGAACCGTTCAAGAGTCGGTGGATCAGGTGGCGGCGGTACTCGAGGCGGAGGGCGAGAGCGTTCCGTACGGGACATTGACCCTGCCGGTCTACTTCATCGGTTCGGGGGCCTGGCAGGGGGTCGGCGCGACAGGTTCCGTCGGTGTCGACCTGTCCATCGACCCCACGACCACGAGCCTCTCGCTACAGCCGTCCTCGCCGGTCGTCGGCCAGCCAGTGACGCTCACGGCGACGGTGACGAACCAGTCCCAGGCCGCACCCGGCCTTCCGCCGACCGGGAGCGTGACCTTCTCGGCGACGGACAGCGCCGGCACGACGACGAAACTCGGTACGGCGTCGGTCGACGGTTCGGGCCAGGCCACGCTCTCGGGCCTGGAGCTGCCAGCGGGTGCGGACACCATCACCGCGAGTTACTCGGGGGATCCCACCCACGATGCCTCCTCGACCACGAGCTCGATCGATGTCTCGAACGCGCTGGCGCTGTTCGCCTCGAGCACCCCGTACCCTGCGTACTTCGGCAATGACGTGGCCGTCACCGCCACCGTGGCCGGGGGCGGGTCGCTCGGTGCAGCGACCGGCACGGCGTGCATCGAGGGTCCGTCCGGAGGAGTGACGCTTGGCTGCTTCGTCGTCGACCAGGGTTCCGGGAGCTTCACGATCCCGGTCGAGGAAGCGGCGACGCTGCTGGGTGCGAGCCGGGCCTACGGTCCCCGGGCGTTGCCCGTTACGTTCACGGGTTCGGGCGCCTGGCAAGGTGTCGACCTCACCGGCTCTGTGAACGTCGACCTCTCGCTCGACCCCACGACCACGAACCTCTCGGTGCAGCCGTCCTCGCCGGTCGCCCGCCAGCCAGAGACGCTCGTGGCGACGGTGACGAACCAGTCCCAGGCCGCACCCGGCCTTCCGCCGACCGGGAGCGTGACCTTCTCGGCGACGGACAGCGCCGGCACGACGACGAGACTTGGCACGTCCACGCTCTCGAGCTCGGGCCAGGCGATCCTCACCGGCATCAGCCTTCCGGCTGGCGTGCACGTCGTCACCGCGAGCTACTCGGGGGATCCCACCCACGATGCCTCCTCGGCGTCGAGCACGATCGTGGTGACGACACCGGTACGGCTCGACCTCGCGGCCTCACCGACATCGTCGTCCTTCGGTTCTGCGGAGACGCTCACCGCCACCGTGCATGGCCAGGCGCGTGGGTCCGTCACCTTCAGTCTGATCCAGGGCAGGAAGACCAAGCGGCTCGGCACAGCGCCGGTGACCTCGGGCCATACGGCGCAGCTCGTCACCTCGAACCTGCCCGTCGGCACCGACGAGATCGTCGCTACGTACACGCCGTCGAGCGGCTCCGACGTCGCGCCCGCCTATGCCGACACCACGTTGGTGGTGGTGCAGGACGTGCCCGCGATCACGATCCTCGGACCGACGAGCGTGGCAGCGGGGTCGTCCGCGTCGTACACCATCCTCGTGACGGCGAACGGGAGCCCGGTCGACGGTGGGACGCTGCTGGTCCAGCTGGGCGACACATCATCCACCGCGACCGTGGACGCCAACGGACTGGCGACCGTGACACTCACCTTCCCCAGGACCGGCGGCACGCAGGTCCTCTCTGCCATGTACCTGGGGTCACCGACGGTGGCAATGGCGTCGAACACCCTCTCGGTGACGGTGACGTCCCCCTCCCCATCGACGTCGGCGCAGAGTTCCAGCACGCCGCCCGCTGGCTCGTCGTCGAGCTCGAGTACGACCACCGCGTCGTCCACCAGCACGAGCACGTCTCCGACGAGCCCGGGAACGACCAGCTCGACCTCGACGCAAGCAGTGCGGCCGGTGACGGCGAGTTCGGCAGTGACGGTCCCGACCGCCTCGACCGGAGAACCCTTCGCGTCCCCGTGGTGGTGGGCTCTCTCCGGGTTCGGCGTCGGAACAGGGTCGACGCTGGCAGCGGTCCAGATCCGTCGCCGCCGCAACACGCGCGAGGCCGTGTAAGCGGCAGCAGGGACTCAGCCGGTCGTCTCGCGGTTCGGCCGTGGTGGCTCCAGCATCCGACCGAGAGCTCAGTCTGGTTCGTACAGCCGAAGCCTCTCTATCAAGGGGTTGAGGGAACTCGAGGGCTTCGTCGTTGTGGCTGAGCGCGTAACGTCGTGCCGGAGCCGGCGGTCTCGCCCATGTCTCGAGCACCGGCTCCCGGGTGACGAGCTCGTGAGCGGACCTGTCCGGTGTCGGAGACGCGCACTCACCGCGGAGTCATCGAACGAGTCGATGCGCCCGAACGTGAGCACGTCCCGTACGCTCGCACCACGCTCGCCGCTGGGGCGGGGACGGAGATCGTCAGCCCGGCCTGCGCCTTCGATGTCGCGGCATCCTCGAGCGCTCGCGGGCCGTGATCGCCGAGGGTCCCCAGTGGATCTCCGAGTCCGTCGAGCATCGGGAAGCTCGTCGACCGAGCAGTGACCGATCGGGCCTTCTAGCAGGTCACCGACTTGCTACAGTCCGTCCTGGGGGTGATGCAGGGCGGCGGAGGGTGCACAGGTGGCGACTTGGGTGTTCGCAGATCGGAAGCACGGGACGCGGACCGCTGCGCACGACGCACGGTGAATGGGACAGTGTTCCACCGATGCGGCACGACGATGCCAGCGATCCGGAGGTGACCGTGCGTCAGCCCATGGGGGCGTACGGGCGCAGCGCAACAGGGCGACGGACGGGTGGTCCGCGGGTGAAGGTGCGTGTCCTCGGACAGCCGCGCGTAGAGACCAGTCTCGGATCCATCGCGGTCGGAGGTCAGCGGGCCAAGTTCCTCGTCGGGCTCGCAGCCGCAGGAGGCGTCCTCAGCGTCGAGGAGGCCGCGACGCTTCTCTGGCCTTCCGTACGTCCACCGAGCTGGCGCGGCGCGCTGCGCGTCCTCGTCCATGAGCTTCGCGACGCGTTCTCGCGAGTTGGCGCACCACGGGGGCTCGTGCAGCGTTCCGGCCCCATCTTCGTGCTCGATACTGGCGATGGTGAGGTCGACGTCGACCTCTGGTTTGCGAGGGACGCCGCGCGGGATGGACGTGCGGCCTGGGAGGCGGGCGACTTCGTGACGGCACGCGCGCGAGCTGAGGATGTCGAGTCGATCCTCGCCGAGGGTGTGCTGCCTGGGCTCGATGACGAGGCCGTCCGTGACCTGCGCGGTGGCGTCACGGCGGAGCGCATACGGAACCTCGAGGTGCTCGCACGCAGCGCGGCAGCACTCGGCGACTGCTCGAGTGCCCTTGAGACTGTCGAGGGTGCGCTCGGCCTCGACCCCACCAACCAGCCCCTGTGCCAAGTCGGGCTCATGGCCGCGGAGACATTGGGTGCAGTGGCTCGCGGGCTCGCGCTCTACGCCCGTCTACGCGCCGCCCTCGCATCGGGCCTCGGCGTTTCTCCGAGCCCCGCACTCGCCGCAAGCTACGCGCGTCTCATTGCTGCGCAAGGTGGGCAAGCGCGAGGCGCCGACGAGCCCCACTCCCTGCCCGAGGCCATGAGGTCCCGTCACCGTGTCGTTGGTCGGACGACCGAACTCGCTCACCTCGGCGTGTTGTGGGGCAGGGTCGAGCGCGGCGAGGGGCTCGCGTCCGTCGTGGTCGGTCCCGCAGGCATCGGCAAGACAGCCTTGCTCGGCGAGCTCGGTGCGGTCGTCGTGAGTCGAGGAGGCAGGGTGCTCTACGGGCGCGAGTCGGATCCGCCTTCGCATGAGCTCGCGGCGATCGTCGAGGCACTGCGCGCCTATCAGACTCGCTGTGCGCGGGTCGGCGTGCCTTGCAACCTCGGACCGCTCGGAGCGGACCTCGAAACCCTGCTCGGAAGCGGCTCGGACAACGTTCGTCTCGCACCGCGGAGCCGACGCCTTCGACTCTCGCAGGCAGTTCGCGGATGGTGGGCGGCAGTCGGCTCTGAGCGCCCGACGCTGGTCGTCTTGGACGATCTCCACTGGGCCTCGGCGACGACGACAGCCATCCTGGCCGATCTCGCCGTCGATGGCCCCCCTGAGGGTGTTCTCGTCGTTGGCGCCGCACGCTCGACGGGATCGGCGCTGCCACCGAGCATCGGGTCATTGGTCTCGTGGGGCGCTCGGACCATCGAACTCGGACCACTGGCGCTCGACGCCGTCGCCGACCTCCTCGGCTCGACCGGACATGACGCCGCACGAGTCGCTGCGGAAGTCTGGCTCGCGAGCGGGGGCAATCCCGAGAGAGTGTGGGAACTCGCTGAGCTCGTCGTGAATCCCGGAGCCCGAGGTCGCAGCGGTCTCGCGCGCCTCGACGTCGATCGCCTCTCCCCACCCGCACGACGGATCGTCCGAGCTGCGGCCGTGCTCGGTCGCGCAACGCCCGCGTCCGTCGTGTTCGACGTTGCCGACACTGACGATGTCGCCGCGCTGCAGGAGGCGCAGGCTGCGGGCGTCCTCGGCCTCTCGCAGGGGGGTTCCGTCGTGCTACGACACGACCTCCTCCGTGAGGACGTCCTCGCGCAGGCAGGGACCGATGAGAAGGTCCGCTTGCACGCCCGAGCGGCCGAGGCGCTTGCCAAGGGAGGTACGTCGTCGCACACCCTCGTCCACCACCTCGCTCGAGCGGCCCCCGTAGTGTCGCCCGAGCGACTCGCCAAGGCCCGTCTCTCGGCGGCGCGCGAAGCCGCCAGCCTCGGCGCGTACGAGGATGCACTCAGTGCACTCGACGCTTGGCGGGTGGAGCGGTCGGACGGTGGAGCCGATGACCTGGATGCCCTCGTGCTGCGAGTGGAGTGCTTGAGTGCCCTCGGCGATCCACGGCTCCGAGACGCCGTGGTCGAGCTCTTGGAGCGTGCCGTGGTTCTGCGTCGGATCGCTGCGGCAGCGACGGCTGCCGAGATCGTCACCGCGGCGCTCATCCCGACCCTCGTGGGTCGAGAGGATCCCGCCATCACCACGCGGTTGCAGGCCGCTCTCGAGCGAGCCCGTCGACCGGAGCACATCGCCTCCTTGGCGTCTGCGCTTGCCCTGTCGCGGGTCTGGACGGCGTCGGCCAGGGATCGGCGAGCGCTGGCGAGGCGTGCGGTCGCGGCCCTCGACCGTCGCGGCGGCCAGGGTGCCGACGCCCTCGCACTGGCGACCTTGACGCGAGCGCACCTCGGCAGCCTCGAGGCAGCCCACCCAGCCCATCGCCTCGCCAGCGCTCGCCGCATCCTCGCGCTTGCGAGGTCGACTCATGACATCGAGGGCGTTGCTCGCGGCCATCTACTGGCGCACGACGCGCTGGTGGAGCTCGGTCATCTCGACGAGGCCGACCTCGAACTCCAGGCTGCCCGGCTGTGCGCCGCAGCTCTCGACGACCAGGTGCGCTGGGAGGTGGAGATCCGTGAGGCAGGACGTCGGCTCATGGCGGGGAGGCTTCGCGATGCCGAGGCAGCCGCTGAGCAGGCGCTGGTCACGGTCCGGGCCGAGATTCTCCGCGAAGGCGCTGCGGCGGTCTACGGGGCCCAGCTGATGATGGTGCGCGAGGCCGAGGGACGGCTTGGCGAGCTCGCGGACGCCGTCGCAGAGTTTCGTCGGGTCCAGCACGAGTGGACGGTGTGGGACGCTGCCGAGGCGAGAATCGCGGTCGCGCTCGGTGATCAAGGCCGTGCGCGCGAGCTCCTCGCGCGCGGTGTCGCCGAGCTCGAGGATCCTGTGCGCACCGACATCACGTGGCTCGCGCGTGCCGTGCAGTACGCGTGGGTCGCTGGCGACGTCCGCGACGTCGAGATGGCGCAGCGCTTGGTGGCACTCCTTGCGCCCTACCGAGGGACGGTGCACTGGTCGGTGTGCGTCAGCCTCGGTCCGGTCGACCTACTCCTCGCACGGCTGTTGATGCTGGCCGACCCGCGACGTGCCTCGACACCGCTCGAGCGTGCGCGTCGGCTCCTCGCCAACGATGGGCTCGCATACTGGCGCGCACGGCTTGCCGACCTGGTGAGCTGAGTCTTGGCGAGGTGCTGAGCGCTGTCGGTCGTCCTCGGCGCTGGCGGGGCGTTGTCTCGTCTCTGGGCCTTCGCTCTCCTCGCGCGGACGCTGCCCCGTGACTACCCCTTGGCAGGGGCGTGTCGCGATGTCGCCGAGCGCGGCGTGATCGTGTCGTCCCCGGGGCCGACCGGTGACCCCTTGTCCTTGGCGCGAGGCCTGACGCGCACGGTGCCGTTAGTGCGCCGTTAGCGCCGACCCGCGGAACTGGATCGGAGACGTTGGGTGTGAGTCTCCTGCGAGCACGGTCCGGGCGGTCGCGTGCTTGATTGGCGAAGATGGTCGCGGTGCTGGAACGTGCGGGACTGGGGCAGCATCGAGGGCGTCGATTCGTCACGCGTCACCCGAGGTCGCGACGGCGGTTCGCTGTGGCGAGCCTCGGCTTTGTGCTCGCGGGGCTTGGCACCGCAGGCATCGTGTGGCCGGTGACGTGGCTGCAGCACGCCGAGGCGCGCGGGACGGTGTCGATTCGACGCGTCGTGCGGTCTGAGTGTGACGCCGTACCAGCGGGAGCGATCGGCGTGTTGGCCATCCCTTCCGTAGGCGTCGTTGCGCCGGTTGCCCAAGGACTGGCCCAAGCGACCCTCGCGTGGGCGGTCGGCCATGATCCCTCCACACCGTTGCCAGGTGAACTGGGCGTCTCGGTGCTGGCAGCTCACGACGTGAGCTACTTCGCGTCGAACGCAACGTTGCGGAGGGGGGCCGCCGTGCTCTACGCACAGGGTTGCCGGACCTACGTCTTTACCGTTGCAGATCGCTTGGTTCTGCACCCTGGCCAACTCATTCCGCCGCCAGGTCCGCGTGGGCTCGCCCTCGACAGTTGTTGGCCGAGCGACGCACTGTTCCTGACCCCTGATCGGCTCATCGTCACGGCGCGGTTGGTGGCGATCACCCGGGGCGATCGACTCACGCTGGCGAGCACAGGCGTGACGCCAAGCCTCCCAGCCGGTGTCCCCCAGCCCCCGAACCTCTTCGCCTCGGGGTGGCTTGGCGGGACGCTCACCATCCTGGGCGCAGCGTCAGTAAGGTGGCGAGACAGTCGTGCTCCCATGGCGTGGGAGGCCGAGGCATTGGCCAGCTTGTCAGCCGCCCGGGTGGGCCTCGCGCAGGACGCGCGCTGGACTTCCCTCGTCGTCGCGGCCGGGACCGTGCGCACGGGGCTCCTTCTGGCTCCGTATACGTCCGGGACACCAGTGAGCGTACGTGAGGTCGTCCTAGGGGATCGCGTTCTCTCCGTCGCCGTCACGGTTACCTTGGGCGGCAACCCGCTGACCGTGACCGAGGTTCCGAGCGCGGGCACGCTCCGCATCGTCTCGGTCGATCCCGTCTAAGGATCCGGCCCCTCGCTCGGCCTCGGAGACGACGCCATCGAGTGTCGATGGACCAGGTCCGGCCACGTGGCGGGTGTCCCGCGACGCTACGGATGGGTCGTGATGTCGGTGGCGTCTGCACTGGGACGGATGGGCCGTAGCGACAGGTGGCCACCCGTGCTTCGGCCCAGCCACGTGGTCGGACCCGCACGAAGACGCCCCTTGCGATGCTTACGCAACGGACGCGGCCTCTCGCGGACCGTCGCCGCTCGTGGTCCCCGGTCGTCGAGATGGCGCGGTTCGACTCTGTGGAACTGCCGTGGACGCCGGTTCCGTCGCCGTTGGCGGCGTCGAGCGGTTCTGGCACTCGGAATGCGGGCGGTGCAGAGTGCAACAGCGGCCTCGAGACCGGTCGCTTCACGATCGTGGTCTTGACCAGCAGCTGGGGGGTCCGGCTTCCGAGGACGAAGGTTGTGCTATCGGCTCCGGGGAGGTACCGCCGAGGCGGCGTGCGTCCAGACGGCAGAGGCGCCCGACCACGGCTTCGCGAAGGCGCGCATCGAGGGACGCCGGGACGGCCCTCGACGTGGGTACCCGAGAGGTGGCAACGGCTGGCCGGTCGTGCAGCAGCCGCTGCCTCCGTCTCGTTCAGCGTGCGGCTTCTCGTGCGGGCGTGCCTTCCAGTGAGGCGGCGAGGGTCCGCACCGCCGTCCGATAGCCCGACTCGATGAGCGTCGATGTCTGAGAGAAGTCGAGGGCATCGAGGGCGTTGGCGGCCGGGCACTCCAGCACGATCACCTCGGCACGTTCTCGTGCCCACGCGAGCTCAGTGGCGAGCTGTGCTCGCTTGGTGAGCGTGATCGAGCGCACCAGGGCCTCGAGAGGGCGCTCGTGGACAGGGAGCGGATCGGCGAGCGTGCCCGTCAGGAGCACGACGATGCGCGTCGCACCGAGATCGGCGGCCCTTGCGACCGGGGTGTCGTGGAGGACACCACCGTCGACCCATTCGCGTCCATCGTGAACGAGTGGCGGCAGGACGCCAGGGATCGCGGCACTGCCGTAGAGCAGGGCGACGGCGGGACCTTGACGCTCCCATCGTGCTTCGCCGGTGCGCGGGTCAGCCAAGACGAGTTCCATCGGCACCGTGGTATCGGCGAGGTCGACGACCGGCACGTGGGCTGCGATAAAGGTCATGAGCGGTTCGGCGGGGAAGACGCTCGCCCGGCGCGTCGCGTACCGGAGGAGTGTCACGAGCTTGGTCGCCGGGAACAGGCGCGCGGCTCTCAGCGACTGCCAGATGCTCTCGAGGCGCTCGACACTGCGCGACGTCGGGTCGGCTGCAACGATCACGCCGTTCAGGGCGCCGACCGATGCGCCAACGACGAGATCGGGTCTCACCCCTGCTTCGAACAAGGCTCGTAGCATGCCGACGTGGCATGCGCCCCTTCCACCGCCTCCGGCAAAGACGAACGCCGTGAGCTCGTGCTGCTCGTCTCGCATGCCTGCAACGCTAGCTCAGGACGTCGGCGTGTCTTTCGCAGTCTGTGGGCCCTTGGTCCGCTCGTCGTCGCTGCCGCAGTTCGCACACGAGGACGCGACGTCGAGCTCGCGGACGAGGTCCGCGAGGAGGGCAAGCAGCATCTCGCGACGATCCGGTCCCCAGTTCTGCAGCGCGCGCTCCAGAACTGCATGGCGCCGAGCGCGGAGCTCTTCGAGGACCTGCTTACCGCTCGGCGTGAGGCGTACCTTGGCGACACGTGCGTCCTCGGCGTCAGCGACCTTCTCGATGAGGCCACGATGCGCGAGGGCCTTGAGCTGGCGTGAGACGGTGGAGATGTCGAGGTTGAGTTGGGTGGCGAGGTCGCTGACTCGGATCTCGCCGTGGTGGGCGATGGCGACGAGCTGCCAGAAACCGGCTCCGATGGCGTAGGTAAACGTGGCATGCTCGCCCGAGCTCACGCGAAGTCGACGCAGTGACTGCCCCAGTCGGAAGAGCAGTTCGTCGAGCGTGCGCGAGGCATCGGAGTCGGGGGATGACGCCATCGGGTCCGAGCATACCCGTCGCCTCGATCGACGCTCGGGCTCGGCGCCTCATGCAGTGTTCGCATACTTTGAGGGTCGCTAGGATCGCCACGTCTTCCCTCACCAGAGAAGGAGGGGTCGTGCACCGACTCGATGATGAACTCCGGTCGCTCCAAGCGTCGATCGTTCGCTACGCCATGGAACGCATTGCTCTCCAGCCACCACCGCTCGACGGGCCGAAGAGCGCCGACGAACTGCGCGCGCTCTACGGCGCGAACGTCACCGAGGACGGTATCGGCGGCGAAGAGGCCTTGCGCCGCTTCGTCGAGGGCTACGCGCCGGCCACCCTCAGCTCGGATCACCCTCGGTTCTTGGCGTTCGTCCCGGTCGCTCCGACCAAGGCAGCGGTGCTCTTCGACATGATCGTCTCGGCCTCGAGCATCTCCGGGACCTCGTGGCTCGAGGGCGCTGGCGCGGTGTACCTCGAGAACGAGGCGCTGCGCTGGCTCGCCGACCTCATCGGGTTCCCCGAGACGGCTGGTGGGACGTTCCTGTCGGGAGGTTCGCTCGCGAACCTTTCCGGTCTTCACGCAGCGCGTCAGGCGGCCAAGGAGCGCCTCGGCGGTGTGCGGCCCGATCGCTACCGCATTCTTGCCTCGACCGAGGCGCACTCGTCGATTCGCACGGCAGCTGACGTCATGGATCTCGAGGTCGTCGAGGTCGAGGTCAACGATCCGGGACGGTTGCGCGGTGAGGACCTCGTACGGACGTGGGCAAAGCTGACCGATGCCGAGCGCAACTCGGTGGTCGCTGTCGTGGCAACGGCCGGCACGACGAACGCGGGCCTCGTCGATGCACTTGACGAGGTCGCCGACTTTGCCGAGGTCAACGGGCTCTGGATGCACGTCGACGCTGCCTACGGTGGTGCTGCGCTCGCGTCCCATCTTCGCGAGCGCTTTCGTGGCATCGAACGTGCAGGCTCCGTCGTGATCGACCCGCACAAGTGGCTGTTCGCTCCGTTCGATGCTGCGGCCATCGTCTACCGTGACCCGAACGTTGCTCGGCGGGCCCTGACGCAAGAGGCCGCCTACCTCGACGAGATCAATCGTGCGCCCGACTGGAACCCGTCGAGCTACGGCTATCACCTCTCGCGGCGAGTTCGAGGTCTGCCATTCTGGTTCTCGCTCGCGACGCACGGCACGCGCCGTTATCGCGAGGCCATCGAAGCGTCGATCACGCTTGCCCACGAGAGCGCCCACGAGATCGAGCGACGTCCCTACCTCGAGCTCGCGATCGAGCCCGAACTGAGCGTCGTGGTGTTTCGACGCCTGGGATGGGATGCCGAAGCGTACGAGCGATGGTCGCGGCAGGCGCTGGTCGACGGGGTGGGCTTCGTCCTCCCCACGGCCTATCGAGGGGAGAAGCTGTTGCGCTTCTGCTTCGTCAATCCACTGACCACCCTCGACGACGTACGGGCCATCCTCGACACGCTCGCGATCGACCCTCGGCCCTGGTGAGAGCCGTGAGCTGTCCGTTGTGCGGCGCGGCGGCGAGTGCGCTCCGCCGTTCGACCCTCGCCGCGGTCGTCGCGGATCGCTATCCGGTCGCAGCGGGCCACCTCTTGGTGCTGCCGCTGCGTCACTGTGGCCGGCTCGTCGATCTCGACGACGAGGAGCGAGCGGATCTCTGGGCGTTGGTGCACGACACGCTCGATGCTCCACCGCCGGTCGTTGGTGAGGCAGATGGCTGGACCGTCGGTGTGAATGATGGAGCGGCGGCAGGCCAGGTCATCGATCACGTCCATGTCCACCTCATTCCGAGGCGAGCTGGCGACGTCAGCGACCCGCGCGGTGGCGTGCGCTGGGTCCTTGGGGCGAAGGCGCCGTGGTGGGACGACGTCGGAGTCGACGACGCCTCGCGTCACCGTTGACGTCGGCGAGCTGCCAGGGCGAGCTGTCAGCGATATCAGGGAGGGGCCGCGGCTCATGCGGACCCGAGTCGCCGGCTCGACGATCGGCCCCGACACCAGCAGCGGAGCCCCCATCCCCGCTGCTGGTGCGTGCGCCGCGACCCATCGGCAGCGGCGCGTGGCCCCCCAAAGGCTGCCTAGGCGATGCCCTTGAGCATCCCGTGCCAGTAGAGCGCGGGCAGTCCGTAGCGCTTGAGCAACCACATTGAGTAGTGCTCCTTCGTCGTGTCGATCAGCGGCACGGTCGGGTGCGGATTGCCGGTGTAGTCGAACTCGGCGAGCAGCATGCGGTTGCGAGCGGTCACGAGCGGGCACGACCCGTAACCGTCGTAGTGCGCTTCGGGTGTGCGCCCTGCCATCACTGCCTTTAGGTTCGCGACCACGACGGGTGCCTGCTTGCGTACGGCGGCACCGGTCTTGGCGTTGGGCGTGTTGCCGGCGTCGCCGAGGGCGAACACGTTGGGATAGCGCACGTGCTGCAGCGTCTCCTTGTTGACCTCGACGCAGCCGCCTGGCGTCCCGTCGGACAGAGGCGTCGCCTTCAACCAGTCAGGAGCGCTCTGCGGCGGTACGGCATGGAGGAAGTCGTAGGAGATGGTCTCCTTGGTGCCCTCCTTGTTGTCGGAGATGACGACCTCGCGCTTGGTGCCGTCGATCTCCACCATCTCCGATTGGAACCGAACATCGATGCCGTAGCGCGCAACGACCTTCTCGAGCTCCTTCGCCCACACCGGCACGCCGAACATCGTCGGTCCAGGGAGCACGAGGATGACGTGGATCTTGTCGAGCACGCCCTCGATCCGCCAGTAGTCCGCCGCGAGGTAGGCAATCTTCTGAGGCGCGCCGGCACACTTGATCGGTCCCGAGGGCATGGTGAAGACCGCCGTGCCCGAGCGGGTCCGCTGGATGAAGTCCCAGGTGCGTGGCGCGAGATCGAACGTGTAGTTGCTCGAGACCCCGTCGTGGCCTACCGCCTCGGTGAGTCCGGGCACTCGATCCCAATTGAGCTGAATACCCGGGCACACGACCAGGTAGTCGTAGTGGACGGGAATGTCGCTCTCGGTGCTCACGACCTGGTTCTCCGGATCGATGGTGACCACCCGGTCACGGATCCACTTCACGCCACGCGGCATGACCGAGGCCTCGGAGCGCACGGTCTCACTCGCCTTGGCGAGCCCTCCCCCCACGACGGTCCACAGTGGCTGGTAGTAGTGATTCTCCGATGGCTCGATGATCGCGACGTCGGTCTCGCCTGCTCGTCGGAGGCGTGCCGCCACCGTGATGCCCGCGGAACCTCCGCCGATGATGACCACCTTGTGGTGGAGCCCCTTCGCTTCGGCCATGTCCCCTCCTCGACCTCATGAAGGTTGTGCTGATACCGACAAGGGTACACCACTGAGGGACCTTAGTTGAATTTGGTTCGGGACTTTCGTCCCTTGTTCACGTCGATTCAGGTCTGCGGTCGGCTCGGAGCCTGGTGACGTAGCGCGACGGGCAGTCGTCCATGACGACGATGAGACCGCCCTCGCGCGCGATGGCGGCAGCCTCGTCCGAGACGATCCCGAGCTGGAGCCACAGTGCTCGAGCGCCGACACCGACGGCGGCGCGAGCCACCGCGGGGCACGCCTCCGGGCGGCGGAAGACGTCGACGAGGTCGATCGAGTGCTCCGCGGCAGCAGCCTCGAGCGTGGGGTAGGCGGGCAGGTCGTGCACCATGGTTTCGCGAGGGTTCACCGGCAGCACCTCGTAGCCGAGGTCGAGGAGCTCCGCCATGACGTGGTGGGAAGCCCGCCACGGGTTCGAGGACGCTCCGACCATGGCGATGGTGTGGACCGAGCGGAGGACGTCGATGGGCTGCTCGGCGCCGATCACGATCATCAGTACTCTCCCCTCACGACGTTGAGCAGGGGAAGTCCGGCCATGTAGCGGCGGACGTTGCGCTCGACGAGCGCCGACGCGCGCGTCTCGAGGCCGGCGACGTCTCCTCCGACGTGCGGGGTGAGCACGACGTTCGGTAGGTGCCACAGCGGATGGAAAGGCGGCAGCGGTTCGGGGTCGGTGACGTCGAGACCGGCCCGGAGCCGACCGCTCGCGAGCTCGGCGACCAACGCTTCTGTGTCGACGACTGGGCCTCGGGCGACGTTAACGACGACCGCGCCGTCGGGGAGCCTGGCAAGGAGTGCTGCGTCGATGAGGTGCCTGGTTGCATCGGTGAGGGGAACCACGACGACGATGCCGGCGAGCGTGGGAAGAATCGGGGCAAATTCGTCGAAGGCGAGGACGTCAGGGTTGAACCGGGGTGTACGAGCCACTCGGACGATCTCGACGCCGAACGGCGCGAGGCGAGCCTCGATGGCGCGGCCAATCGCGCCGTAGCCGATGATGGCGACGCGCGCACCCGCGAGGCTTGGCATGACACGACGCTCCCACCGCCCCTCGTGTTGGGCCAGGGCGAACTCGGACAAGCCACGCGTCGCGGCGAGGAGGAGCGCCACCGCCAACTCTGCAGTCGCGTCATCGTGCACGCCGCGGGCATTGCAGAGCGTGACGCCTTCGCCGATCTGCCCGACGACACGATCCACGCCAGCTGTCAGGAGTTGGAGGACTTCGAGGTGACGCATACGCGGGAGCGGCTCGAGGGCGGCGCCGCCGGCAGCGTAGGCCGGCACGAAGAAGGTCGTCATGGCCAATCGATCATCGATCGGGTCCCCTGGATCCCACGTCACGATCGGTGCGTCTGGGATGCGTGTGATCAGTTCGGTGAGGGCTGTCGGGACCACGATCTGCATGAATCGGAGCCTAGGCCCTCACCTCCACAGAAGGTCAGCTGATGGGCGTGGCTGAACGGGGACGTGGCAACTCGCCACGTCGTGCTGCTGGGGACGTCGTCGGTGCGTGCAGCGTGAGCCGGCTGCCCACTCCCGCTTCGCCTCCGCGACGACGATCCGCGTGTCGCCCACACCTGGTTCGGCTTGACCGCTCCGTCGCGTCGTTCTCAGCTCTCGGCGCCCACGCACGCTGCTGGCCTTCTCCCTCCAGGTTGACACCTGCGATCGGGGGAATGGATGGGCCAGCATTGGAAGGCCAGCATTGGAAGGCCAGCATTGGAAGAGGACGACGCCCTTCGCCACTCTGGGCAGACTCGTGGTCGATCGGGAACGGCCCTTGTTCGTACCCACGGACGACGGGCCGCAGTTCGCGAAGCGGTACCTCTGACCTGGGAGCTGGCGGGGATGGCGTGTGGTGGTTCGCTGATGCTGGTCTGTACGGCTCTCAGGATGTGACTCTCAGGATGTGAACTGAGTCCGCCTCGCGCTGGCGATCATCGCCCAGATGAACCTCTCGGTCCCTGGTCATCACGCAGCAGCGATGAGCCGCGGTTCGCAGCGCCGAGCCGTCGAGCAGCGCGGCCTCGGGCGTCTTGGTGCCCGAGGCCGTCCCTGCGACGCGGCCGCTCAGTCGCCGAGCTCTCTCGGGATCGCGGTCTGGAAGCTGCGGAACAGCTGCGTGAGGTCCGCGTAGCCGAGGCCCGATCCCGGATTGAACACGGCGCCTTGTGAGCCGGTGTAGAAGTCGTTCGTGTTGGTGAACTCACCGGAGATCGCAAGCTGGGCGTTGCCGATCTGGCCGCTGTAGTAGGCCGAGCCGTCGATGGTGTTCGAATCGAGCGGCGTGAACGGCGACGACGTCGAGGTCGCGAAGCGGTAGATGTTCGGATTCCAGAAGCCGAGCCGTACGCCCCCGAGGGCGCTCTCGTAGACGGCGTCGGTCCCGTTGAGCTGAGGCGCGATGAAGCTCGTGCCACCGAAGTCCACCAGCTTTGACCCGTAGACGCTCTGGAACTGTGGGTCGTAGACCGCATAGCCGGTCTGGGGGTCGGCGTTGAACGCCAGGTCCGGCGTGACGCGGCCACCGCTCATGCCCGTCTGAAGCGTCGGGGCAGGGTTGAACGAGAACTGCGTCGGCTCGACGAGGCCTGGTGCGACCTGCTGTGGATCGATCGGCGTCAAGAACTCATAGGCCGAGTAGCTCCCTGCCCCCACCATCTGACCCTGTTGGTAGAGCGGACGGCCGAAGAGGGTGGAGTAGCCACCGCCTGATCCCACCGGCAAGCTCGTGGCTGCTTGGGCCTCGTTCTGGAAGCCGAGTGCGATGTACATCGGCCACAGGTAGTCCCAGCCCCAGGTCATCTGCTGCGGGATGGTCACCGACTCGGTGCCGACTTGGGTCCCGTTCGCCATGATCGGGTAGGTCTGAGTACCCGGGAGCGTCGTGCCGCCAGCGGCGGTGTCGTAGGGGGAGTCGGAGGGGTTGTCGATACCGAGGTTGGTGGTACCGATATCGCCTTGAGGGTCATAGGCGCCGTTGTCGCCGCTCGCGATGAAGTTCGACTGTCCCTGCGCCGCCATCTCGAGGAAGGCCTGGTTGAACGAGGCCGCATACCCCGGTGACTCCTGCGCTGCGTCCACCGCAGCTTGGATCGCGGTCTCGGACTCACCCCAGCTCGACGAGACGGAGCCGGCGACGTTCTGGCTGGCCGCCTCGTAGAAGGCGTCGACGAAGCCGTAGTCGGTGTTGGGCGCCTGGTACACGACGATCTTGGCCATCGGCGCGATCGTGCCCGACTGCTCGACGTCGAGGGTGGTCTCGTCGGAGCCAGCGTTCAGCGACACCGGCCCTGCACCGCCGTCGACGTTGACGAGCGCAAGACGATTCGGCAACGTCACGACGTGCGCGATGTTCCTCCAGAAGTACATCGGCACCGAAGGGTTCACGCTCGCCAAGGTCACGATGCCGATGGTCTGCCCCTGACCGAGGTAGCCCGCTTGCTGGAGCGGTGTGAGGTTGTAGTCGCTCGTGAAGGCCTGCGGCAGCTGATCGGTGGGTGCTGCGGTTTGCGACGACCCAGCCGTGGGTGCGACCTGGTTGATGCCGGGCACCGCGAGCGACTCGTAGGGCGCGTAGTTCGACAACCCGAGCACGGCCAGAATGTTCGACGCCAGGTTCAACGGCATCTGCGGCGCGCTGCGCGTCCCGTAGACCGTCTGGGTCGTCGCGGGCGCACTGGCTGCGGGCCTGGTGGTGACGGTGAAGTTCTCGAGCAAGATCCCAAGGGCCTTGTCGTACTGTGCGGCCGTGCCCTGCGAGGTGACATCGAGGCCATCGCTCATGGCCTGGGAGCTGATGCCGAACTCACGGAGGAACCCACGCAGCGCGAGGATGTACTCTTCGGTCTGGCCGTACTCGAGCGCGAACTCATGGGGCGTCAGGTACGGACCACGCCAACCAGCAGCCACCCGAGAGGCAAGCTGTCCCTGGTTGCGCATCTTCAGGATGAACGACACCCGCATCATCGTCGACCCAGCCGTGGTGCCCGTCGGGGTGGCGTGCGAGAGCACATCGGCACCGATGCCCTGCGACACCGGCACCAGCGGATCAGACGCCGACGCGAGCGACTGCGCGCCTGGCATCGCCAGTGCAGCGCCGACGAGGCCGATGGATCCCAAGGTACCGAGCATCTGCAGACGACGACTGATACGCCTCATAGCCCAACCCCCCTCATACCTGAGCGCAGCCCACACCCATGCAGGACCTGCATCAGCGCGACACTAGCACGCGAAGTATGCCGCATCGTTGTCGAGACGGTCCGTCTTTCGGTTGGCTCGACTACCGAGCGTGCTGGTCCGTCGCGGCGGATGCGTCGTGGGTTCGGTCGTGACGTGCTCAGTGCATCAGGAGACGCGGCTCGGCGTCGACACCGAGTGTGAGGTGCCAGAAGGAGTCCTGCGATCCTTCCGCCTTGAGTTCTTCTGCCGCGAGTGCAAGGCGCTTCATCGGGGAGCGCGCCGTGTGATCGTGTGGGAGCAGGGTTACGAGGTAGCCGTCGCGACGGAAGTGTCGAGCCATCCGCAACGCCTCGGCAATCTGAGTCGTCGGGTCGAAGATGAGGGTGAGGCGGCGTCGCGGCGTGGCGAGGTGGATGCCGAGCTCTTCGAGCAGGGAGAGAATGCGCTCGAACCCAAGCGAGATACCGCAGGCCGGCTCGTCGACTCCGAAGCGTGCGAGGAGTCCGTCGTAGCGCCCGCCGCCGCCGATCGACGACGACCAGTGAGGGTGAACGATCTCGAACACCGACGAGGAGTAGTAGTCCAGCCCTCGAACGATGAGCGGGTCGATGACGACCTCCGTGTCCCGGACCGAGGTCCGCACGTGCGTCGCGATCGCGTGGAGGCTCTCGAGCACGCTTGCATCGACATCGAGGGTCTCGAGGACATCGAGGGGATGCTCGTTCTCGACGATGTCACCGAGCGTTGCGAGGACGTGGTCGGCGAGCTCCTCGCCGAGCCCAGCCCCGACCATCTCGTTACGCACAGCGATCGGCGGCTCCTTGTCGAGCTTGTCGAGCGCGACGAGCACACTGCGCCAATGATCTGCCGGCACCTCGAGACGCTCCAGGACATGCTCGACGGCCCGTCGATCGTTCACGTGCAGCTCGAAGCCCTCGAGGCCGAGCTGGTGCAAGGCCGCCGTGGCGGCGATCAGCAGCTCGACCTCGGCGAGCCAGCTCGCCTCGCCGAGGATGTCTGCGTCCGCCTGCACGAACTGGCGGAGTCGGCCGCGCTGCGGACGCTCGGCCCGAAAGGCGGGGCCGATCTGCATCGCAAGAAAGGGCTTGGGCAGCTTCGACTGGTTCACGGCGTAGAAGCGAGCGAGCGGCACCGTGAGGTCGAATCGCAGGCCCGCATCGACGAGGTCGTCGGGGCTCGAGGCGGACCCGAGGTCGAGACGCTCGCCGCGCTTGAGCACCTTGAACATCAGCTTCGCATTCTCGCCCGCCCCGGAGGCAGCCAGTGCTTCGAGGGTTTCGACGATCGGGGTCTCGATCTCGAGGAAGCCGTGCGACCGGTACGTCGAGCGGATCACAGACGCTGCGGCAGAGCGGACCTCGTGCTCCCCGGGGAGGATGTCGCGCATTCCTCGAAACGGACGCACCTGGAGCATTGGACTCCTCTCTGACTCGGGCGCCGATGTGCTGTCATCAGGCAGTGTCATCCTACGCCTCGATCGGGCCCGAACCGTGGCCCTTGGGAAGGGATGCGCTCTCACCGGTGTTGTCCGGACAAAGGAGGGGAGCCATGCGCAAGTCCTTGCACGTCCGTTCCGTGGTTACCGTCGGGGTCTTGGCGAGCCTTGGTGTCGTACTGGCCGCCTGTGGGTCGACGTCGTCGACGTCTACCTCGGCGAAGACGTCGTCCAGCTCTGCGACCGTCGCCACGTCGTCCTCGAGCTACGGCACCATCGTGACCTCGGGTTCGGGAGTCACGTACTACGTGTTCTCGGCAGACTCACACGATCATTCGGCGTGCACGGGTTCGTGTGCCGCTGCGTGGCATCCGGTGCTCGCGACGCACCCCACGGTCGGTGGCTCGGCCCAGGCATCGCTCGTGAGCACGTTCGTGCGCCCAGGCGGAGAGCATCAGGTCGCCTATGACGGCCACCCTCTCTACACCTTCGTCGACGACTCGGGCCCCCACGTCATCAGCGGCCAAGGCATCAACTCGTTCGGGGGTTCCTGGCACGTGATCGCCCCGAGCGGGACCCCGATCACCGCTGCGTCGAGCTCGTCGAGTTCGTCCTCGAGCGGCTATAGCAGTGGCTACTAGACGGCGTCCGCACCACGACCACGACGCCCGGTGGCTCTAGGCTGCGAGCGCACGGCACCATGAGCGTGCCCTGTGCCTGATCGACGAACGAGGAGGCCCTGGTGCGCAGCGCTTCGCCACGGCACGACAGTCATATGATCGCCCTGGCGCGAGGTGACGGGAACGTCGACCTCGTCATCAACGGTGCGGAGGTCTTCAGTCCTCTGACGCGAACCTGGGTCTCGACGTCGCTCGCGATCGCCGACGGGGTGGTGGTCGGATGGGGCGAGCGGCCGACCAAGGAGCGGCTGGACCTCGCGGGCATGATCATCGTGCCCGGATTCATCGATGCCCACGTCCACATCGAATCGACGAAGCTGTGGATCGACCGCTTCGTCGAAGCGACCGTACCTATGGGGACGGTCGCGGTCGCGAGCGATCCACACGAGATGGCCAACGTAAAGGGGCTCGAGGGTGTGCGTGCGATGATCGCAGCCGCCCATGATCTCCCCATCACCATCGGAGTCTGTGGGTCGTCGTGTGTGCCAGCGTCGCGATTCGAGAGTCCGGGGGCGACGTTCGAGGTGGAAGCGATCGCCGAGGTGCTCGCCGAGACCGACGCGCTCGGTGTGGCCGAGGTCATGGACTTCCCAGGCGTGATCGCTGGCGACGAGACCTTGCTCGCCAAGATCGCGCTCGCTGGTTCGCGTCGCGTCGACGGCCACGCTCCAGGACTGCGCGGTTCGGATCTCGATGCGTACCTCGTCGCTGGCGTGGAATCCGATCACGAGATGGTCAGTCTCGAGGAGGTCGACGAGAAGCGTCACAAGGGCATGTGGGTCTTCCTCCGGCACGGATCGGCAAGCCACAACCTCGCTGCGTTCGCCCCGTCGGTGCGAGCCTACGGAACGACCAACGTTGCGCTTTGCTCCGATGACCGGGAGCCGGATCTCCTTCTCGAGCGCGGTCACGTGAACGACCTCGTCAGGATCGCCCTGGAGGCGGGCATCAGCCTCGAAGACGCACTCGTGCTGGCGACGTTGAACCCTGCCACCTACCACGGTCTCACCCATCTCGGCCATCTGGGGCCCGGCCGTCAGGCCGACTTCGTGGTGTATCGATCGCGCGCCGAGCTCGAGGCGGGACGGCCTCCCGCCATGGTGTTCCACCGTGGTCGGCTGGTCGCCGAAGATGGGCGGCTCGTCGTCGAGCTCCCCCGTCGCGAGGTGCCCGAGACCCTCCTCGCCACCGTGCGTCTTGCTCGAGCGCTCGTCGAGGGGGACTTTACGACCCCGATCCCCGAGCGCGTTCGAGTGATCGTCGCCAACGACCACTCGCTCTGGACCAACCAGCGCGTCACGACTCGTGACGAGCTCACCGGGATCAATCGGCTCGCGGTCGTCGAGCGACACCACGCGACCGGGCGCATCGGCCATGGTCTCGTCGAGGGTTTCGGCCTCGAGCGCGGTGCCATCGCGTCCACCGTTGCCCACGACGCTCACAACCTGATGGTGGTCGGTGCGCTCGGAGCCGAGGCCGACATGGCGACCGCAGCCAATCGCGTCGCTGCGCTCGGCGGCGGGCAGGTGGTCGTCGTCGATGGCCAGGTGATCGCAGAGGTGCCCCTCCCGATCGCCGGGCTCATGAGTGATGCGCCGATTGCCGAGACGGCGCGCGCGGTCGTCGAGGCGACGCAGGCCGCCCATGCGCTCGGATCGACGCTGGAGGCGCCCTTCATGACGCTCGCGTTCTTGGGTCTGTCGGTCATCCCCGAGCTCAAGCTCACTGACCAGGGACTCGTCGACGTCGGAGCGTGGGACGTCGTGAGTCTCGAGGCCTGACAAGCCACCGCTCACCCCGGCCGGTACGCTAGGAGCAAGGCCAAGGAGGTCACCCGATGCGTGATGCCGTCATCGTCGATGTGGTTCGAACCCCAGTCGGTCGTCGTAATGGTGCGCTCTCGGGCTGGCACGCGGTCGACCTCGCCTCGACGGTTCTCGAAGCGCTCGTCGCACGAACGGGCATCGACCCGGCGCTCGTCGAGGACGTCATCATGGGCTGCGTCTCCCAGGTCGGAGAGCAGGGCATCAACGTCGCCAGAAATGCCGTCCTCGCCGCGGGTTTTCCCGAGTCCGTCCCCGGCACGACGGTCGATCGGCAGTGCGGCTCGTCACAGCAGGCGGTCGCGTTCGCCGCACAAGGCGTGCTCGCCGGTGCCTACGACGTCGTGATCGCCGCCGGTGTCGAGTCGATGTCGCGGGTGCCGATGGGCTCGAACGGGGTGGGCCCTGGGTCGCCATTCGGGCCCCGTGTCGAGGCGCGCTACGCAGCGCGTGGAGGTCTCGTGCCTCAGGGGATCTCGGCTGAACTGATCGTCGAACGCTGGGGGTTGACGCGCCAGGAGCTCGATGCGTTCGCGCTTCGATCCCACGAGCGTGCTTGGACGGCGACGACGGAAGGGCGTTTCAAGTCGGAGATCCTGCCCATCGAGGGGCGTCGTGCCGACGGTGCAGCCGCCCCGACCGTGCTCGAGGCAGACGAGGGCATCCGGCCCGACACCTCCCTCGAGGCGCTCGGGAGTCTGAAGCCCGCGTTCGTGCCCACAGGGACGGTAACAGCGGGCAACGCCTCGCAGATCTCCGATGGCGCCGCCGCTGCTCTCATCATGGACGCCGAACGGGCGCGTCGCCTTGGCCTCGTCCCCCGCGCGCGGGTCGTTGCCTTCTCACTGGCGGCCGACGATCCGATCATGATGCTCACCGCACCCATTCCAGCGACCCGTCGTGTGCTCGAACGCGCCCATCTCAGCCTCGATGACATCGACCTCGTCGAGATCAACGAGGCCTTCGCATCGGTCGTGTTGGCGTGGGGTGCTGAGCTGCATCCCGACTGGGATCGCGTCAACGTCAACGGTGGGGCGATCGCGCTTGGCCATCCGCTCGGGGCGTCTGGGGCACGCCTGTTGGCGACCTTGGTGAACGAGCTCGAGCGCCGTGGCGGGCGTTACGGCCTCCAGACCATGTGTGAGGGCGGCGGCATGGCGAACGCGCTCGTGATCGAGCGCCTCGGGTAGATGAGCGCCCCACGCGTCCTCATCGTCGACAACGTCGACTCGTTCGTCCATAATCTCTATCAGTACGTCGGCGAGCTCGGCGCAGATCCAGTCGTGGTTCGTGACCTCGAGATTCGAGATCGTGTCGATCCGCGCAGTTTCGACGCGATCATCATCTCCCCCGGGCCGGGGCATCCCAGGGCGTGCGTCGGAGGACGGTGGATCCTCGAGGATGCAGCTCGCGAGGTGCCGACACTGGGTGTGTGTCTCGGCCATCAGCTCATCGGTCTCGTCTTCGGTGCAACCGTGACCCACGCACCACGCATCGTGCATGGTGAGACCTCCAGCGTTCGCCACGACGGTCGAGGCGTCTTTGCGGGGCTGCCGAATCCCCTCGTGGCAACCCGCTACCATTCGCTTGCGATCGACCCGACCTCGGTTCCGGACGAGCTCGTCGTGACGAGCTGGAGCGAGGACGACGTGATCATGGGGGTGCGGCACCGATCGTTCCCGATCGAGGGCATCCAGTTCCATCCCGAGTCCTACGCCACCGACCTCGGCCACCAGCTGATCGGGCGATTCCTGGGTCTCGAGGTGCCTGCCCGCACTCGCTGATCCTTGTGCGGGCGTCGTTCGCTCGGATGGCCAAGCCGGCGCGCCACCGGAGCTGCTCAGGGTGGCGACCTTCGCCGTGGTGGCACTTGGCACGAGGAAGGCGGGCATGCACGTCCGCTGCGGTGGCGTTGACACCGACCCGGGCGCCGCGCTCGTCTGGTGGCGCTGGCCGTGCGACGGCACGGGCTCAGCGCCGAGTCGGATCAGCCGGCTGACGGGGTTGGCCCCCCGCTGGCAGGACCGCCCGAAGCGGTCGTCGTCCACGTGATGGTCACGCTGGACCCAACCGGTGCCTGGGTCCCTGCGGCCGGCGACGTCGACTCGACCACCGCGGCAGCCGGAGGGTTCGGCTGCGAGAGTGTGTAGGTGAAGCCAGCGTTGGTCAGGTCTTGCTCTGCGGTGGCGACCGGATCGCCGACGACGTTCGGTACCGTCGCCTCGTTGCCCTGCGACACCACCAACGCAACACTCGATCCCGGCGCCACCTTCGTCCCCGGAGCGGGGCTCGTCGAGATGACGTCACCATTCGGCACGCTCGAGCTTGCCTGGTACGTCACCGTACCAACAGCCAATTGGTCGGCCCCGAGCTTGTTGGACGCCGATGCGAGCGAGAGACCGACGACGTTCGGCACCGCGATCGAGCTCGGACCGTTGGAGACGGTGAGGACGACGGTCGAACCGTGCGGGGCGGACGTCCCGCCAGTCGGCGACTCGGCGACCACGGTGCCCTGCGGCGCGCTCGCTGCCTGATAGTTGGTGGAGACGTTGAAGCCCAACGCGAGCAGCTTCGCCTCGGCTGTCGATGCGGTCTCACCGACGACCTTCGGTACCGTCACCGCCGCCGGTCCGCTCGAGACCACGAGATCGACGGTGGAGCCCTTCTGAACCTTGGTGCCAGCCCGTGGCGATTCGGCGATGACGGTACCCGAGGAGGCCGAGGCCGCCCGGAACGACAGTGCACTTTGGAGGCCAAGGTTGGAGAGGACCTGCGCTGCGCCCTGCTCCTGGGAGCCGACGACGTTCGGGACGGCGACGCGAGGGAGCGGCGCTGCGACGTGATGGTTCGAGCCGGCGAGCTTCGCGTACAGAAGGCCTCCTGCGAGTGCGAGCAGCACCACGATGACGAGTAGGATCCATGGCCAGCGCCGCCGCCGACGAGCTGTCTCGACCGGCGGCGTCACCGCCGGGATCGATGCCGTGTCCTCGACACGACTGAGCAACTGGGTCCGATCGCCAACGCCCTCGACCGCTCCGATCGCCATCGTGCGCTCGCCGAGCGCGGTCTGGGTGGTCGTCGTGCGCAGGGGACGGTGCTCGAGCACCCGCTGCAGATCGACACGCAGTGCCGTCGCGTCGGGGTAGCGCTGGTCGCGCTGCTTGGCGAGGCAGCGCATGACCACGGTCTCGAGTTCGGCACTCACCCGAGGGTTCACGTTCCGGAGCGGGGTGGGCGCCTCGGTGACGTGCTTGTAGGCGACGGCGATCGGTGTCTCACCGAGGAAGGGTGGCGTCCCGGTGAGCATCTCGTAGAGGACGATCCCGAGGGAGTAGATGTCGCTGCGTCCATCGAGATCCTCGCCACGGGCCTGCTCCGGCGAGATGTAGGTCGCGGTCCCGAGGACCGAGCCGGTCTGGGTCAGGTCCTCGTCGTTGGCGACCGCACGTGCGATGCCGAAGTCGGCCACCTTCACGATGCCGTCCTCGGTGATGAGCACGTTGGAGGGCTTGATGTCGCGGTGGACGACCCCGTGGCGATGGGCGAAGGCGAGTGCGAGCGCGACGTCGGCGCCGATCGAGGCTGCTTGATCGGGGGGGACCACCCCGACCGTGCGGATGAGCTGCGCCAGCGTCTGACCGCTCACGAGCTCCATCGCGATGAAGTAGGTGCCGTTCGCGGGGCCCCAGTCGTAGACCGACACGATGTTCGGGTGCGACAGCGCCGCTGCCGACTGCGCCTCACGCCGGAATCGCTCGACGAACGTCGGGTTCGTCGACAGCTCCGCGAAGAGCACCTTCAGCGCCACGAGGCGGTCGAGCAGGAGGTCTCGCGCTTCGTAGACGTCGGCCATGCCCCCTCGGGCGATCTTCGCGATGGGCTGGTAGCGCGTCCCGAAGACTTGGAGCTGGACCTCTTCGGTCATGTCTGCCTGCCTTCATTCATCACAGAGGCACGCTCGGAGCGCGCATCTCCCGTCATGACGACCTCTTCCGCTTAGCGTGCGCCGTGGCGGTTGGTGCTGGCGCTCGCGCGATCACCAATGTCACAGCTGATCCAGGGGCGACCTCGGTGCCCGCGGCCGGGCGCGATGCGAGCACGTCACCGCTCGGCACGGTGGTGCTCGTTTGGTAGGACACCGTCCCGAGGACGAGTTGGTGGGTTCCGAGGAGGTTCGAGGCGGCCGCGACGGAGAGGCCTTGGAGGGTCGGTACGACCACGCGAGGTGGTCCGGAAGAGACGATGAGGTTGACGCGAGATCGTATCGCAACGGTGGTGTCGGCGGTGGGGCTGGTCGCGATGACCTCGCCGGGTGGCACGGTGGTGCTGGCCTCGGTCGTCACGGTCCCGAGGACGAGTTGGTCGGCACCGAGGTCGTTGGAGGCTGCTGCCTCTGACATCCCACGAAGGCGCGGGACCGCGACGACCGCGACGGCCGTGAGGCGGCTTGCGATCACTCCGATCGCGACGCCGAGCCCGAGCACCACGACCAGCACGATCGCGAGCCACGGCCATCGGCGCGACCGTCGGGGCGGCGTTGTGGAGGCTGGCGAGCTCAGCAACTGCGTCCGATCGCCAACGCCCTCGACCGCTCCGATCGCCATCGTGCGCTCGCCGAGCGCGGTCTGGGTGGTCGTCGTGCGCAGGGGACGGTGCTCGAGCACCCGCTGCAGATCGACACGCAGTGCCGTCGCGTCGGGGTAGCGCTGGTCGCGCTGCTTGGCGAGGCAGCGCATGACCACGGTCTCGAGCTCGGCACTCACCCGAGGGTTCACGTTCCGGAGCGGGGTCGGCGCCTCGGTGACGTGCTTGTAGGCGACGGCGATCGGTGTCTCACCGAGGAAGGGTGGCGTCCCGGTGAGCATCTCGTAGAGGACGATCCCGAGGGAGTAGATGTCGCTGCGTCCATCGAGATCCTCGCCACGGGCCTGCTCCGGCGAGATGTAGGTCGCGGTCCCGAGGACCGAGCCGGTCTGGGTCAGGTCCTCGTCGTTGGCGACCGCGCGCGCGATGCCGAAGTCGGCCACCTTCACGATGCCGTCCTCGGTGATGAGCACGTTGGAGGGCTTGATGTCGCGGTGGACGACCCCGTGGCGATGGGCGAAGGCCAATGCGAGCGCGACGTCGGCGCCGATCGAGGCTGCCTGCTCGGGAGGGACGACCCCGACCGTGCGGATGAGCTGCGCCAGCGTCTGGCCGCTCACGAGCTCCATCGCGATGAAGTAGGTGCCGTTCGCGGGGCCCCAGTCGTAGACCGACACGATGTTCGGGTGCGACAGCGCCGCTGCCGACTGCGCCTCACGCCGGAATCGCTCGACGAACGTCGGGTTCGTCGACAGCTCCGCGAAGAGCACCTTGAGCGCTACGAGGCGGTCGAGCAGGAGATCTCGCGCCTCGTAGACGTCGGCCATGCCCCCTCGGGCGATCTTCGCGATGGGCTGGTAGCGCGTCCCGAAGACGTGGAGCTGGCCGTCGCGTCGAGTTCGGCGTCCTCGGTCCCTGCGACCGAGCGAGAGGGGGGCGGTCGACTCGTCGGTCATCCCTGCCCTCCCGTGATACCGAGCGCAGCTTCCAGCATCGCCTTGACGACCGGGCCCGCATACTGAGCCCCCGTCGGGTTCGCGGACAGCCCAGGCTGCTTGGGTACGACGACAGCGACGACGACGCGCGGGTTCTCGGCCGGAGCGAAGGCAACCATCCAGTTGTCCGATGCACCAAGGACCGAGGAGTGACTCGTCAACGTGGTCTGGGCCGTACCGGTCTTCGCAGCGATCTGGACACCTGGGATCTGGATGCCGACCGCCGTCCCGTAGCGGACGACGTCGATCATCAGCTGTGTGACCTGTGCGGCCGTGGACGGACTGGTGGCGACCCTCCAAACGTGCGGGTGGTAGGCCGTGACGACCGCGTCTTGAGGATTGAGGACACGGTTGAGGACGTGCGGGGTCATGATGGCGCCGTGGTTGGCGATACCGGCTCCGACCAGCGCCATCTGCAAGAGGGTCGCGGTGACGTTGCCTTGGCCGATCGCGCTGAAGGCGAGCTGGGGGAGATTCTGCTTGAAGAACGATGCAGGTGGGAAGGTCGACGCAGCCGCTCCGGGCAGGTCGATCGGAGGAACCTGATTGAATCCGAAGGCCGTGGCCTCCTCGCTGAGCGCGGTCGCGCCGAGCTTGAGGCCGAGCTGCGCAAAGGCGGTGTCACACGACACAGGGAGCGTCTGGGTGAGCGTACCGCCACAGGACTCGTAGGCGTAATTGTGGAGTTCGTGCGTGGTCTCAGGCAAGGGGATCTGCGACACTGCAGGGAAGTTGATCAGGGCGAGTTTCGGGTCGTGGTCGAAGATTGCCGAGGTCGTCACCATCTTGAAGGTGGACCCAGGCGGATAGGCGCGCGAAATCGCCCGATCCAGGAGCGGATCACCCGGATTGGCGAGATCGGCCTTCCAGGCCGCGATCTCGGTCGTCGTCGACTGTGCCGCGAGCGGCGCAGGATCGTAGGTGGGGTTCGATGCAAGGGCGAGGATCGCACCGGTTCGGGGATCGAGCGCGATGACCGCTCCCTTGAGTGACCCGAGCGCCTGGTACGCCGTGCGCTGGAGGCGCGAGTTGATGGTGGTGACGACCGAGTCGGTCTGCTCGCTCGACCCGAGGAGCTGCGAGATCGAGTCGGGTACCACCACGTGCGGGACGAGGTAGCGGTTGAGCTCGTACTCGAGGCCTGACAGGCCGTAGATGAGCGAGAAGTAGCCGGTGATGTCGCCGTAGAGTGATCCGGCCGGGTAGGTGCGCTGGTAGCTGTTGCCACCGGGAAGCGGCACGGACTCGGCCATGACCTGGCCATCGGCGGTGAGGATCGGCCCTCGGTTCTCCGAGAAGATGCGCTGCATGCCCGCGGTGTTACCGGGCGCGTCGGCGAGCTTGGACGCCTGGACCACCTGGAGGTTGTTGAGCTGCACGAAGACCAAGGCAAAGGCGAGCAGCAGTACGAGCGTGACGATCCCGATGCGCCTACGCATGCAGCACCTCCACCACGCCGAACGCGGCAAGGGATGCGTGCTGCTGCGCGGCCTCGCGTGTCAAGTTGGCGACGAGCGTCCTTGCCGCAGCCAGCGATCCCTCTTGGACGCCGTGGCCGAGCTGCAGGCGGAGCGCTGGCGTGAGCGCGCGCTGCTGGAGGGATGTCGTCTCGACGACCCGCGGGTGGAACCAGAGGATCCCTCCGATGCGTCCCCGCTCGATCACGACGTGACCTGCGACGATGGTCACGATGTAGGAGTGGTCGTTGTAGAGCGCGACCACACCCACCACCACCGCCGCTACCGCGCCGAGTGCCACAATGAGGGCCGCGAGTCGGAGCGCCGAACGTATCCAGGTCGGACGTTCGGTCATCTGGGAGGGAAGAGGACGGGGGAGCTTGGTTGCGAGGGATGGGTCCTTCGGTGCCGACGACGATCGCCTCGTCCGGCCCGACGCAGCGCGGGAAGCCTCGGACACGACCGAGGTCGACGCTGTGTCCGCGGGGCGGGCGTGCGAGAGCTCGGACGTCGCGCCGAGTGCGCTCGAGGCTCCCGCCGGCACACCGTCTTCGTGCGCGCTGACGACGATCACCGAGACGTTGTCGGAGCCGCCGTGCTCGAGCGCCGCCTCGACCAACGCCGAGACGGCGTGCTCCGGGTCATCGTTACTGAGCAGGTGCGCGATCTCGGTCTCGGTGACCTCGTTGACGAGCCCGTCGGAACAGAGCAGCAGCGTGTCTCCCGGTCCGAGCGTGAGCTCGAAGTGGTCGGGTTCGACCCCTTCCACCACGCCGAGCACCTTCGTGAGGACGTGACGCGCCTGGTGGTGCTGAGCTTGCTGGCTTGTGATCGTCCCGGCATCGACCAGTTCCTGGACGAACGTGTGATCGTTCGTGATCTGACGGAGTTCGCCCGCGCGCAACAGGTACGCGCGTGAGTCGCCGACGTTGGCGAGATCGCAGCGCCCGTCGGGGTCGACGATCGCGAGGGTTGCAGTGGTGCCCATCCCCGCGAGCTCGGGTTCGTCCTGGGAGCGCTCGAAGATCGCGACGTTGGCGGCTCGCAGCGCGTCGACTGCGCTCGCTCCAGCGGCGACGGCGTCGGCGATGGCCCGGATCGCGATGGACGAGGCCACCTCACCTCCGACGTGGCCACCCATGCCGTCGGCGACGACGAAGGACCGGCCGTCGGCGGCGACGGCGTCTTGGTTGGACGAACGGACGCGGCCAGTATGGCTGGCGGCTGCCCAACGCAACTGCATCACCCGACCACCCGAAAGGCGCTCTGGCCAACCTGGAGCACGTCGCCTCGCGTCACGCGCATCGAGCCTTCGACCCGCTCGCCGTTGACGAACGTCCCGTTCGTGGACCCGAGATCTCGGACGATGATCCGCCGTCCCTCCTTGACCACCTCGGCGTGGTGGCCCGAGACGAAGCGGTCGTCGGCGAGCGTGAGGTCGCAGGATGCATCACGGCCGATCGTCGCGGGGGTGGCGAGTTCCAGTCGACGTCCCTCCAGCGGCCCCGCCACCGCGAGCACGACGAGCGCCCCGGTCTTCGGACCGCCGCTCGGGGTGACTCGAGCTGCGGTCTGGTGGGCCTCTGCCTGGGCGCCCGAGCCCGCCGAGGCGACCACTGGCCGAGCATTCACGCTGGCCGGGGTGCGCTGGGCTCGACGCGTCTCGCGCCAGACGGCGCGCAGTGCGAACGCAAAGAAGATCCAGATCACCACGATCAGGGCGTACTTCAGGATGGTCAGGAGGACGACGCTCATGGAATCAGCCGCGCTCCACTCGGACTTCGACCGCACCGAGACGGAGGACGTCGCCGGCCTGGAGTTCGGTCGGTCGAGCGACTCGCTCCCCGTTCACGAACGTCCCGTTGGTCGAGCCGAGGTCGGTCACCGTCGCGGTGCCTTCGGCGATCGTGACCTCGGCGTGTCGACGAGAGACGCGGTTATCGTCGATGCGGACGTCGGCACCGCTCTGGCGCCCGATGATGTAGGACCCAGGTCCGAGCTCGACGGGTGCGCCGTCGGGCAGGATGAACCTCCACCGGTTGCGGTAGGTGGCGTCTTCGACGAAGGCCGTGTCGATGTAGAAGGTGCCGGCCTTGAGCTGGGGGTCGGCGTCGATGGTCAGCGCGATCGGCCCCAGGAGCTCGAAGCCGTTGTCGTCGACCGTCTCGCGCGCGAGCTCAGCGAGTTCCTCCTCCACGCGAGCTCGCAACGGCCCGAGCTCTTCGAGGTCAGAGGGTGCGAGCGCGACGACGATGCGGTTGGGAGCGATCTCAGAGCGAACCCCGATCCGCACGTCACGCTCGATCTCGCGCACCAAGCGTCGCCCGATCTCTGCCGGTTCGATCCCACGCGGCGCGCCCTTCGAGAAAATCGACTCGACCGCGCTCGCGATGCGACGCTCAAACTGTTCGAGTGCCACCCCACCTGCACTATACCGAGCCCACCCGCGTACCCACTTAGGAATCCCCAGGGAGCTGGCGCGCCTGCACACGCGCGTGAGCTCCCTCGCTAAGCTCTTGGCGCTCCCGGGCGAGTGGCGGAATTGGTAGACGCGCAGGATTCAGGTTCCTGTGAGGGCAACCTCGTGGGGGTTCAAGTCCCCCCTCGCCCACCGCATCGGCTCTCTGGCATGGGCGTCGGTCGACGGATTGGGCATCGCCGCGGTCGCGCGTGTGCGAAGCTGAAAGCAACCCGAGGAGGGCGGCATCGGAACTGTCACGCTCGCAGCCCTGGTGGTGGCGACGTCCTTCGTCGGGGAGCTGCCCGACAAGACGATGATCGCGGCGGTGATCCTCGGCCGGCGTCACCACCCGACGAAGGTCGTCGGCGCGGCCGTGCTCGGTCTCGGCGCCCAGGCCGCGATCGCCGTGACCCTCGCAACCGTGGCCCGACGCCTGCTCAAGGCCTCGGTGGTCCATCAGGTCTCCGGTGCGATCTTGCTCGTGGTTGCGGCCGTGCTCGTGTGGGTGGCGCTTCGGGCCAAGGAGGACGCTGGCGACACCATCACGCCGAACCGCCCCTTCTGGCAGCTCGTCGGCGTGTTCTTCCTCGCTGAACTCGGTGATGTGACCCAAGCAACCACGGCTGGCTTCGCGCTGTCGTCGTCGGAGCCCGTCGTGGTCGCCGTTGCGGCGACGGCCGGCATGACGCTCGCGATTGCGATCGGCGCTACCGCGTCCTCAGCGCTCAGTCGCATTCCCGAGCGCGCGATCTGGGCGAGCGCCGCCGCCATCCTCATCCTCTTGGGCGTCGGCGAGCTCACCGGCGTTCTCATCCTCTAGGTGCTGATTCCTCGGGATCGGCCTCGAGCGGCCAGGTCCTCGCCACCATCGTGAGCACGTCGTAGCGAGCCACGATCGCTCCGTCGCCATCGCGTGTCACCTCGGCATCCCACCGAACCTCGTCGTAGGGCATCCCCGCGCGAGGCGTGATCTCCTTCGCGGTGAGCGTCACCGAGAGCGCATCGCCCGGGCGTACCGGTGTGAGGAAGCGGAGGTTGTCGACCCCGTAGTTCGCCAGTACTGGGCCCGGCTCTGGATCGACGAAGAGTCCTGCGGCCAAGCTGACGACGAGATAGCCGTGCGCAACGATCCCGCCGAAGAGTGGGTTGGCCGCGGCGGCCTCGGGGTTCGTATGGGCGTAGAAGTGATCGCCGCTGAGGGCCGCGAAGGCGGCGATGTCGTCAGCCGTGACGATCCGCGGGCCTGCGCTGATCGCGTCTCCCAGCTGGAGCGCGGAGGTGGGCTTGCGAAACGGGTGCTCACCGAGGTGCCGCGGGGCGCCTGGAACCCACTGGGCGGCGATGCGACCAAGCACGCTCGGTGTGCCTTGGACCGCGGTCCGTGCGAGGTGCCGCGTGACGGCTCGCATCCCTCCGAGTTCCTCGCCGCCACCGGCTCGTCCTGGGCCGCCGTGGAGGAGCCGAGGCAAGGGAGAGCCGTGTCCGGTGGACGCGGGAGCGCTGGTCGCATCGAGCACGAGGATGCGACCGTGCCAGGGCGCAAGCTCCATCACGAGCTCGTCGACGACGCGCGCGTCCGCGCTCACCACCGAGGCCACCAGGCTGCCTGCCCCGCGCGCAGCCAGCTTCGCCGCGTGCTGTGGGTCCTGATAGCCGAGGACGGTCGCGACCGGCCCGAAGGCCTCGATGCGGTGGGGCTCGTCACGATCGGCGTCGCGCGCGACGAGCAACGTGGGGGCGACGAAGGCGCCTCGCTCCGGGTCCGCGCCGAGGACATCGTCCAGGTCGCCGCCGACCACGACGTCTGCTGCGCGGGCGAGCTCGTCAATCCGGGCGCGCACCTCCGCACGCTGGGCGAGGCTCGCCAGCGGTCCCATCACCACGTCGGGACGTCGCGGATCGCCCACGGTCACGGCCGAGAGCCGCTCGGTTGCGGCCTCGACCACCGGTCCTACCAGGCTTGCCGGCACGAGCGCGCGTCGAATCGCGGTACAGCGCTGCCCCGCCTTGATGGTGAGTTCGTCCACGAGCTGGGAGACGTAGAGATCGAATTCGTTCGTGCCGGGGACCGCGTCAGGCCCGAGGATCGATGCGTTGAGCGAGTCGGTCTCGACGGTGAGATGGGTGCCGCGGGTACGAACGCTCGGGTGCGAGCGGAGCAGCTCGGCCGTCGCCGCCGAACCGGTGAAGGCGATCGTGTCCTGAGGCCCGAGGTGGTCGAGGAGATCCTCGGCGCCGCCCGCCACCAGTTGGAGCGCGCCGGGCGGCAGGAGGCCGCTGTCGATGATGAGCTGCACGAGTCGGTGGGTGACCGGGGCGGTCTGCGACGCTGGCTTGATGATGGTCGGCATCCCCGCGAGCAGGGCTGGAGCCAGCTTCTCGAGCGGCCCCCAGACGGGGAAGTTGAAGGCGTTGATCTGAACCTCGACGCCCCTGCGCGGCACGAAGATGTGACGCCCCGCGAAGCGGCCACCGCGATCGAGCCGTTCCACCTCGCCGTCACGCAGGACGTTGCCCTCCGGTAGGGATCGCTTGGCGAGGCTTGCGTAGCTGTAGAGGACGCCGATGCCCCCTTCGACGTCGAACCACGCGTCGCGAGCCGTTGCGCCAGCGACGGCCGATGCGTCGTGGAGGGTGTCGACGTGCTCCGAGAGGTACGCCCCGAGTGCACCGAGCAGTGCGCCCCTGTCTTGGAATCCGAGGGCGCGGAGCGCCGGGCCCCCGACATCGCGCGCGAAGCGCACCATCGCCTCGGTCGGGAGTCCTCGCGTCGCGAGGCGAGCCACCTCCTCGCCGGTCGTGGCGTCAAGGACGGGTTGCCCGGGATCCGTGGAGAACCACCACGAGTCCTCGACGAAGCTGCCAAGCGTCTGCATCGATCACCTCCGAGGCCGCGCCCGACCGACCGGTCGGTCGGGGTGATCTGAGGCTATCGCAGACTGGGCCGCCTCACCGCGGCCTTGTCGTCGTGGCTCGACGCACGTGTCGCCGCCGGCGATCTGCGTGCAGCTCGGTGCTCCGGGAGCCTGCGGTCCGAGGTGCGATCAGCCAGCGTGACCGATGCACATGGCGCTAGACCCGATCATGAGGCACGGATCGTTGGCGGAGAGGGAGGGATTTGAACCCTCGGACCCACTTTCGCGGGTCAACTCATTAGCAGTGAGTCCCATTCGGCCGCTCTGGCACCTCTCCTTGGGCTCCTAAGGCTAGCGCAGCTTCGGCCGCCGATTCGCCCCGGTGGCCCAGACGGCACGGGCTACGGGCCGGCGTGTGTCGGCGGCGGTCGGATCGGTGATGGCCCATCCACGGAGCGGGGTGGTCTCGAAGACCATGCGACGCCCAGCGATCGTGGGGCGGGAGGGAGACCACACATGAGTTGGATGAGACGACATCGCGTGCGCCTGGGTCTGGCGGCGCTTGGGGCGGTGCTCGCAACGGGTGCGGGCGTGGCAACGGCCGCGGCGGCCTCGCCGCCGCCGAGCAACGCTGTCGTTCCAGGCACCGGGGTAGGCGAGTACGGGATGACGAGCGCCTTCTACGACGGTCACATCGTGCACTTCACGTATTCGCGTGGCTTCTACTGCGACCTGCACGTGTCCTCGGGCGCATCGTCCGGGTGTGAGGTCGGCGCGAACTACGTCGTGCCGCCGTCGAAGTCGTTCGACCCGCTCTACATCGCGGTCCCGATCGGGATCTCGGTGCCGGCCATGTCGATGGACTGCCCGAGCGGCCTCGTCTGCGTCGATCACCCCGGTACCATCGACCTGAGCAGGCTAGAGCCTGCGCTCAAGCCGTTGTATCCGAACCTCTCGGCCGCGCAGCTGACCGCCGCCCTGAAGAACGTCCCGACGCCAGGGCACGAGCACTTCATCACCACCGTGAACGACCGCAAGCCTGAGTGGTGGGATGTCAAGGTGATCGGGGTGGAGAAGCTGTCGGTGTGGAACGCCATCAATCGGCATCGCTCCTTTGCCTTCCTCGAGAAGGAGGTTCGCGCAGGACAGACCACGCCGATCATCCCCACCAACCTCTTCTTGTACTTCTCGGTTAACTAGGCGTAACCGCCCCGGCGGTGCTGCGTGCACCGCCAGGGCCGACCGGAGCTCACCACCCATGCACCTCACACGTCGCCGCCTGCAACTTGGCCTCGGATGGCTCTGGCTCCTCGACGGCTGCCTCTCGTTGCAGGGATCGCTGCTCGGAAAGAGTTTCGTCACGGCGGTCCTCGAGCCAACGCTCGCACACCAGCCCGCGATCGTCGCCGCACCGCTGCGAACCGCCATCGAACTCGTCGCACCGCACGCTGCGCTCGCTGGCTTGGCAATCGCGCTCGTACAACTCGGTCTCGGCCTTGGCCTCGTCGTCGCTCGCGACACTCGGCGATGGCTTGCGCTCTCGATTGGGTGGGCCCTCGTCGTCTGGTGGATCGGGGAGGGACTCGGTGGCCTCCTGACCGGGGCCACGCTGCTCAGTGGCGCTCCAGGGGCGGCACTGCTCTACGCGCTGATCGCGGCCGCGGCCTGGCCGCGGCGGGGCCGACAGGAGCACGTTCCGCCCTCGCCGTTCGCCGTCGCGGCGTGGAGCGTCCTGTGGATCGTGAACGGCGTCGCGCAAGTCCTGGCCGATCGTTCGAGCACGAACCCGATCGCCTCCACAGCGCAGATGGGCCAAGTTGGCGCCCCATCGTGGATCGCGGCCGTCGACCAACGACTCGGGACGATCCACGGCGATGCCCTCGGCACGATGCTGATCGTGCTCGAGGTTGCCGTCGCCATCTGGGGACTCGTGCCTGGCGGACCACGCACGCTGTCGGCGCTCGTCGGATCAGGTCTTGCGGTCGTCGCCTGGGTGTTCTTCCAGGGGATGGGGGCACTCACCTCGGGCCTGGCGACCGATCCGAATACGGGTCCGCTGATGCTCCTCCTCGCTGGCGCCGTCGTCGCGGCTCGTCCTGCGACCGGCGCTCTCACGGAAGCGATCGGGCGACGCCGGGAGCGGAGGGCGCCGGTCGGCGCCCACGTCCTGCTCGGCGTGCACCGTGGCGAGCGTTCCTCGTCCATCCCCGCCCAGACGAAGTGAGGTGTGTCCAGTCGGGTCGTGAGCGTCTGCGTGCTGCTGTCGATGGCTCCGGGGGCATCCCGGCTGTGCAGGCAGTCCGTGGAACGACTTGCGTGTGGCGCACTGCGGCTCGCGCCATGGCGCCCCTCCGCCTCCGGCGACGTCGGGTGGCGTGGCCTCGCCCGCCTCGCTGCCGTCGTCGGCTCACCGCGACCGCATGCGGGGCCGTTGGCATCGCTGGCGCAACCTTGTGCCGGCCCGGTCCACGCCACCTGGTGCACTGCCATCGTGACGATCCTCGACTCGGGCGCTCCCTTGCGGTCTCGGTGCCCATGGGGGTCGATCTGGGCTCGTCGATGAAGGCTCCGTCGGATCCTTCGTCGTCCCAGCCGAGGCCGCGGCGCCCCCGCAGTTCGATGCGCCATACTCAGATAGGAGCACGATCGGTGCTCACGAGGGTCCGGGGGGCCACCGTCGAGCAACGACTGGAGAGCACACAGCTAACCGCCGATCACGACTCTCGAGCTCATCGGTCCGCCGGCTGGGATCTGTGAGGCCCGTGCGAGCCGCTGCCGGCGTCGCCGCCCATGGTCTCGCGAAGCCCGTCTCGAGTCCGCAGCTGTCACCTCGCAGCGCGAGCCTCAGCTCGTGCGCACCAGGTACTCGAGCCTGGGCCGTGGCTGGTGCGTGTCTCGGTGTCGGCGAAGTGCCAACATTGAGCCTTGTGTTGCGGAGGGAGTGGGATTCGAACCCACGGGGCTCGTGGCCCAAAGCATTTCAAGTGCTTCGCATTCGTCCGCTCTGCCATCCCTCCTCGAGGACGCGAGCCTAGTCCGGCGAGTGCAGGCTCCGCGGGAGGCTCGGGTCGAGCGGAACCGGCGGTGGCGATGGTGCCGCCTCTTCGCGGTGGCGGGGGCGTGCACTGGCGAACGAGCCGAGCAGCTTCGCTCGTACGCCGCTCGCGGCGAGGTCGTCGAGTGCACTCGCCACCGCTGGATCGGTGACGTGACCCTCGAGCTCGATGACGAACAGGTAGGCGCCGAGGCTGGTTCGGGTTGGGCGCGATTCGAGTTTGGTGAGGTTGATGCCGCGAGCAGCGAAGGCGCTGAGCAGCGCGAGCAGTGAGCCTGGTCGGTCGGTGACCTGAAAGCACGCCAGAGCGGTGCGATCCGATCCGGTGGGTTCCGGGAGCCTGCCCTTGGCGAGCAGCCAGAAACGCGTCTCGTTGCGCGGGTCGTCCTCGATGTCCGACGCGAGAACGTCGAGGTGCCAGAGGTGTGCGGCCGTCATCGTTCCGATGGCAGCCGTGGTTGGATCGTTGGCGTCTGCGACGGTGCGAGCTGCCTCGGCGGTCGAGGCCACCGCGACGCGGGTGGCTCCCGGGAGCCTCGTGCGCAGGAACCCGCGCGACTGCGAGAGCGCTTGGGGGTGAGAGAGGACGCGGGTGATGCGATCGAGGGAGGACCCGACGACGCCGAGCAGCTGGTGATGGACCGGGAGGATCGCCTCCGCCACCGCAAGGAGGTCGAAACGATGGACCAGGGCGTCGAGCGTCGCGAGCACCGCTCCCTCGAGCGCATTCTCGATCGGCGAGAAGGCGAGGTCGACGTCGCCGTGGTCGACCGCTTCGAGGACGTCCTCGATGGTGGGGTAGGCGACCGGCTCGACGCGATCTCCGAAGGACCGCCGGAGTGCTTCCTCGGTGAAGGTCCCGGTCGGCCCCAGGTAGCTGACGCGGTGGGTGGGCATGGCCGGAGCCTACCGAGTGGGGGTGAGGTGCCTCGCCCTAGGCTCGGCGTGTGTGCAGCCCATGAGTGAGGACGGTCTCGTCCGTAGCGATGCCGGTTGGTTCGACACTGCACGCCGGAGGCGGATCGGCCTGCCGGAGGCCATCTACGCACCGGGCAAAGCCGAGACCGACCTCGTCGCCCTCATCGAGCAGAGTCTCGCCTCCGGCGAGCCGACCATCGTCACACGCGTCGAGCGCGAGCTGGCCGAGCGGCTCGTCGACCGGTTCGACCTTCGCCCGTATCCCGCGCTCGAACGTCGTGCACCCATGGTGGCGCTCGCCGGCAATCCGGTGCCGTCGTCGTCGCTCGAACGCGTCGGGCTGGTCGGGATTCTTGCGGCGGGGACCTCGGATCGCCCGGTCGCTGCCGAGGCCGCGTGTGTCATCGAGACGCTCGGCCACAGGACCCGCTTCGTGCTCGACTGCGGCGTGGCTGCGCTCGCGCGATCGGTGCGCGCCATGGAGGAGGTGGCCGACGCGGACGTCGTCGTGGTCGTCGCTGGTTTCGAGGGTGCGCTGGCCAGCGTGGTCGGCGGTTCGATGGCCCAACCGCTCATTGCGGTGCCGACCTCGACCGGGTACGGGGCAGCCCGTGGCGGTGAGACCGCGTTGTGGGCCATGCTCGCGACGTGTGCCCAAGGGGTCTGCGTGGTGGGGGTCGACAACGGATTCGGCGCCGGGTGCGCTGCGGTGCGCATCGTCGGTGCGGCTGGGCGCAACGCATGAGTCGACGTACCCTCGTCGTCAATGCTGCGGCAGGAGTCGCGGGCGACATGCTCCTCGCCGCGCTGCTCGCGCTCGGAGCATCGAGAGAGCACGTGGAACGAGCACTTCGACCGGTCGGTCTCGACACCGCCCTCGAGACCTCGCTCGTGGACCGAGCAGGCATTCGCGCCACGCAGCTGGTCGTTGGCGACGACATCGAGCACACCCCCCTCGACGAGGCTGGGCTGCGCGCAGCCTGTGAGGCGGCCAGCCTCGGGCCTCGTGGACGCGAGCTCCTCTCGCGCGCGCTCGATCTGGTGCTCCTCGGTGAGCGCACGGTCCACGGGGGGCATGGGCACGCTCTGCACGAACTGGGGTCGCTCGATACCGTCCTCGACCTCGTCGGGACGGCGGCCGCGTTCGAGGCGCTCGACGTGGATGGGGTGCTCCTCGGCCCCGTCGCCACCGGGCTCGGGGCGGCTCCGATGGCCCATGGGGTCTACCCGATCCCGGCGCCAGCGGTCGCGGCGATCGCCGCCGCGACGGGCCTCGTGGTCGAGGTCCGTTCCGGTGCAGAGGCCACCACCCCGACCGGCGCTGCGCTGCTGGGTGCGCTCACGATGGTGCGGGTCGCCGAAGCGAGCGGGGCCGTTGCTGCCGTCGCCTACGGCGCCGGTACCCGCGATGACCCGGACCGGGCCAACGTGCTCCAAGCCCTCCTGCTCGATGGGAGCGACGCGGTTGCCGAGCAGATCGGCGTCGTCGAGACCTGGCTCGACGACCTGAGCGGTGAGGACCTCGGGCGCATCGCCGACGAGGCGATCGGCCAGGGCGCGCTCGATGCGTGGTTGCTTCCCGGACTCGGCAAGAAGGGTCGTCCGGGTTTCGAGCTGCGTCTCGTGTGCGCACCGTCTGCCCTCGAGAGCCTCGTGGCCTGGGTGCACCGACGGACCCAGAGTCCGGGCGTGCGTCATCGTCTCCAAGAGCGCAGCGTGCTCTCCGCGTGGTTCGACGAGGTCGAGGTGCACGGCGTGTCGTGTCGCATCAAGGTGACGCCGGTGGGGGCCAAGTGCGAGGACGACGACGCACGCGAACTTGCTGCGGTGCTCGGGGCATCGGTGGCGACGGCCCGTGCGTTGGCATTGGCGAGGTGGCGAGAGAGCGGTGTGTCTCGATGACCGCGACTGGAGGGAGCGACGTGGCACTTGACCCGACGATCGCGAGCTTGCTCGAACAGCTCGCCGCAACCGGAGCGACGACTCCGGTGTACGAGCTGTCGCTGGCCGATGCGAGGGCTGGCCTCGATCTCGTCGGCACCATCGGGATCGCAAATCCTCCTGCGGTTGCCCGAGTCGAGCAGCGGACCATCGACGCTGGCGACCACGCCATCGCGGCGGAGCTGGTTTGGGGCTCTGAGGCGCCACGGGCTGCCCTGCTCTTCGTGCACGGCGGTGGGTTCGTCCTCGGGAGTCTGCGTGGCTACGGGCCGATGGTCCGCCATCTCGCGGCCTCGACCGGCGCGTTGGTCGTGTCCCTCGACTACCGGCTCGCCCCGGAGCACCGTTTCCCGGCAGCGGTCGACGACACGCTCCATGGTTTGCGGTGGCTCGCGGCCGAGCGAGATGCGCTCGGCGTCTCGGTGCTCGGTGTCGTGGGGGACTCGGCAGGCGGCAACCTCGCGGCCGTGGCGAGCATCGCCGCGCCGTCCGAGGGGATCGACCTCGCGCTCGCCCTCGAGCTCTATCCCGCGACCGATCTCAGCGAGGACCTCGCCTCGCTCGAGCGCTTCGGCGAGGGTTACTACCTCACCGCCGAGGAGGCTCGGTGGTTCGCGTCCCAGTATCTCGGCGATGACGAACGGCTGCTCGCAGATTGGCGTGCCAATCCCATGGCCGCCACCGACCTCGACGACCTGCCACTCACGATCGTCGCGACCGCTGGCTACGACCCCATCGGTGACGCGGGCCGCCGATGGGCAGCTCGTCTCGCAGCGCTCGAGCCGCGCGGTAGCGTGCCCGACGACCTGGACGAGCGTCTGCGACAGGCGGGGGTCGAGGTCTCGGGCTGGGCCCGCGGTCGGGTCATCTCGCTGGACTTTCCCACGCTCGTCCACGGTTTCGCATCGATAGCCCAGCTCGCACCGGCGGCGGGGGCCGCGTGCGAGCTGAGCTATGGCCTGGCCGCCTGGGTGCTCGAACGGGCGTGAGCGGCGTCGGGACGCCTACCCGGAGTTCTTCTGGACGGTGGCGATCGCATTGATCGATCGCAGGACGAGGGTGAGATCATCGGGGTTCCGGGAGGACCGCCACGCACCGAGCGCCGTCACCTGCAACGGGTTCAGCTCTGCGAGGACGCGGTTGCGCACGGTGAGCGAGTCGGCGAGCGTCGGACTCCAGGCGAGGAGTCGGCGCTGACCCGTGGCGCGGAGCGTCTCGGCCACGGTGCGCTCGTACTCCTCCTCGATCACCGCGAAGATCGCCGCTGCGGTCGTCGGATCGTCTGCGAGGTCGAGGTAGCGGCGGGCCAAGCGCATGTCGGCCTTGGCGAGCGCGATCTGGACGTTGTCGAGCATGCCGGCGACGAACGGCCACGAGGCCCGAGCCTCCCGGATGGCGTGGTCGCCGTGCGCCTCGCGTGCTGTGGCGAGACCGGTCCCGATGCCGAACCACGCGGGCAGCGTGTGCCGTGACTGGGCCCACGCGAAGACCCAGGGGATTGCGCGGATCGTGGCAAGTCCGGTATCGGCCTGATGGCGCCGGGCGGGTCGTGAGCCGATGCGGAGCTGGGTGAGCTCCGGAAAGGGCGTGACCGATCGGAAATAGGCGTCGAAACCGGCGCTCGTGGTCAAGGCCCGATAGGCGTGCTCGCTCGAGCGTGCCACCAGTTCGGTGACCATGACCGCGCGGTCGGTGGGTGCGGTGTCGTCGTCCGCGCCGCCGAAGGCTCCGAGCGCGGTGAGCAAGGTCGCGCTGGCGCGATCGGTCGTGGCGTAGCGGTGCGAGATGGTCTCGCCCTGCTCCGTGATGCGGATGGTGCCGCGCAGCGCAGCTCGCGGGTGCGCTCGGGCCACCTGGGCGATCGGTCCGCCACCACGCCCGACGGTGCCGCCACGGCCGTGGAAGAGTTCGACGGTGATGGCGTGGCGTTCTCCGAGGCCGATGAGCGCCTCTTGCGCCCGGTAGAGCGCGTACGCGGACGCCGCCATGCCACCGTCCTTGGTCGAGTCGGAGTAGCCGAGCATGACCTCTTGGCGCAGCGCCCGACGCTCGAGGTGGGCCAGGTAGGCGGGGAGGGTGAAGAGTTGCTCCATGACCGACTCGAGACACTCGAGGTCTGCGATGGTCTCGAAGAGCGGGGTGATGTCCAGATGGTCGGCGCCGAGCGCACGGGCGATGACGAGGACCGCAATGACGTCGGCAGCGTGGTGGGTCATCGAGATCACGTAGGAGCCGATGGCGGCGGGCCCGAGCTCGGCCTCGACGGTGGTCAGGGTGTCGAACAGGGCGACGAGGTCGGCAACGAGCGTGGTCCTCGGCGTGCGAGCGTGTGGCGGATGATCCAGGCAGGCCAGCAGCATCGACAGGCGATCGTCCGCGTCCGCCTCCCAATAGCCAGCCAGGCGAGGATCGTCGCCAAAGAGTTCGAGGATCGCTTGGTGGTGGACCGTCGACTCCTGCCGGATGTCGAGTGATGCGAGGTGGGTGCCGAACGTCGCGGCTTGCCACACGAGGTCCTGGAGGGGCCCCTCAGCAAGCGCGGTGTCGCCGTGAGCAGCCAGCGAGTCGCGTATGAGTCGGAGCGCAGTCTCGAGGTCGGGGCCGACCAGGGGGGCGATGTCGAGCGCCTCTGGGTCGTTGTGGAGCCGATGGAGCTGGTTGTCGATACGCGCAAGCAGGTAGTAGATCTTCTGACGGTAGGGCTCGTCGACGTAGTGGGTGCGCACGTACGGTGCGAGGTGGACGAAGTCGTGCTCGTCGTTGCGGATCGACTCCACGATCGCGTCGGAGACGGCGGCGAAGTGCATGGAGTGCGTGAGCCGTCGCTTGACGGCGTCGAGTCGCGAGCGGAACGCCTCGAGGCACGCGGTCGCGTTCGCGACGAAGGCAGCCTTGGTGACCTCGGCCGTGACCAACGGGTTCCCATCGCGATCGCCGCCGATCCACGAACCGAAGCGCACGGGGACGCCGATGGCATCTGCATCGACCCCCCGTGCTGCCGCGAGCTGTCGGTACACGACTGGGATGGCGTCGAACAGGCTGGTGGTGAGGTAGAAGAGGCCGGTGTGCACCTCGTCGGCGACCTCGAGTCGTCGGGAGCGCAGCTCCTCGGTGAACCACAACAGACGGAGGTCGGACGGGTCGACGGCGTTCGGCGCGTGCGCGATGCGCTGCAGGGTGTGCAAGATGGTGCGCCGCTTGGTCTCGGTCGGGTGCGCGGTGAGCACCGGAGTGAGGCGGATCCGTCCGAGACTCCTCGGTGCGAGCTTGGCGAGGTCCGTCACGTCGTCGGCGCCCTCGGCGACGTTGAGGACGTTGAACACGACGTTGGCGAGGCGCAGAAGCTGCTCCGTGTCGTTGCGATCGAGCGGCTCGTGCTCGGGGCCATCACCGAGCGCGAAGCGGAGCGCGGCGACCGCCCGCGGCGTGGCGAGCGCCCACAGCGCGTCCAGCGGGAGTGACCACAGGTACTCGTTCGTGCGCGACAGCGACTGCCTCCTCGCGGGCCGTGGCGACCAGTGCGCCCGGGCGGCGAGTGCGCCGCCCGGGCCCGAGCGGAGGAGGTGGGATTCGAACCCACGGTGGGTTGCCCCACACGCGACTTCCAATCGCGCCGATTCGGCCGCTCTCGCACCCCTCCGTGCCCGTCTCGGTGCACCCAAGGTTCGGGCTGCTACGCTAGCCTACGGTCTACATCGCGCCCGGGCCGCCGGCGTGGGCGCGGAAGCCGGGCCCCACGCGGCGGGTCCCCGTGAACCGGGTCAGGGCCGGGAGGCAGCAGCCCTCAGCGGAGCGATTCGGGTGCCGTGGCCAGCCTGGCTTCCGCGCAACGCCGGCGGCCTCGTAGGCCTGTCCGGGGCTGAAGCTAGGATGCCACCGTGGCCGAGCCTTACCAGTCGCTGTATCGGCGCTTTCGACCGCGGCGCTTCGGCGAGGTCCGAGGTCAGGAGCGCGTCACCGAGACCTTGAGGCGCGCGGTGGCCGAGGGGCATGTCTCGCACGCCTACCTCTTCTCGGGCCCGCGGGGAACCGGGAAGACCTCGACTGCTCGTATCCTCGCGATGGCGCTCAACTGCGAGGCGCCCGTCGATGGTGAGCCGTGTCTCGCCTGCGCGTCGTGCGAGGCCGTCGTGCGCGGCAGCTCCGCGGACGTCGAGGAGCTCGATGCAGCGTCGAACTCCGGTGTGGACTCCATTCGATGGATCACCCAGACCGTTGCGGCTGCGCCGGTCGGGCGGTGGCGCGTCTACATCGTCGACGAGGTCCACATGCTCTCGCAGGCAGCGTCGAACGCCTTGTTGAAGACGCTCGAGGAACCGCCGGCGCACGTCGTGTTCATCCTCGCGACGACCAACCCGGCCAAGGTGCTCGCAACCGTGCGCTCGAGGACGCAGCACTTCGCCTTTCGCCTGCTCGACGACGCATCGGTCGATGCGTTGGTCGCCGAGGTCCTGGAGGCGCTCGGCGCCAGCTTGTCCGACGAGGCGCTGGCCTACGTGCGTCGGCGGGGCGGAGGATCTGCGCGTGACACGCTCTCGGTTCTTGAGCAGGTCCTCGCGCTCGGAGGCGTGGTGAACGACGCGGCCGACGGCGCCGTCGCGCTCGCACAGGCGATCGCAGACGGTGACCTCGCGTCCGCGGTGCGCATCGCGAGCGATGCCTTCGAGGGCGGCATCGACCCGACAGAACTCGTCGCCGACACCGTGGGCGATCTCGGTCGACGGTTCGTGGCCGAGGCGCTGGCCGGTGCGCGAGGGGCGGAGCTCGCTCGGCTCTCGCGGCCGCTCGAGACCCTCGGACGCTTGGGGGCGGGCCTGCGCGATGCGTTGGACCCACAGGTGGTCGTGCTCGCAGGGCTCGCCGAGGCGCTGGCGCCGGACGCGAGGCTCAGCGCGCTCGAGGCTCGCGTGGCCGCGCTCGAGGCCGACCTCGCAGGAGCCGGTCACATGCCGAGACCCAAGCCACCGACCGGCGAGCCACTGCCGGCCCGGACCACGAGCCCCGAGCCCGCCGGGCACTCGGCGTCGCCAAACGTTGCGGAGCCTGAGACCAGCCAGCCAGAGACCCGGGAGCGAGCGTCCCGCGCACCAGCGCGCGGACTCCAAGATGCTCGGCGTGGTGGCGACGAGCATCCTGGTGCGTCCACCGAGCAGCGGCCCTCGTCGCTCGATCGCGTGCGTGCTGCCTTCGCGAGGAATCAGCAGCGGGCCGATGTCGACCGTGGCGAGCCATCCGAGCCCGTCGCGACCACCCCGGCCCCTCATGGAGACGATGACCAGCCCGCGGCGGCCCCCGACGCGCACGGCTCCCCGGTGCCGAGCGGGCTCGCTGACGAAGCAACGCGAGCCGCTGGGCCCGCGTCGCTCGAGGCCCGTCGGCAGCGACTGCAGGCACGCTGGTTCGACGACGTGATGGCCAAGGCGCCCCGGGTCCTGCGTCCGCTCCTCGCGCACGCTCGTCTCGCGATCCGAGACGAGCGCATCGTGGTGGCGGTCGACAACCGAACGGTTGCCGAGCGGCTCGTCCCCCATCTCGCCGAGATCGTCGCGCTCGTCGGCCCGGACGAGTTTGCCGAGCCGCCCGAGATCGTCGTCGACCCTGGATCGAGTCAGACGTCGTCCCGGGCGCCCGCTGCGAGCGTCGACGATCGCGATCCAGGCGACGAGGACGGCGTCGATCTCACCGACGCCCCCTCGTCCGATGCGACCCCCGTGCGCGACCTCAGCGAGTCGGTGATCGAGGCCAACGTCCGCAGCATCTTCGAGGATGCTCGACGGCTCCCATGAACTCACTGCCTCCAACGCTGGACGCGCTCATCGAGGAGCTCGGTCGATTGCCTGGCATCGGTCCGAAGTCGGCGCAACGCATCGCGCTGGCGCTCATCGTGCGCGGCCCGGCCGCTGCGCACCGGCTCGCAGACGTCCTCGTCACCGCGACCGAGCGGCTCGGTCGTTGTGACCGCTGCGGGGCGCTCGCAGAGGGGGCGCGCTGCCCGATCTGCGACGATCCGGCCCGAGATCCGCGCATCGTCCTCGTCGTCGAGGGCGATCGCGACGTGTGGGCCTTCGAGCGGGCGCGACGTTTCCGAGGGACCTACCACGTCCTCGGCGGCGTGATCAGCCCCATGGACGGCGTCGGACCTGATGATCTCGCCATCGGCCGGCTCATCGCTCGCGTCGAGGCCGAGCCGATCGAGGAGGTCGTGGTCGCGACCTCGCCGACCGTGGAGGGCGAGACGACGGCGACCTACCTCGCCAGAGTGCTGGCCGGGCGCGTCGGTGTCTCGCGTCTTGCGACCGGCGTGCCCGTCGGCGGCGAGCTGGAGTACGTCGACGAGCTGACCTTGGCGCGCGCGCTCGAGGGCCGACGGCCCTTCGACGACGCGGGGCCGCGCCGCTAGTCAGTCGGTTGCAGGCGGTTCTTCGACGAACTCGATCAGGACGCCACCGGTGGAGCGGGGATGGACGAAGGCAACCGTCGTGCCGCGCGATCCTCGGCGGGGTACCTCGTCGATCGGGTCGAAGCCCTGACGTCGAGCCTCCTCGAGGGCGTCGCGACACGATTGCACTCGGAGGGCGAGGTGGTGGATGCCGGGCCCTCGACGGGCGAGAAAGCGAGCGACCGGCGAGTCCTCGCGGGTCGGAGCAACCAGCTGAATGAAGCTCGGCCCGACCGCGAGCATGACCTCCTCGATGCCGTCGGAGTCGACGTGCTCGCGGTGGGCGAGTCGTGCCCCGAGCGCCTCCCACCGGGCGATCGCCGCGTCGAGGTCGTCGACCGCGATGCCGACGTGGTCGATCTCAGGCTCGTCCATCGTCGCCTCCGCGCTGTTCGGGTGCCGTCGTTTGCTCGGCCGCAAAGCGCGCGAAGAGTGCGATGCGGTCTTCGCCGATCGCGGTGCGTGCCTCGGGGTCGTCGATGCCGAGCCCCGGCGTGGGCGAGAGGCAGAGGATCCCGACCTTGCCTTCGTGACGGTTCTGGCGGACCGTGCGAACCGCTTCGGCGACCTCCTCGAGCGGGTACGTGGCCGACAGGACCGGTTGGATGCGTCCACGCTCGATGAGTCGATTGGCTTCCCACGCCTCGCGATAGTTCGCGAAGTGGCTGCCCTTGATGGTCTTCAGCTTCATCCACAGGTGGCGGTTGTCGTAGGAGATCCAATGTCCGCTCGTGGCAGCGCACGTCACGATCGTGCCGCCGCGCTTGGCGACGTAGACGGACGCCCCCATGGTCGCGCGGCCCGGGTGCTCGAAGACGATGTCAGGGTCTTCGCCCACGAGGTCACGTATGTCTTGGCCGAAGCGTCGCCACTCCGTTTCGTCCTGCGTGTCGTCGTCGCGCCAGAACTGGTAGTTCCGCTCGGAACGATCGATGACGTACTCGCAGCCCATGCGTCGGAGCAGCGCTGCCTTGCGCGGCGAGGAGACCACCCCGACGGGGATGCCTCCGCCGTTCAGGACGTACTGGACGCCGTAGGAGCCGATCCCACCGGTCGCGCCCCAGATCAGCACCACCTGTCCTTGACGCATCTGGGCACCGTTGGGCGAGACGAGCATGCGGTAGGCGGTCGAGTTGGTGAGGGGATTGACGGCCGCCTCTTCCCAGCTGAGATGGCGGGGCTTCGGCATGAGCTGATTGGCTCGCACGATGGTGAACTCCGCCAAGCCGCCGAAGTTGGTCTCGTAACCCCAGATGCGCTGCTCGCTGGCGAGCATCGAGTCGTCGTGGGCGCTCGGGTCTTGGTCGTCGACCGCGTTGCAGTGCACGACCACACGGTCACCGATCTGCCAGCGGCGTACCGCGGGTCCGGTGCGAACGATGACACCGGCAGCGTCCGATCCGATCACGTGGTAGGGCAGGTTGTGGCGCTGGTCGAGCGGCCGCGGTGAGCGTCCGAGTCGGGCGAGGAACTGAAACGTCGGCACCGGTTCGAAGAGCGCCGACCAGATCGTGTTGTAGTTGATCGAGCTCGCCATCACCGCGACGAGCACTTCGTCCGGCCCGAGCTCGGGCATGGGGACATCTCCGATGTGCAAGGTGGTGCCGGGGTCGCGTACGGCAGGATCGAGGTGGGCAACACGCTCGATGTCGGACTGCTGGACGTAGCAGGCCCGGTAGTGGTCCGGGACCGGTGTCGCCGCCAACTCGGCGGGATCCGCGCCAGCGAGCACAGCCTCGGTGAGGAACGACGGCATGCTCTGACGTTAGCCGCTGGCGACCTCGGCGTGTGGGCAGCCCATCTCGACGCTGCGACGCCGGTGTTCTAGACTCGCGAGGTCACAACCGTGTGCTCGTGCTGGCGCCACCAGGTCAGGCACTCGGAAGGTTGGAGGAGGTCGTATGTCGAGGTCGGTCATTGTCTCGTACGCTCGCACACCGATCGGCAAGCTCCAGGGTGCGTTGGCGTCGCTGTCGGCGATGGAGCTCGGTGGTCGCGCCATCGCGGGCGCGCTCGAGCGAGCGGGAGTCGCCCCGGACTCGGTGGACTATGTCTTCATGGGCCACGTGCTCCAGGCGGGCCAAGGCCAGATCACCGCGCGTCAGGCGGCGGTGGCCGCCAACATTCCCATGACCGTTCCCGCCACCACGGTGAACAAGGTCTGCTTGTCGGGCTTGAACGCAGTGTTCCTCGCCGATCTCCTCCTCGCCCAAGGACGCACCAGTGTCGTGGTGGCGGGCGGCATGGAGTCCATGTCGCGGGCGCCCTACGTGCTCCCCGGCGCGCGAGGCGGGCTGCGCATGGGCGACGCGGCCCTCATCGACTCGATGCTCTACGACGGGCTCTTCTGTGCGTTCGATCGCATGGCGATGGGTGCCTCGACCGAACACTACTGCCGGGTGGATCATCCGGTGTCTCGCGATCGCCAGGATGCCTTTGCGGCACGTTCGCACGAACTCGCTGCTCGAGCGGCGAAGGAGGGCCGTCTCGCCGACGAGATCGTGCCGGTCACGGTTGCGGGGCGCCGAGGCGAGGTGCACGTGGTCGAGGACGACGAGGGCATCCGTCCCGAGACCACGGTCGAGACGTTGGCCCGTCTGCGTCCGGCCTTTGCCGAGGACGGCACCATCACCGCTGGTAATGCGTCGCAGATCTCCGACGGCGCTGCCGCGCTCGTCGTCATGCGGGCCGAGGAGGCAGAGCGACGGGGCCTGACCCCTCTCGGAGAGATCCTCGGTTATGGGCAGGTTGCCGGTCCTGACGCGTCGTTGCTGCACCAACCCTCGAACGCCATCCGTGCTGCCGCGAGCGACGCCGGCCTCGACCCGGCCTCACTGGACCTCGTCGAGATCAACGAGGCGTTCGCCGCGGTCGCGCTCGCGTCCATGGACGATCTCGGTATCGATCCCGCGCGTGTCAACGTCAATGGGGGCGCGATCGCGCTCGGCCACCCCATCGGGGCCTCTGGTGCGCGGATCCTCGGCTCGCTCCTGCTCGAGCTCCGTCGTCGTGGTGGCGGTGTCGGCGCGGCCGCCCTGTGCGGCGGAGGAGGCCAGGGGGATGCGATGATCGTGCGCGTGCCCCGCACCGAGTCCTGACTCAAGCCGCCAGAGGGGCGGTCGATGACCTCCTCGGGAGGTCCCGCATGCGTATCTTCGTCGAGGGGGCAACGGCCCACGACAACTCCTACGGCATCGTGAACCTGCGCCTTGCCGAGGCGCTGCGCGCTCGTGGTCATGCGGTGTACGTGCGCCCGTGGGACCAATCGTTGCGGGGAGCTGGCACGAGCGCACGTGAGCTCGACATCGAGCCCTTCGATCTCGGCGTCGGCCACGCCGACGTCTGGGTGCGACAGGTGTGGCCGCCGTCGTTCGAGCGTCCCGACGCCGAGCGCGCCTTCGTCATCCAACCCTTCGAGCTTGGCGCGGTGCCGGCGAGGTGGGTCGTCGAGGCAGGTCAGCTCGATGGCATCCTCGTCCCCTCACTCTTTGCCAAGCAAACCTGGCTCCAAGGCGGGGCGGATCATCGCCACCTCTGGGTCGTTCCGAACGGCGTCGTCGTACCTGCCCTCGTCGAGTCCTCAGAACCGAACGGTGATCGCCTGACGGTGGGCTACGTGGGCGGCGCCATCTGGCGCAAGGGTATCGACATCCTCATCGCTGGTCTCGACCTCCTCGATGACGCCACGCTGCAACGGATCGAGCTCATCGTCAAGGTCGCAGGTCATGACACCTACTACGCCGGCCAGTCGTTGCTCGAGCGCGAGCTGCTCGCCCATCCTCGTGTCGCCGCTCGGACGGAGATCATTCGCGCGAGCCTGTCGCAGGCGCGGCTCGATGCCCTCTACCAACGCTTCGACGTGCTCGCGGCTCCCTACCGTGCCGAGGGGTTCGCGCTGCCGATCCTCGAGGCGATGGCTCACGGGGTCGTCCCGATCGTGCCGGACGCCGGGCCTGCGCCAGAGTTCGTCGACCGGAGCTGTGGCGTGTTGCTCGCGAGTCGCCCCCTCATGGTCGGTGGCCCTGCCGATGAGTTCCTCGGTCCGGCGCTCGGACCACGGTGGGCCATCGAGGTGGACCCCTGTGACGTCGGCTCCGCTGTGGCCGCGCTGCTGGAGGACCCCGGCGCCCGGGCTGGGCGTGCGCGAGCTGGGCAGGAGCGAGCCCGGGCCTGGAGCTGGGATCGCGCCGCAAGCATCCTCGAAGACGTCGTGAGGGCGCTGGACGCCGACGAGGCACCCACCGATGCGTCGTCTCGACTCCTCCTCCGTGCGACACGGGGTGGTCCGCAGGCGATCGGTGCGCTCGTCGAGCTGGGTGACCTCCACGGCGCCCGCGAGCTCGCTGCGGTGACCCCAGGCGCCGAGGCGGTGCGAGCGAGACTGGAGGGGCTCGCGGCCACTCGCCCGGACGTGTGGTGGGGTGCGCGCCATCGCGCGCCGATCCCCGCTCGGGCCGAAGCACGGTCGTCGTGGCACGCCGGCGAAGGCGACCTCGCCATCGTGACGCGTGTCGCGCGCTACCTCGCTCCACTGCTTGCGATCGGAGGCGGTCGCGTCCTCGACGTCGGGAGCGGCCATGGCGCGATGCTCGGTCAGCTCCGGTCGCTCGGGGTTCGTGCACTTGGGATCGAACTCGATCCAGCGAGAGTGGAGCACCTGCGTGCGAGTGGGTTCGACGTCCTCGAGGGCGATGCGCTCGAGGTGCTCGGCACCTTGGAGACGGGGAGCTTCGGCGGAGCCTTCGTGGGCCACCTCGTCGAGCACTTCGCGCCCCAGGAGGTCGTCACGTTGCTCGCCGAGCTCGCTCGTGTCGTTCGCACGGGTGGCGTCGTGGTGATCCAGACCCCGGATCCGCAGGCAGAGGGAGTCATGCAGCAGACGTTCTGGCTGGATCCGACGCACGTGCGCCCGTATCCGGCGATGACGATCGCCGCGATGGCGGCCGAGGCCGGTTTTGCCACTGTTGGGGCACTCGAGCGATCGCTCGCACCGCTCGTCACCGACACGCTCGTCGTGCTGCGTCGTCGTGCCGATGCGCCCGTCATCGCGCCTCGGAGGGTGGCAGCGGTGGCGCCGGCGGTGGTCGTGGTGGCCGACCCTCACAGTGGATTCCGGCGAGCCAGCGACGCGCTCCTCGGCGAGCTCAATGCGATGGGCGTGGGCGTGCGGGCAGAGCCCCTCGTGGGGCCGCGGTCGGACCGCGTGTTCATGCACGATCTCCCGATTGGTTCGTTGGCCAGCGGCCTCGTGGGTACGGCGCTCGTTGCGCGTACCGCGTGGGAGGCGAGGGGCCTGCCACGAGAGCTGCGCCGTACGCTCGCGCGCTATCGCCGCATCCTCACCTACTCACACTGGAGCCGCGACGTGTTCGTCGAGGCCGGGCTCGCGCCCGACCAGGTCGGCGTCTGGGCGCCGAAGGTGGCCCTGGACCTCGATCCAGCGTCAGTGCGAGCCCTGCGAGGTTCGAGGGAGCCCTCGGGGCGCGTCCTGGCGGTCGCCGAGTGGGGCGCTCGCAAGAACATCGAGGCCCTGGTGCGCGGGTTCGTCAGGGCTCGTGGTCGTGTCGGCCAGGGTTCGCTCGTCGTGAAGCTACGACGGATCGAGGCCGAGAGCGCGGCGCGCTGGCTCGAGCGGATCGTGAGCGAGGAGCGGGGTGAATTGGCGGCGATCTCGCTCGTCACCGACGACCTGGCGCCTGCGGCGCTGCGCCAGCTCTATCTCGATGCCGACCTCTACTGCATGCCGACGCGTGGCGAAGGCTTCGGCCTCCCCTTCCTCGAGGCGATGAGCTACGGGTGCGCCGTCATCGCGCCGGCCGACGGCGGTCACCGTGACGTGGTCGATGCGTCGCAATGGCTCGTTCCCGGTCGCTACGAGCCTGCGCACGTCGATCCCGCGTCTGGCTACGCCGATAGCGGGGTCTTCCGAGGAGCCGAGTGGTTCGAGATCGATCCCGACGCCTTCGTCGAGGTTCTCGCCGAGGCGCTCAGCGACCCGGACGCGGTGCGCTCGCGCGCCTTGGCTGCGCTCGGGCTCGCCGAGGCTGCCGCTCAGGCCTCGATCGACGAGCACGAGCTGAACGTCGTGCGCGCGCTCTGGGAGGACGCGGTCAGCTACGTGGATGTTCGATGATCGTGACGTGCTCGATGACCGGGACGCGCTGTGGCCGACCCTCGGGAGTGCCGAGCGCGTCGAGGCGTGCGAGCGTCTGCGAACCGTCGGTCATCTGACCGAAGAGGCTGTAGGCGGGCGGCAGTGCGACACCCGAGGGTCCGGAGACGATGAAGAACTGCGAGCCATTCGTGTTCGGACCGGCGTTCGCCATGGCGAGCGAGCCGATCTGGTAGGCGCCCGCTGGCGGGAGCTCGTCGCGGAAGCGGTAACCAGGCCCACCCGCGCCGGACCCGGTGGGATCGCCACCTTGGACGACGAAGCCGGGGATGATGCGGTGGAACCCGATCCCGTCGAAGTAGTGGTAGCGGGCGAGGAAGACGAAGCTGTTGACCGTCGTCGGCGCGCGGTCGGCGAAGAGCTCGAAGCGGAGCTCGCCTTCGCTCGTCACCATGAGCGCCTCGTAGGATGCACCGTCGGCGAGGCAGAAGCTCGGCGGCGCATCGAACCGCTGTGTCTTCGGGCTCGAGCCGTCGGGCTCGGGACAAGGGTACGAACGGTCACGACGTCCGAACGCCACGGGGGCTCCTTTCTTCGTGCTCACCGCACGACGTGCGGCACGTGCCACACGCTCGGGTGGACTACGAGCTCGCGATGTGCCAGTGGATCGACACGATCCGGTAGGTGTGCTTCGGGGGGATGCCGTTGTTCTGGGCCGAGCCGGCGTCGTTGATGGTGGTGATGACGTTGAGGCCGCTCGTCACCTGGCCGAAGACCGAGTAGTCAGGGGGGAGCTGCTCGCCTGCGGGACCCGACACGATGAAGAACTGCGAGCCGTTCGTCCCTGGCGCCCCGGAGTTCGCCATGGCGAGCGTGCCGAAGCGGTACGAGCCGGCAGGAGGGTTCTTGTCGGCGTAGGCGAAGCCCGGTGATCCGGTGTCGGTGTTCGTCGGGCTGCCACCTTGGATGACGAAGCCCGGAATCACTCGGAAGAAGGTCGTCCCGTCGTAGAAGTGATACAGGCTGAGGACGTAGAAGGCGTTGGCGCTCTTGGGGCCCAGGTTCGGCTCGAGTCGGAAGGTGAACGTGCCGGCGGTCGTGTCGACGGTGGCGGTGTAGGTATCCCCTGCGACGAGGCACTCCTTGGGGTAGGCGCCAAAGTGCGTTCGCTTGGGTGCGGACCCGTTCGGGTTGGGACAGCCGTTGGCGAGGAGGCCCTTGGCGGGCTTTGCGGTCGGGCGCGTGAGCTCGTAGATCAGCGCGAGGAGGGCGACGAGGATGACGAGGACGATGACTCCTCGTCGGATGAGGCGGGTGCGACGCTGACGGGCTGCGCGCTCGGCGCGCAGTCGCTCTTGGTTGGCCCGAATACGGGCTCGCTTGGCGCTTGGCACCTCGGCAAGGCTAGTCGCCAAGGCCTCGGGACTGGCGCGACCACAACGCGCCGCGCGTGCTCCCGCCTCGAGGCGGGAGGTAAGCGGCGCTCTCATGCTGGTCGGCGCTGTTACTCGACGTAGTGGCACTACCTCGAACAGCCCCTCCTTGCAGGTATGACGCTGACGAGCGTTGGTGACGTGGGCGAGTACGTCGGTCGGAGCTACCGGCTCTCCCCGAGCCCGCACCAGGCAGCCAGAATGACCACCTGGGCACATACTCGCCGTGCCATTCACAACCTCGCCATCGAGCATCGGCAACTGGCGTGGTCAAGAGCGAGGGCGCAGGTGACGTACCGCGAACAATGTCACGAGCTGGCTGAACTGCGCTCGTGCGTCGAGTGGGTGGCCGAGCCACCGGCACACCTTCTCCAACAAGCACTTCGTGACGTGGATCGGGCACACCAGAACTGGTGGCAAGGACGCGCCCGTAAGCCAGCCTTCGAGAGGCGCGGCCAACTCCGCTTCCGGCCCTCGGCCTCCGATCTCCAGATCCGCCACCTCAACCGAAAATGGTCCGAAGTGCGCCTCCCCAAGCTGGGGTGGGTCCGGTTCCGACGCTCGCGCTCACTCGATGGTGAGCTTGCCTCGGCCACGTTCCGCTGCTCGGTGGCGTGTGGCAGGTGAACTTCACCGTCCTCGCCACGACCCACCGCGCGCCCGTGAACGACGGACCCACGGTGGGCGTGGACTTCGGTATTGCCTGCGCCGCCTACGTCGCTGGCGAGTCTGCCCCGAGGATCATGCCCCCGACGCTCACCCCAGGCGAAGAGCGTCGGCTCCGTGGCCTGGAACGGCGTAAGGCTCGCCAGCTCACCTACGCGAAGCGTCACAACGGAGGCCGGTACTCGAACCGACTCCGTCGGACGATCCGTGAGATCGCACGTCTCCGGGCTCGCCAAGCCCGGAGACGCCAGGACTTCACCCACAAGCTCACGAGCGACTTGGCCAAGAACCACAGCCTCGTCGCCATCGAGGACTTGCGGGTGACCCACATGACGAGCTCGGCCAAGGGCACGGTCGAGGCTCCCGGCACCAGAGTCCGTCAGAAAGCCGGACTCAACCGGTCCATCTTGGACATAGCTCCTGGCGAGCGGCGTCGGCAACTGGACTACAAGTGCCCGAAGTACGGCTCCCTGCTCGTGGCGGTGCCACCGGCAGGCACGAGCCAGACCTGTCCTGCATGCGGGGTCCGAGACCCAGCGAGCAGGCCAGGGTGCGGGAGATCGTTCGCATGCGTGCAGTGTGGTCATACCGCACATGCGGACGCGGTGGCCGCACGGAACATCCTTGATCGGGCCATCGCCCTCGTTGGTGGTGGTATTGCCGTGGGGCGCACGGTGGACAGCGCGGGCAGGGCTTCTGGCCCGAGTCGCCGCCGCACGGCGGCAGGCGTTTCCGCGAAGGTTCCTCCTGCGGTAGGAGCCACAGGTGCGTGAACAGCGCACCCGAAGCCCCCGCCTTCAGGCGGAGGTGGAGTCACGAGCCGCTAGCCTTGGGTGCCCGTGGCCCTGCTCGTCCAGAAGTTTGGCGGAACCTCCGTTGGCGATGTCGATCGCATACGCGGGGTCGCAGACCATGTCGCGCGGACGGTACACCGAGGGAACAAGGTCGTCGTGGTCGTCTCGGCGATGGGCAAGACGACCGACGACCTCATTCGGCTCGCGCACGAGGCGACGGACGGCCCTGCGCCCGCGCGCGAGATGGACATGCTCCTGACCGCCGGTGAGCGGATCTCCGCGGCCCTCGTCGCCATGGCCCTGAGCGACCTCGGCGTGGAGGCCGAGTCGTTCACCGGCTCCCAAGCCGGCATCATCACTGACACCGACCACACGCGCGCGAAGATCCTCGAGATCCGCCCCCATCGTCTCCTCGAGGCCATCGAGTCCCACATCGTGCCGGTCGTCGCGGGATTCCAGGGCGTCTCGACGGAGCGCGACGTCACGACCTTGGGCAGGGGTGGTTCGGACACGACCGCGGTGGCGCTCGCGGCTCGGCTCGACGCCGACGTCTGCGAGATCTACACCGACGTCTCGGGCGTGTTCACCGCCGATCCGCGGGTGGTTCCGCGCGCGCGCAAGATTCCCCGGATCTCGTTCGAGGAGATGCTCGAGCTCGCGGCCTCGGGAGGGCGGGTCCTGGCGTTGCGCTCGGTGGAGGCCGCGCGGAACTTCCGGGTCCCGCTCCACGTTCGGTCGAGCTTCACGTGGGAGCCGGGGACGTGGGTTGTGGAGGAGGAGCCATCGATGGAACAGGCCGTGGTGTCCGCCATCGCGCACGACGCGAGCGAGGTCAAGGTGACCGTGGTCGGTGTCCCGGATCACCCCGGGGTTGCCGCCCGTCTGTTCCGCCACGTTGCGGAGCAAGGCGTCAACGTCGACATGATCGTCCAGAACGTCTCGCTCCAGGGGCACACCGATATCTCGTTCACCGCCCCGAAGGCCGATCGCGCTCGCGCACTCGAGGCGACCCGTGCTGCTGCCGCAGAGGTGGGCGCCGTCGACGTCATCCTCGATGAAGGGATCGGGCGCGTCTCGCTGGTCGGAGCCGGCATGAAGACACACCCTGGGGTGACGGCCCGCATGTTCGAGACCCTCGCCGAGAAGGGGATCAACATCGAGATGATCTCGACGTCGGCCATCAGGATCTCCTGCGTGGTGCGGGCCGAGGTACTCGAGGACGCGGTCCAGGCGTTGCACGAGGCCTTCGAACTCGATCGTGAGGTGCACCAATGAACGGGCTCGCCCTCGGGGTGGTCGGCGCGACGGGCCAGGTCGGGTCGGTGATGCGTCGGATCGTGCTCGAGCGCGGTCTGCCGATTGCGTCCGTGCGGTTCTTCGCCTCGTCTCGGTCGGCAGGGACGCAGCTCGACTTCGATGGCACCTCGGTCGAGGTCGAGGACGTTGCGACGGCGGACCCGAGCGGCCTGGACGTGGCGTTGTTCTCGATCGGGGCTTCCGCGGCCGAGCGCTACGCGCCGCGCTTCGCTGCGAGCGGGTGCGTGGTCGTCGACAACTCCTCGGCATTTCGTATGGACCCAGCGGTACCGCTCGTGGTGGCCGAGGTGAATCCCGAGGCGATCGAGGCGATGCCGAAGCGGATCGTGGCGAACCCGAACTGCACGACGATGGTCGCGGTCGGGGCGCTCGCGGCGATCCGTCGCGTCGCGGGCCTTCGGCGCGTCATCGCGTCCACCTACCAGGCGGCTTCGGGTGCCGGGCGCACGGGGGTGGCCGAACTCGCCGCACAGCTGTCGCGCCCCGGCCTCGAGGCGCTCACCTTCGACGGGAAGGCCGTCGACTTCGGGACGCCAGCGGTCTTCCCCGCACCCCTCGGGGCCAACGTCGTACCCCTCGCGGGGTCGTTGGTGGGCGACGACACGACCGAGGAGCGCAAGTTCGTCAACGAGAGCCGCAAGATCCTCGGCATGGAGGACCTGCGCGTGGGCGCGACCTGCGTGCGCGTGCCGGTCTTTACCGGGCACGCAGTGAGCGTGGTCGCCGAGTGCGAGCGGCCCGTCGACCTTGCCGCGGTGCGTGCTGCCCTCGAGGCGGCTCCAGGGCTCCAGCTCGCGGACCTCCCGACGCCGCTCGACGCGGCAGGTCGCGACGAGGTGCTCGTGGGTCGGGTGCGCGCCAGCGACGTCGTCGACAACGGCGTCGCGTTCTTCGTCGCGGGAGACAACCTGCGCAAGGGTGCCGCGCTGAACGCGGTCCAGCTCGCTGAGCTCGTCATCGAGCGCGGCCTGGTCGGCTGAGCAATCCTCGCGAGCGCTCAGAGAAGCTACTCAAGTTCGAGATCCTCGTCGTCGATGCCTTGAATGCGCATCACGGAACCACCGTGGAGCGTCTATGGACAGCGGGCATTCAAGGAGGATCCATGTCCCTCTCGGTCAACACGAACCTCTCGGCGATTCAGGCCTACAACAACCTGAATGCGACGTCGAACCAGATGCAGACCACGATCAATCAGCTGTCGTCAGGTCTGCAGATCCAGACGGCTGCGGACAACGCTGCGGGCTACGTGATCTCGCAGGGGCTGCAGACCCAAGCGAACGGCCTCGGTGTCGCGATCAACAATGGCCAGGACGCCATCAGCGTGCTGCAGATCGCCTCTGGTGCGATGAACCAGCAGATCTCGATCCTGCAGACCATGAACCAGCTGGCCACGCAGGCTGCGAACGGCGGCGCGAACAACTCCAACTCGCTGAGCGCGGATCAGCAGGAGTTCGCGGCACTCCAGAGCCAGCTCGACCAGATTGCGAACTCCACGAGCTTCGGTGGCACGAACCTCCTGAACGGGAGCTACTCGAACGAGGTGTTCCAGATCGGGGCCTACGCGAGCTCGGTCGACCAGGTCTCGGTCACCATCGCGACCTTGAACACCACCTCGCTCGGGATCGCGTCCTCGACGGTGTCGATCGGCACGGTGTCGGCGGCGATCAGCGCCATGGCTGCGGTGCAGTCGGCCATCCTCGCGGTGGCGAGTGCCGAGGCGGTGGTCGGTGCTGCGCAGAACCAGGTCCAAGCGATCATCGCGAACGACACGGTCGCTCAGCAGAACGTGCAGTCGGCGAACTCCACGCTGGTCGACACCAACATGGCGCAAGCGATGACCGCGTTCTCGTCGCAGCAGGTCCTCATGCAGGCCGGCGTCGCGATGCTGTCGCAGGCACAGGCGCTGCCGCAGCTCATCCTCAAGCTCCTCCCGTAGCACATCCGATCATCCCCGGTCGTTCGTCACGGGCCCAGGCCGTCGGGGCCTGGGCCCGTGATCGTGCGATCAGGACTCCGAAGGAGGCCCCATGTCGTCGATCCTGCCAACCTCATCGACGAGCTCGACGTCGTCGACGTCGAGTGGCTCCAACGTCTCGACCTACTCCGACCCGGGCGGTCCCCCGATCACGTTCTCCAGCCTGTTCTCCGGTATCAACACCCAGGCGATCATCCAGGCGCTCATGGCCGCCTACGAGCAACCCCAGGTCGATCTCGCCAAGCAGATCCAGTCGCTCCAGACGAACCTGTCGGACTACCAGACCATCGTCTCGGACCTCAGTTCGCTCCAGACCCAAGCGAACGCTCTGCTCCAGCCGTCACAGCTCTCCTCGATGAGCGCGAGTACCTCCGACGCTGCCGTGGCCACAGCAACCGCAGGTCAAGGCGCCATCCCGTCGTCCTTGACGTTCAACGTTAACCAACTCGCCCAGGCCAACATCCTCGCCTCCAGCGGCACCGTGTCGTCGCTGTCGTCTCAGGTCGCCTCCGGGAACTTCCTCCTCTCCTCGAGCGCAGCGGGCGCCGGCGTCACCTCGCTTGCTGGCTCCTCGCTCCAGGTCGGGACGCACTCCTTCTCCGTGACGAGCGCGCTCTCGGGCGCCACCGCGACGGGGACGTCCCCTCTTGCCTCGTCGATCACCATCGGCTCGTCCAACGACACCATCGCCGCTACCGTCAACGGCACCGCCGAGACGTTCACCATCGCCTCGGGGACCTACACGCCAGCTCAGCTCGCCGCCGCGATCTCGCAGGCGAGTTCGGTCTCGGGAACCCCCTTGCTGCAGGCGCAGGTGAACGCCCAGGGCCAGCTCGAACTCGGCACGACGCTGCTCGGTTCGAGTGCATCGCTCCAGATCACCGGTGGTACCGCACTGTCGACGTTGGGACTCGCGGCCCAAGCGAGTGCGTCCGTCGGGACCGCGGGGTCGGTCACACTCGATGGCACCGTCACCGCCGTGAACAACGTCCAAGCGGGTCAGACGGTCAGCCTTGCCGACGGCACCGGGGGGTCGATCACGATCGGTATCGGATCGTTCGGCCTCAGCCAGGGCAGCTTCACCGCTACCGAGGTGGCGGCCGGCAACGGGTCGCTCTCGCAGGTGGTGAGCAACATCAATGCCGCTGGCGCCGGTGTGACGGCATCAGCGGTCCAAGTCTCGAGTGGTACCTACGTGCTCCAGCTGGTCTCGAACCAAACGGGCACCGCATCGGCCATCACCGTCGAACAGGCGCCCTTCCAGAGTGCCCTCGGTAGCTTCACGACCATTGCAGCGGCACAGAATGCCCAGGTCCAGATCGGTGGCCAGAGTGGTTACCTGGTGAGTTCTCAGACGAACCAGGTCCAGGGCGTGTTGCCCGGAGTCACGCTCAACTTGGTGTCGGCGCAGCCTCCCGGCTCGGCGCCGGTCACCGTGAGCGTCACCCCCGACGGCAAGACGCTCGCCTCGTCCATCCAGTCGCTCGTCAACGCCGCAAACCAGGTGCTCAGCGACATCAACACGTACGCGGGCTACAACGAGCAGACCAACACCGGCGGACCGCTGATGGGCGACTCGACGCTGAACGGGATCACGAGCCAGGTGCTCGGTGTCATCGCTCAGACCCTCGGCGAGGGGGGCATCACCGCCGCCCAAGCCGGCATCACGCTGAACAAGAACGGTACCATCAGCTTCGACGCGCAAACCTTCGCCCAGCTCTACGACCAGAACCCGACCGCCGTCACGTCACTATTCGCCCAGTCGGGCACCTTCAACCCATCGAGTTCGACCTACGCAGGCGACGTCAGTCTGGTCTACGCGGGTGATGGCACGCAAGCGGGCTCCTACCAGGTCGTGGTGAGCCAGTCGGCCACCCAGGCGACGGACAGCGGGTCCGTGCTCGCGAGCGGAACGATCACCAACGCCGAGACGCTCACCGTCGCCCAGGGTTCGCAGTCGGTGCAGTACGCAGCGAGCGCGGGCGAGTCGCTCAGCGCCATCGCCCAGGGCCTCAATGCCGCGTTCGCCCAGGCAGGCATGGGGATGCAGGCCTCCGTGGTGAGCTCGTCGTCGGGTTCGCAGATCGTGCTCACCGCGAGTGCGTACGGGACCCAGGGCGACTTCACGGTGACGACGACGGCGACGGGATCTGGGCAGACCGGGCTCGCAACGAGCGCGAACACGCCGGAGTCGTTCACCGGCTTGAACGTCGCCGGGACGATCAATGGTGTGGCGGCGACCGGGAACGGTCAGGTCCTCGCCGCGCCGACGACGGACCCCACGCTCGCCGGCTTGTCGCTGCAGGTGAGTGCGAGCGGGATCACGAGTGCGACGACCATTGGCTCGTTCGTGTATTCGCCAGGGATCTCGGGCCAGCTCGCCCTCATCGCCAACGGCGCCACAGCACCCGTGACCGGGAGCCTCGAGGCGCGCATGAGCGGTATCCAGCAACAGATCTCGATGCTGCAGCAACAGTACAACGGCTATACGCCGATGATCCAGAACGAGCAGAAGATGCTCGAGCAGGAGTACTCCGCGATGGAGTCACAGCTCGGCTCGCTCCAGAGCGTGGGCTCGGAGCTCGCCGGGCAGATTGCACAGCTGCCGTAGCGCCCGCCGGACGGGTGCTGTCGACGACGACCAAGGAGGGAGACCGGGTGCCTTCACTGGCTCAACGCGCCTACGTCGAGAACGCGGTGGAAACCGCGACGCCGGCCCAGCGCCTGCTCATCCTGTTGGACCGCCTGGAAGCGAATCTGGTGGCCCTCGGTGACGCCTTTCGGGTGCGTGACCTCGAGGCGATCCACGTCAACGCCAAGGCTGCCCAGGCAGCGTTGGCGTTGTTGCGAGGGGCGCTTCGCGAGGACGTGTGGGAGCACGCCGCGACGATCGCGACCTTGTACACGTGGGCGCTGGAGCGACTCGTCCGAGCCAATGTGGACAAAGATCCGGCTCCCTACGAGGAGGCCCGCTCGGTGCTCGAGCCGCTCATCGCGGCGTGGCGACACGCTGCGATGGAGGTCTCGCATGAGTGAGCGCGATCCGTGGGAGGAGTACCTGGACGCGTACGCGGAGCACCTCGCGCGCGTCTCGGCGAGCCTCGAGGCGGGCCGGGTGCTCGAGACGCCGTTCGATCGTGCGCGTCCTTCCAGCGCGATGCCGGCGCGTCACGCTGAGCGAGCACGCGCCCTCGTGGAGGCGACCGAACAGCTCGCGGCCCGCCTCGAGCATCGTCGCGACGTGGTCGGGACCGTACTTCGGTACTCGAGAGTCCGCGACCCCGAGCGGGTGGTGCTCCTCGACGTGATCTTGTGAGGATGCCATCGCTTCGGTTTGCGTGACTCGGCCGATCTCGGGGACCTGCTCAGACGCTCCACGGGGCTGCTTCCTCGCGTGAGCTGACGCGAGAACTCACGGGAAGGGACTCGACGGTGATCACGGTGACGGGACCCACCAAGCGCTTCGGAGAGGTGACCGCGGTCGACGGATTGTCGTTCGAGGTGCCGCCCGGGCGCGTGACCGGATTCCTCGGCCCGAACGGCGCGGGCAAGTCGACCACGATGCACATGATCATGGGCCTCGAAAGGCCCAGTGCGGGGTCCGCTCTCATCAAGGGCGTCCCCTACGCCGAGCTTGCCGCGCCACTGCGGCAGGTCGGTGCGTTGCTCGAGGCGAGGTCGTTCCATCCGGGGCGCAGCGCCAGAGCGCATCTTGGGTGGCTCGCGGCCTCCAATGGCTTGCCCGCCCACGGGGTCAACGAGGTGCTCGAGATCACCGGACTCACCGACGTCGCTTCCCGACGGGCCGGCACCTTCTCGCTCGGCATGGGCAGCGTCTCGGCGTCGCGGCTGCGCTCCTCGGTGATCCCGAAGTGCTCATCCTCGACGAGCCCGTGAACGGACTCGATCCCGAGGGGATTGTGTGGATCCGGACCTTACTGCGGGGACTTGCTGCTGAAGGTCGAACGGTGTTCGTCTCGAGTCACCTCATGTCCGAGATGGCTCAGACGGCCGACCATGTCATCGTCATCGGCCGTGGCAAGCTCCTTGCCGACACCGCGATGGCAGCGTTCATCGCATCGAGTTCGTCCGCGAGAACGCTCGTACGCACACCGAGCCCAGATGCGCTCGCGTCGACCCTGCGCGAGCGCGGCGGGGTCGTGGTCGTCGGCGACGACGGGAGTCTCACCGTCCGGCCTCGTGGCAGCCGAGATCGGCGAGATCGCCTTCGAGCACGGGATCTGTCTCCATGAACTGTCGCCCCAGAGTGCCTCGCTGGAGGAGGCGTTCTTCGCTCTTACGGGCGAGGACACGAGCTTTCGCGGCCAGCCGGCCACGGTTCACGAAGGAGCCTCACGATGACGACGACGGTCGACCGTAGTCCGAGCACGCTCGGCCCGACGTTCGGGCGCTGCTCGCCGCCGAGTGGATCAAGATCAAGAGCGTGCGCTCGACGGTGCTCACGCTGGTGTTCATGGTGGTGCTCGGGGTCGGGATCTCGGCGCTCGGCGCGCTCGCCGTGCACGCAGCCGTGTCGCACCACCGCATCGGCCCCGGCTTCGATCCGGTCGCGCGCTCGCTCGGCGGGATGCTCATCGCGCAGATCGCCATCGGTGTCCTCGGCGTCTTGGTCTTCAGCGCTGAGGTCGCGAGCGGGACGATCAGCCAGACGTTCGCCGCGGTCCCCAAGCGCTGGCACGTGCTGCTGGCCAAGGTACTCGTCTACTTCGTGATCGCGCTCGTTGCCTCCGAAGTAGTGTCCGTGGCGAGCTTCCTCGTGGGCCAGGCCGTCATGCACGGAGTCGTCCCGACGACCAGCCTCACGAACGCGACGGCGATGCGGGCCGTCCTGGGCACCGGGCTTCTCGTCGCGATCGTGGGTGTCCTTGCGCTCGCCATCGGTGTCATGATCCGTCGTACTGCTGGGGCGATCACCACCTTCGTGGGCGAGTACCTGGTGCTGCCCTTGCTCGTGACCGCGCTCCCGTCGCCGTACTCCACCGACATCGAAAAGTTCCTGCCGTTCCAAGCAGCCCAGGTCATGATGTCCTCGCAGCTCGTCGCGAACAGCTTGTCCGCGTGGGTCGGCCTCGCCGTCGTGGCGGGCTACGCCGTGATCGCCGTCGTCGTCGCAGGGTCGCTCCTCTCGTCGCGCGACGCCTAGACGCCCGGCCATCGCGCCCCGCGCGAGGCCTGCAGCTTGCCGCCCGTGCCGCCTTCCATGGAGGGGACACGGGCGGTCGTGCGTCGCGGGTGCGGCTCAAGAACACGTAAGTACTGATTTAACCAAATCACGAAAAGCTCGATGATTCGGTTTAGGGAAACCGTCACCCGTACCGCTACCGTGGTGCCCATCGCGTTGGGGATGTGAGGAACACGCCGCTCATTCGAGCATGACCGCGTCGACCACCAGAGGGTGCGAGGCCGCGGAAAACAGCGGGGCGTTGGTCGACGGCCGCTCCGAGCCATGACGAGCGAGCGCACGAGAGGCGTACCGACACGAGAGAGGAAAGAGGATGGCTGGCAATCGCTACGAGGCTGGCGTCAAGGAGTACCGTAAGACGTACTGGGCGCCGGACTACGTGCCCTTGGACTCCGACCTGCTCGCGGTGTTCAAGATCGTACCGCAGCCTGGTGTCGACCGGGAGGAGGCAGCTGCGGCGGTCGCCGCCGAGTCATCCACCGGTACCTGGACCACGGTCTGGACCGACCTGCTCACGGACCTCGATTACTACAAGGGCCGCGCCTACCGGATCGAGGACGTGCCCGGGGACGACACGGCGTTCTACGCGTTCGTCGCCTACCCGATCGACCTCTTCGAAGAGGGCTCGGTCGTCAACGTCTTCACATCGCTGGTCGGGAACGTGTTCGGCTTCAAGGCGGTGCGATCGCTGCGCCTCGAGGACGTGCGCTTCCCCTTGGCCTTCGTCAACACCTGCAACGGGCCACCCCACGGGATCCAGGTCGAGCGCGACAAGATGAACAAGTACGGCCGGCCGCTGCTCGGCTGCACCATCAAGCCGAAGCTCGGCCTGTCGGCCAAGAACTACGGGCGTGCCGTCTACGAAGTGCTGCGCGGTGGTCTCGACTTTACCAAGGACGACGAGAACGTCAACTCCCAGCCGTTCATGCGCTGGCGCGACCGGTTCCTCTTCGTCGCCGAGGCCATCCATCAGGCCGAGGCGGAGACGGGCGAGCGCAAGGGCCACTACCTGAACGTCACGGCACCCTCGCCAGAGGAGATGTACGAACGCGCAGAGTTCGCCAAGGAACTCGGCATGCCCATCATCATGCACGACTTCTTGACGGGTGGTTTCACGGCCAACACGGGGCTCGCGCGCTGGTGCCGGCGCAACGGCATGCTGCTCCACATCCACCGGGCCATGCATGCCGTGATCGACCGCAATCCGTACCACGGCATCCACTTCCGTGTGCTGGCCAAGGCCTTGCGTCTCTCGGGCGGTGACCACCTGCACACCGGAACGGTGGTCGGCAAGCTCGAGGGCGACCGAGCGGCGACGCAGGGATGGGTGGACCTCCTCCGCGAGTCCTACATCCCCGAGGACCGTAGCCGCGGCATCTTCTTCGATCAGGACTGGGGCTCGATGCCGGGCGTCTTCGCCGTCGCCTCGGGCGGTATCCACGTGTGGCACATGCCGTCGTTGCTCACCATCTTCGGCGATGACGCGGTCTTCCAGTTCGGTGGCGGCACCCTGGGTCACCCATGGGGGAACGCACCCGGCGCGACCGCGAACCGGGTCGCACTCGAGGCGTGCGTCCAGGCGCGCAACGAGGGCCGTGACGTCGAACGGGAGGGGAAGGACATTCTCCAGAACGCGGCCAAGCACAGTCCGGAGCTCCGTGTGGCGATGGAGACCTGGAAAGAGATCAAGTTCGAGTTCGACACGGTGGACAAGCTCGACAGCGTGCATCGCTGAGCGAGCGTGGTTCGACGAGGTGGCGCAGCGTGCGCCACCTGGACCTAAGGAGCACACATGGCTGACGTTCAGGAGTATCGCACGTCACGGCGCTACGAGCTGTTCTCGTACCTGCCCCAGATGACCCCGGAGCAGATTCGCAAGCAGGTGCTGTACCTGATCTCGAAGGGCTGGAACCCGAGCGTGGAGCACGTCGAGCCCCATCGCTCGATGGAGCGCTTCTGGTACATGTGGAAGCTGCCGATGTTCGGCGAGCAGTCGGCGGAGGTGGTGCTCGCCGAGCTCGAGGAGTGCCGCCGTGCCTACCCCGATCACCTCGTGCGGCTCGTGGGCTACGACAACTACACCCAGAGCCAGGGCATCGCGTTCGTGGTGTACCGAGGCCAGGGGTCCTGAGCGGCTGGCGCTCCTCGACGCCGGGACCAGCGCGACCTCGCGGTTCGCGCGAGGTCGCGCGGTGGGGCCGTGAGGCTGAGGCATGCGAAGCAAGGAGATGGCGACGGTGCGCGCGAGCGACGCGAGCGAGTCGCCAAGTAGGTCGAGGTCGTGGTGGTGACGAAGGGAGGGCCCCGAGTGAGCGAGTCGTCCACAGCCGGCGGGGCGGTGCGTTCTGGCCGCGCGTTGGCGCAGCAGCGTCGGCGTGAGCAAGCGCTTCGTCGCGCGAACGCACGAACGTCGCCGAGGCACGACGCAGACGATCGTTCGCTTCGGGTCGCACCGATGGCGACTGACCCGGTCGAGGCGCGGCCGACGACCACCGAGGGTGGCTCGTGCGGGTGCGACCACCTCGAGCCGCCCGTCTCCGCGGTCGCGACGTCAAGTGAACTCTCGGTCTCGGTGCGCGGGTATGTCTCGGTGGATGATGCGCTGCGTGGCCTGCGCGGCCGTGAGGCCGCCAAGGTGCGTCGCCAGCTCCTGTGCGTGCAGGGGCGAGGCGATCTGGCGGCGTGCCGTCCGACGGGCCGGATGCGCCGTCGCGACACGGTGGCGCCCAAGGTGGAAGAGGGCACGACCCTTGCCGGCACCAGGGTGACCGGTACGCAGGTCGAGCTCACGGCGACCATGACGGGTGCGGATGCGGGCAGCTGCCGGGTGATCAGCGGCACACAGTACGTGGGCATCGAGCAGTTCGAGGAGCGCTGCGACGAGGTCCCGGAGGCGCCCCCGGCCAAGGTCAGCGTCGGACGCACGGCGGCAGGGCGCCGCGTGAGCGGCACCTCCCTCGCGCCGAGCCCCAGCGTGACGGGCTCCGAGGCAGGTGCGTGCCGGCGTGTCACCGGCGTGGACTACCTGGAGGCGAACGCGGTCGAGGAGGCGTGTGGCGTCGTCCCCGAGCCGGCGCCAGCCAAGGTGACGGTGGGCGAGACGGTCCAGGGCCAGCGTGTCACGGGCGTCGTGGTCGATCGTCCAGCTGCGGTCACCGGTGACGACGTCGGCCGGCGCCAGCGCGTGACGGGCAGCCAGTACCAGCACCCTGAGTGGATTCGAGGCGAGTCCCGCAATGGTTCGTCGGTGCCGCACAAGGTGAGCGTCATGAGCACGGTGCGGGGTCGGCCGGTCACCGGAACCATCGTGACGCCCGATCCCACCATCACCGGGGCCGATCGCGGGGCGTGCGTCGAGGTGACGGGGACGGAGTACGAGGACAGCTTGGCCAAGTACCAGGCGTGCAATCGGCAACCGGCACCTGGTCCGCACAAGGTGAGTGTGATGCGGACCTGGCGCGGGGAAGTCGTGACCGGAACCAGCGTCGAGCACGACCCGCGGGTCACCGGTGACGAGGCCGGGCAGTGCGAGGACGTGACCGGCACGCCCTACGTGGGACCAGGCCAGTACGAGGCCGTCTGCGCGACCGATCCGGTTCGCCAGGGCGCTCCTGGTGGATCGTCGATCGCGATCTCGGGAACGCGTGTCAGTGGGAGCGATCGTGTGACGGGGGACGAGCGTGGCCGTTCCGTCACCGTGAGCGGGACTCCGTACCAGCGTGGGCCCTCTGGCGATGCCGAGCGCGGCGTGAGCGCGTGGGGGGCGACGTTCAGCATCACCACGCCAGCACGTGCTGCGCGTGAACGGGCGCGGGCGCGCGTCACCGGCACCGGCTACCAGCGCGGTACGGCTCGGATCACGGGGCCACTCGACCTCGCCCTCGGTCTTGTCTCGGGTACGCCAGAGTTTCGCTATCACGCCGGCTCGGACGCCGAACAGCAGGTGCCCGCTCGCGAGGCGGCCGTCACGGGAGAGGGGCGCGAGGAGGGCTTTGCCATCACCGGCGATGCCTGGGATCGTTCGGCCACCATCACCGGGACAGAAGGGGCCTCCGCATGGCGCAATCCGACGTTGCGGGGAACCCCTCGTCGGCGCGAGCAGGTGGCCAGAAGCGCCGACCAGCGGGCAGCGGCAGCTCGCGAGCTCCCCGCCAGCGCCCGCATCACCGGCAGCACCGGTGGCGTGAGCGAGGGGCCGGTCGTGACGTTCTCGGGCGGGTCGCGCGGATGATCTTCCTCCAGATGAAGCGGACGGTCCCATGAACACGCGCAATCGCCGGGGGCGCTACGGCGGGCCGACTCCGTCGCATGGCCCCTACGGGCTGGGTACGGCGCAAGGACGTCTGTCGGGCCAGGACGCGCATCGCGACCACGGCGAAGCGGCCGGGGTCAGCCGTCGCTCGAGGAACGCGCATCCACTCACCGATCACGCCGCCAACGAGCGACTTGCTCGATTCGAACGCCTCGTGCGAGGGCGGTTCGACGCGGTGGTACCGACACTGAAGGCGATCGGAACGCTTGCTCCGACCGACGACCTCGCCGAACGTGCTGCGTCGATGGCTCGGGCCGAGCTCGGTGTGGCGTTGCCGGCAGAGCTGTTCGAGTCTGCCTGGATCACGGGTCTCGACATGCGCCGCCTGTACGCGGTCACGATGGCAGAGACCATCCATGCGGTCGCGGCCGAGACGCATGCGTTCGCCGGCACCGAGTCGGACACCATGACCGGTTTCCTGCTCGAGTGCGGCTTCCACGCCGTCGACATCTCGCCCTGCTCCGATGGGCGGCTGAAGGGTGTCATTCGCTCGATCCTGCGCCTGCCGGACGACGCCGTGCGCAGTCGCAAGGCCTACGCGGGCGCCATGTTCGACGTCGAAGCGAACGTTCGCCGGTGGATCGAGACGGAGCTGCTGCGCTTTCGCGAGGGGAGTCCCGTGCCGCCGTCGGCCGGGACGCGGTATCTGAAGATCGCGGTCTATCACTGGAGCAGGTCGGATCCCGATTACGAGGGGTGCGCGGCGCACGGCTCCGACCAGCGGGCCGCCGCCGCGGCAGCACTGTCGCGCCTCCGCGAGCTTCGCGAAGCCGTCGAGAACAGCTTCTTCTGCGGCGCCTCCATCGATCTGTTGTTGATCGGCGTCGACACGGACACCGATGCCATCCGCGTTCACGTCCCCGATGCGCTCGGCGACATGGACCTCGATCGCTACGTGGACAACCTCGATCTCTATCGCCAGACCATCGACGATGACGTGACGACGGCGCGCATGCGCGTGCATCGCGCCATCGAAGCTGCGAGCGCCGATCACCCTGGCGGGCCGCCGCACGAGGGCATGCGACGGCTCATTGCGACGCTGCTCATCAACAACCTGTCGCAGATCGACTACGTCCGATCGACCTGGGGCGAGCGCTACCCGGACGTCGGCCACGCCGAGGCCTTCATCAGCGTCGGTGACGGCTTCGAGGAGTTCCAGGTTCGCAACCTCGCCTACTTCGTCTTCCTCCAGACGGTCGAGGAGGCGGCGACCGACCTCGACGTGGGCATCGGGCTGTTCCAGCGTCGGCCCGAGCGCCGTGGGTTGCCGATCCCGATCGCGATCCACTTTCGCTACGACCGTCGGGTCCCGGGCAGTCGGGAGCGAGCCATCGAGCGGTGCGTGCGCGTGCGCTCGGCGATCCGAGCGCGCTATCGAGATCTGTGCGCGGCCGGGCTGCTCGCGTGCGACATGAGCATCCAGGAGCGAACCTTCTCGAGCCCGATCGAGGTGATCGAAGCGCCGAGTGACGGTCCGGCGAACGAGGATCCGCTGCGCCTCGAGCAGCGTACGGGGCGAGAGGGGGGCAGGCGATGAAGGTCTACCAAGTCGAGAAGACGCTCGTGTCCACCAATCGCATCCCCGGTCTCAAGAATCTCCCGCTGCTCGTGGTGCGCGAGCGCAACGGCTCCCAGAGCGTGGCGGTCGACGCGGTCGGCTGCGTCCCTGGCGACTGGGTCATCTGCGTCAGCGGATCGGGCAGTCGGGCGGCGACGGGAGACAAGGACTATCCGACCGACCTCACCATCGTCGGCATCATCGACTACTGGGACGAGGACGGCTAGCGACGAGCTGCCGGTGCGATGCGTCGGCAGCAATGGGGCTTCCTGGGCGTGCGAGCGCACGACCAGGGCGCAAGGGCAGGGGCCACAGGCGTATGGGCAAGGGGCCCGAGCAAGGAGGAACGATGGCAACAGGGGTGAGCGGCATCGCGCTCGGCATGATCGAGACTCGCGGTCTCGTGCCGGCGATCGAGGCAGCGGACGCGATGACGAAGGCGGCGGAGGTGCGCCTCGTCGGTCGTCAGTTCGTCGGTGGCGGCTACGTCACGGTGTTGGTTCGGGGTGAGACCGGCGCGGTGAACGCAGCCGTGCGTGCGGGTGCGGACGCGTGCGAGCGGGTCGGCGACGGCCTCGTGGCGGCACACATCATCGCTCGGGTGCACTCCGAGGTGGAGAAGATCCTTCCTGACGGCGAGGACATGGCCGCCGGGGCGTAGGGAAGAGGCGAGAAGGGAGCGTTGACGATGGCAACAGGGGTGAGCGGCATCGCGCTCGGCATGATCGAGACTCGCGGTCTCGTGCCGGCGATCGAGGCAGCGGACGCGATGACGAAGGCGGCGGAGGTGCGCCTCGTCGGTCGTCAGTTCGTCGGTGGCGGCTACGTCACGGTGTTGGTTCGGGGTGAGACCGGCGCGGTGAACGCAGCCGTGCGTGCGGGTGCGGACGCGTGCGAGCGGGTCGGCGACGGCCTCGTGGCGGCACACATCATCGCTCGGGTGCACTCCGAGGTGGAGAAGATCCTTCCTGACGGCGAGGACATGGGCGCTGGGGCGTAGGGAAGAGGCGAGAAGGGAGCGTTGACGATGGCAACAGGGGTGAGCGGCATCGCGCTCGGCATGATCGAGACTCGCGGTCTCGTGCCGGCGATCGAGGCAGCGGACGCGATGACGAAGGCGGCGGAGGTGCGCCTCGTCGGTCGTCAGTTCGTCGGTGGCGGCTACGTCACGGTGTTGGTTCGGGGTGAGACCGGCGCGGTGAACGCAGCCGTGCGTGCGGGTGCGGACGCGTGCGAGCGGGTCGGCGACGGCCTCGTGGCGGCACACATCATCGCTCGGGTGCACTCCGAGGTGGAGAAGATCCTTCCTGACGGCGAGGACATGGGCGCTGGCAGCGTGGCGGCGCGCTAGGCGGTCGAGGTGACCCAGGACCACAGGCTGGCCGGCTTTGTCGTGCGCGCGTTGCGTGCAGAGATCATCGCGGTCGAGCACTACCTCGCACAGGCGAGCCTGGTGGAACTGTGGGGCTACCCCGCGTTGGCCGATCGCTTCTCGAACGATGCGCGTGACGAACTCGATCACCAGCACCGGATTCTCCGGCACGCGGTGTCGGTGGGCATCGCGCCACGCGCCATCGACCTGCCGCCACTACGGTTTGGACGGAGCGTGGAGGAGCTCGTAATGATGGACCGGGCATTCGAGCTCGACGTCGTTCGACTCTACGGCGAGGCGGTCGACTACTGCGGGCGGATGGGCCCGGCCTCGAGTCTCGAGCTCTTCGCCGGGCTCTACGGGGAGGAGGTCGAGCACCTGGCGTCGATCGACGCCCTGATCGTTGAGATCCGATCCGAGAGGAGGGGGCGGGATCGTGGCTGAGGCCGCCGCGCCACGATCCTGGCGCTTCGTGTTCGACGACTACGCAACCCTGCGGCGCTTCCTCGATGAGCTCGCGTCGATCTTCGAGGAGCATGGGTACTACCCCAACCAGAGCTTCCATCGCGCCGACGTCACCATCACCATCGATCCCGCGAGTGCCAACGGCAACGACCAGGGCGTTCGGGCGGTCGAAGCCGCTCTCGATGCGTTCGTGGCCCGTGGGGTGGGGCAGGCAGATGACCAGCGGTCCTGACGCGAGTGATTCGAGCCTCGTGGTCGCGGTGGTGAACGCCAAGGGCGGATCGGGCAAGACGACGCTCGCGCTGCACGTGGGCGTCGGTCTTGCGAGGCGCGGCCCCACGCTCCTCGTCGATGCGGATCCGCAGCGGTCGCTGACCTTCTGGACGGCGATGGCACCTCCTCGAGCTGCGTTGCCACCGGTAGCGGAGGCCTCGCGGGACGTGGTGACCGTGCTGCGCGCTGCGCGGGCGGACTACCGCTACGTCGTGGTCGACTGTCCACCGACGCCGATCCGAGGCACCGTGCGTGCCATCGTCGAGGTCGCCGATCGTGTGGTGGTCCCGATCCTCGCATCTCCGGTCGATCTGTGGACGAGTGCGGAGACGTTCTGGTCGTTGCGCAGGCTCGCGACTGGGGACCGTGCGCGTCGGTTCGTCGGTGTGCTCAATCAGGTCGAGCCGCGGAGCGCGCTGTCGGCGTCCGTTCGGCGCGCGGCGCTCGCACTCGATGTGCCGCTCACCGCCGTCGCGCTGGGCCGGCGTGTCGTCTACCGACAGGCGGCGGCCGAGGGGCGGAGCGTGTACGCGATGGGCAAGCGAGCGATGGCAGCGATCGAGGAGATCGAGGCCCTCATCCAGGAGGTGGTGTGATGGCAGAGGACTTGAGTGATCGCTTGGTGCGGGAGGTGAGCCAGGTCCGTGCGATCCGAGCCAAGCAGACAAGCGCGTCGAAGGGGGCAAGCGTCGCCGGCTCAGAACCGACGGCGCGAGCCACCGAACCTGCCAAGCCCCGACCCAGACGGCGTGCCTCCTCGACTGTCGAGCGCGAGGTCACGCCTCCGGCCGACGGCGAGGCCGTCGAACAACCGGTGGCGCGCCCTCGGACGAGACGTCCTCCACTTGCCGTGTGGCCTGACTGATGCGGATCGCGGGGCGGTGCTCGTGACGGTCGGGCCGACACTGTCTCACCGAGGAGCACCGTTTCACCGAGCAATACCGTCTCGCCGAGGAAAGGAGTGAGTCGTGGTCGCACCCCAAGTTGCGCCCTACGTCATCGACACGGAGCCCTACTACCGACCGGTCGCGAACGAGATCGCGCTCTTCGAAGCCGCGTACTCGGTGCGGATGCCCGTCATGTTGAAGGGCCCGACCGGGTCGGGCAAGACGCGCTTCGTCGAGTACATGGCCTGGCGCCTTGGCAAGCCGCTCATCACCGTCGCGTGCAACGAGGACATGACGGCCTCGGACCTCGTCGGACGCTTCTTGCTCGACGCCGGTGGCACCCGGTGGCAGGACGGACCGCTCACGATCGCGGCCCGCTACGGGGCGCTGTGCTACCTCGACGAGATCGTCGAGGCGCGCCAGGACACGACCGTGGTCATCCACCCGCTCACCGACGCTCGCCGAGTCCTGCCGCTCGACAAGAAGGGCGAGCTGGTCCAGGCTCACCCTGACTTCCAGGTGGTGATCTCCTACAACCCTGGCTACCAGAGTGTCATGAAGGACCTGAAGCAGTCGACGAAGCAGCGGTTCGGCGCCTTGGACTTCACCTATCCACCCGCGGCCATCGAGACGGAGATCGTCGCCCACGAGAGCGGGGTCGGCCACGACGATGCGAGTCGCCTCGTCTCCATCGCCGAGCGCGCGCGCAACCTCAAGGGACACGGGCTCGACGAGGGCATCTCGACCCGCATGCTGATCTACGCGGCCAGTCTGATCGCCCAGGGCGTCGATCGCATCGCCGCATGCGAGATGGCGCTCGTGTCGCCGATCACCGACGACCCCGACATGCGTGACGCGCTCGAGGCGGCGGTCACGACCTACTTCTAGGAGGGCCCTCCCGTGGCCATCGAGCTCGAGCGCTACCAGGGGCTCCTCGACTCTCTCGGCTCGCAAGCCGAGGAGGTGCTGCGTGCTGCCTGGGACGAAGCGACGCGCTCCTTCAGCCCACGCGGCCTCGAGGAGGTCTACCTCCGCTCGGCCGCGAGCCTCGCGGCGCTCGGGCGTGGGAGCGACCTCGTGGTCTCGTTCCTGCAGCATGCCCCCGCGCTGGCGCGTGAGCTCGGCGAGGACGCCGTGCGGGATCTGGTCGCGGCCTCGGTGGCGTTCTTCTCGAAGACCAGCGCCAGCGTGATCGCGGAGCTGATCGCGACGAGCCCTCGGGCGGCCGAGCGCCTCGGGGACCTGGAACTGTTCCGCTCGTACCTCGGGCTCATCGACCAGCTCCTCGGGCTGGCCCCCCGTGGCGTTCGCGGCCTCCTCGACCACCTCGACGTCCTGCTTGCGCAGCTGACCCTGAGCGGGTTGACGCGCTGGGCCCTCTGGGGTGCCCAAGTCCACAAGGTCGACTTCGAGGCCCAGCAGCGCTACTTCGCACTCGAGAGCCCCGATGCGCTCGCCATGCTCCAGCAGCAGCGTCGGGGACTGCTGTTCGTCGACGTCCAGCGTCGCTTGCAGGCCTACCTGCGCGCCCTGTGGGGCCGCGACTTCTTCCTTCGACCCGAGTCGGCCGATCCGCAGACGGCCGCGGTGGTACGACCGTTCATCGATGGATTCGTCGTCCACCTCCCCGACGCCTACGACGACACGGACGGGGTCGGTGGGCCGATCAGCGCGCTCGAGCAGTACCGTGCCGCGGCGGCGCACGCCGCTGCGCACCAGGTGGCGACCACACACGCCGTGGCTCGAGCCGAGCGATCGCGTCTCGAGGAACTCGTCGTCGGGATCCTCGAGGATGCACGCGTCGAGCGCGCAGCGATCGCGGCCTTCCCAGGGCTCGCCGCGCTCTGGGCGCGCTTCCACGTCGTCGATCTCGCCGCCGACGACCCCTCCTCGCTCGTCGCGCGGCTCGTTCGCTCTCTCCTCGTCGGCTGCGATACCGAGGCTCATCCGTGGGTCCGTGAGGCGTGCGAGCACGCTCGGGTGCTCGACGAGTTGGGCGGTGCCGAGGCAGCGGCAGCTCTCCCGGAGCTTGCTCGAACCCTCATCGACGCCGCACGCCGCTTCGGTGTCGAGCTCGACCAGGTCGACTCGCGAGCCGTCCTGCCGAGCTACCGCGACGACAATCGCTACGTCTTCGAGCGCGACGAAGCCATTCGCGCCCAGGCCGCCAACCTCGATCTCGCGCCCTCGCAGGTGCGCAAGTACGTGAGCGTGATGGAGATGATCAACGAGGTGGACGTGCCGAGCGCCGGCGACGACGCCGAGGAGATCTGGGTGCTCGCGACCGAGTTCTTCCGTGACGGCGAGGCCGAGAGCGTCAACGCCCAAGAGGGTCGGGAGCCGCCGCCCGTCGAGGTGCACTATCCCGAGTGGGACTACCAGGTCCAACTGGAGCGACCGAGCTGGACGACCGTGCTCGAGCGACGAGGACCCTTGGGCAGCCTGGAGGAGGCCGAGGCGATCCTCGCCAAGCATCGCCCCTTGCTCGGGCGGATGCGGCGCATCATGGAGGCGCTCGCCCCCGAGGGTGTCCAGCGCCTGCGCAAGCAGGAAGAGGGCGAGGAACTCGACATCAACGCGGCGGTCGATTTCGCAGTCGACCTGCGACGGGCCGAGGAGCCCGACCTCAGGGTGATGGTGAGGACACGGCGCATCGTCCGTGACCTTGCCTTCTTGCTGCTCATCGACACGTCCGAGTCGACGAACGATCAGGTGCTCGGCGCGGACGTGACGGTGATCGAGCTCGCTCGAGAGGCGACCTTGTTGCTCGCAGAATCGATCAATCGGGTCGGGGATCCGTTCGCGGTCCACGGGTTCGACTCCAACGGTCGCCATGCCGTCGAGTACGTTCGCTACAAGGACTTCGATGAGCGCTTCGGCGACGAGGCGCGCGCTCGTGTGGCCGGCATGACCGGCCAACTGTCGACGAGGATGGGCGCGGCGATTCGGCATGCGGGTGCCCATCTCGCACGCCAGCCCCAGCGTCGGCGACTGCTGCTCGTGCTCACCGACGGCGAGCCCGCCGACAACGACGTGCGCGATCCGCAGTACCTGCGTGCGGATGCACGCCGAGCCGTCGAGGAGCTGGCTCGCGCTGGTATCTCGACGTTCTGCCTGAGCCTCGATCCTCGCGCGGACCAGTACGTCGCGCGCATCTTCGGCCCGACCGGCTTCATCGTGCTCGACAACGTGGCGCGACTCCCGGAACGTCTGCCGCTGCTGTACGCGGCCCTCACGCGCTCGTGAGCAACACGTAAGTCTTTACTTGACGAACATCGCTTTCAAATGAGCTTTCGCATAGCGGAAGTGTATTTCCGGTCTAGTAGATTCTCTTTTCATGAGGAGCACGCCGACCGAGCGCCTTCACGGTGATGGTCGGCTGCAGGCTTCTGCTCGGCACCGGGTCGGTGCGGCGAGCGGTGGTGAGGTGCGCCCCGCGGTCGCGTTCTTACGGTGTCCGTGGCCGTGGCGGCCCCTCGCGGGGCTCGAGGGGAGAAGGGATCAAGCATGGGGAACCTGGTGAGTTCGTGGTTGCTCGCGGTCGCGGTGGTCGCCTACCTGGTGGTGGGTCTCGGTCTCCTGGTCGCGCGGGGCGCGGCCGGACGCAGTGCGCGACGGTGGACGACGGTGGCGTCGTGGGTCGGGCTCGTCGCCACGCTCGGCGCCTCGACGGCGTTCGTCGTCGGCCACGAACGATCGACCACGCTGGTCGCGGTGCCGTTGCCCGCACACCTCGGGCACGTCGCCGTCGATTCGCTCGTGAACGCCCTCACCATGATCGTCGTCACCTTGGTGGCGTTCGTGGGCACCGTGGTCGTACGCTACTCGACGTCCTATCTCCGTGACGACCCCGCTGAGCTGCGGTTCTATCGCTGGTTGAACGTGACGCTCGGCTTGTTCCTGTGGCTGATCGTCACCAACGACGTGTGGACGTTCTGGCTGCTGTTCGTCGGTGCGAGTCTGTCGCTCCACGAGCTGCTCGTGCTCTATCGCGATCGACCGCTGGCCGTCACGGCGGCGCGCAAGAACTTCGCGCTCGCCAGACTCGCGGACGTGAGTCTGGCGGTTGCGCTGGTGCTCGTCGTGGAGGCGACGGGGCGCTCGAGCTTCGCCGGCATCGCGGCGTGGTTCCACGGGGCGCACCCCCCGATCGGCGTCGATCTCGAGGTCGCCGCCGGGCTGATCGCTCTGACCGCGGTCGTCAAGAGCGGTGTCTTCCCGTTCCACGGGTGGCTGATCCAGGTCATGGAGGCGCCGACCCAGGTCTCGGCGCTCCTGCACGCGGGGCTCATCTACACGGGTGCCTTCCTCCTCCTGCGCATGAGCTGGCTGGTCGCGTCGGTGCCGTGGGTGTGGGTGGTGCTCAGCCTCGCCGTGATCGGGGTGTTCGTGTCGTCGCTGATGATGCTCACCGAGACGAACATCAAGGAGGCGCTCGCGTACTCGACCTCCGCCCAACTTGCGTTCATGATGATGGAGTGTGGGCTCGGGCTCTACAGCGTCGCGGTGCTCCACATCGTCGCACACTCGGTCTACAAGGCGCATGCATTCCTCTCGTCGGGAAGCGTGGTGGATGGCCATCGGGGCGCGATCCTCACCAAGGTCCCGGCGCGTCGAACGTTCGGGCAGGTCGAGGGCGCGCTCGCTATCTCCGCGCTCGTCACCGTGGGGATCGCCGAGCTCCTCCGGGTCGACGTGGTGCACGAGCCCACGTTGGCCGCCATCGGCTTCGTGGTCGCGGTCGCCATGACGCAGCTGCTGCTGCAGGGGGTCGGGGGGTCAGACCGTCAGGGACGTCGCTTGCTCGTGCGCGCGAGCGGCTTCAGTGTGCTCGTGGGTGCTGCCTACTTCGGTCTGCACGACGTCATGGTGCGCCTGCTCGGCTCCACGGTGCCGTCCGAGAGCGGCCAGGCGGACCACATCCCGGGGTGGGTGCTCGTCGTGGTCGTGGCGGCGTTCGTCGCCTTGCTCCACATCGGCCAGTTCCTCGGTCCACTCAGCCGGACCCGCTTCGGCCAGTGGCTCTACGTGGCGCTGTGGAACGGTCTGTGGGTGGATGCCGCCATGCGTCGCCTCGCGTGGTTCGACCACCTGCGCCTCGGTCATCGTCCGCTGCACGCCCCTACCGAGCCTGAGCCTGTTGCGGCGACGGGCGATGAGCCCGTGCCCGGATCGGCGGCCTCGGTGCTGGAGGCCGCGCGCGTGGCGTGCGACCGGATCGCGCCGGTGTGGCCGCTCCGGCACTTCGTCGCCGTGAACCCCTACTTCGGCATGCGCGACCTGTCGTTCTGGGAGGCCGACCGCTACCTCCAGACCATCGCAGGTTCTCGCCTGGTCATGCCGCTCGCCTACTACCGAGAGCAGCTGCAACAAGGACGCATCGGTCCACGCGATATCCGTGACGCAGCGCGTCGCCTTGGGCGCGAGGGGGCGGTCGAGGGCCTGCTCGCTCGCCTGGAGGAGGCTCGTAGTGAGCCGCTGCTCCCTCGGCTCCCGCTCTTCAGCGATCACCTCGGGCGCCTTCGCGGTCGGGACATCACCACGGCCATCGTCGAGCGGCTCAGCCATTTCCTGGCGGCCTACTTCGACGAGGGGCAAGCCACCTGGCACCTTCCGTGGCAGGGGAACTCGTTGTGGCAGGCGTGGCGGTCATCGGTCCAGGTCGACGCGACGCCGCGCATCCTCGGACTCCCGTGGCCCAAGTCGGCGCTCGCGGCCCTGCCCGAGACGCCCGAGGACGCCATCGCCGCTGCGCTGGGCGTGCTCGGCGTTGCTCACGAAGCGATCGAGGACTACTTGGTCGCTGCGTTGTTCTCCATCGGCGGGTGGGCGTCGTGGGCACGGTACCGACGGTGGCAGGCGGAGCTCGTCGGCTCGACCGACGAAACCCTGTTCGAACTGCTGGCGATCCACGTCTCGGCCGAGGCGATCCTCGCCCAGGGACTTGATGATCCTCGGGTGCTCGCCTCGTGGCGCGACGCCGTCGTGGCAGCCCATCGGTCCTGGGTCGCCTCGCGGCACGATCCGCTCGACGACGCCGCGATCATCCACACCGCGTTCGAGCTGCACTATCGGCGCCGGCTCGCGCGGACGCTGGCTGCCGGTGCTCGCGCCGGGGAGGCGCCCACCGGGGAGCGTCCTCGCGCCCAGCTCGCCTTCTGCATCGACGTGCGCTCGGAGGGCATCCGTCGCGCCGTCGAGGCCCGCGTCGCTGGCGCCCAGACGCTCGGCTTCGCCGGCTTCTTCGGCGTTCAGATGGAGTACGTCCCCTTCGGTACCGAGCACGCACGCGCACACCTGCCGGTCATCTTTGCGCCGCCCTATCGGATCCGCGAGGACCTCGTCGATGCCTCCGACGACGACCGTGCGCGTGCGGCGGAGCGACGTCGCCTTCGGCTCGGCGCCGGCGCGGTCTGGAAGACCTTCAAGTCCTCGGCGGCCTCCACCTTCACCTTCGTCGAGTCGACCGGGTTGGTCTATATCCCGAAGCTCTTCGGCGACGCCATGGGCTGGTCCCGCACGGTCGCGCACCCCGACGCCCGAGGTCTCGCTGGCGACCTGCGCGCCCGGCTGCGCCCGAGGCTGACGCCGATCGGTCATCCCGGGGGCAACGACGGGATCCCCGAGGATCGTCTCGCCGAGATCGGTCGCTTCATCCTCACCTCGATGGGCCTCACCGGCGGGTTCGCGCCGCTCGTGGTCCTGGTGGGGCATGGGAGCGAGACCGTCAACAACCCGCAAGGATCCGGGCTCGACTGCGGTGCCTGCGGGGGGCAGACGGGCGAGGTGAGCGCGAAGGTGGCGGCGGCGTTGCTCAACGATCCGCGAACCCGAGCAGGCCTCGAACGCGTGGGGATCTCGGTGCCGAGCGACACGGTGTTCGTCGCGGCGCTCCACTCCACGTTGACGGAGCAGGTGAGGCTCTTCGACGTCGACGCGCTCGATCCCGCCCATCGCACGCTCGCCCGCGACCTCGAGACCGATCTCGCCAGCGCGACCCGGCTCGCCGCGACGTGGCATGCGACCTCCCTCGGTGTGACCGCCGACCAGGATCTGGCGCACGACCTGGCGCGTCGTGGCCGCGACTGGGCGGAGGTTCGGCCGGAGTGGGGCCTCGTCGCCAACGCCGCCTTCATCGCGGCTCCACGCGCAAGGACCGCCCACGTCTCGCTCGAGGGCCGCGCGTTCCTCCACGACTACGACTGGCGCCACGACACGGACTTTGCGACCCTCACGCTCATCATGACCGCTCCGATGGTGGTCGCGAACTGGATCAACCTGCAGTACTACGCCTCGATGGTCGACAACCGGCGCTTCGGGAGCGGAACGAAGGTCCTCCACAACGTCGTCGGTGGTTCGATCGGAGTCCTCGAGGGCAACAACGGCGATCTGCGGGTCGGCCTCGCGCTGCAGTCATTGCACGACGGGACACGCTGGCTCCACGAGCCCGTGCGCCTCACCGTGGTGGTGGAGGCGCCTCGGGGCGCGATCGACCAGGTCGTCCGGGAACACCAGCTCGTTGCCGACCTCGTCGAGCACGGCTGGCTGGTCGTGACCCAACTCGAACCCGACGGCACTCTCTACGAACGCGAGGGCGATGGCCGTTGGCGCGCGGTCATCGACGACGATTCGTTGGCAGCGACCAGCGTTCGCTGACGGCACGGCGAGCGCGAGCGGCCTCGCTCGGCGGCCACCTGGACCGTTCGCGGTGTCGGTGGCTGCTCGTGGTCCGTGGCCTCGCTCGGCGATCCGTGCTCAAGGTCGTCGGCGTTCGCTCCGAGATCAGTGGCAGCCGCAGGATGCGAGCTACCGCTGATCCAAGGAGGGCGTGACCCGCACGGGGAGGACTCCGCGTGAGCACGACCGTCGAGGCGTTGAGCTTTGCGCTCGACGCGCTCCAGATCCAGAGCGACGCCATCGCCAACAACGTGGCCAACGTCGACACGCCTGGCTACATCCAGTCGAACGTGTCGTTCCAGTCGTCGCTCGCCGCTGCGCTCGCCAACGGTGGCACGGCCACCACCAGCGTGACCCCATCGTCGAACCCCGTGGGACTCAACGGCAACAACGTCTCGCTCGGCCAGGAGCTGACCCAGGCGACCACCAACGCCATGGACTACCAGGCAGTCTCGAACGAGCTGACGACGTACTTCCAAATCTTGTCGGGTTCGATGGGAGGCCAGTTCTAAGTGTCGCTGTTTCCAGCCATCGACGTCGCTGCCACCGGCGTGACGACCGAGCAAACCTGGCTCGACACCATCGCGTCCAACGTGGCGAACGTCAACGACCAGTCGGCCACGAACCAACCGATCTATCAGGAGCAAGAGGTGCTCGTGCAGCCCGTGGAGACGTCGCCGGTGACGGGCGTCGCGGACACGACCACGACGCCCGTCGGTTCGGGCGTCCAGGTCGACGCCATCGTCACCCCGTTGCCCAACGGGGTGCTCTCCTACGATCCGACCTCGACGCTCGCGAACGCGCAGGGCTACGTGAAGACGCCCGGGATCTCGCTCGCCCAGCAGCTCGGGAACCTCGTCAACGCTCAAACCTCCTACCAGGCCAACGTCGCGGTGATCAACCAGGCCAAGACGGCCTACGAGGCGATCCTCGGGATCCAGGCATGATCCCCCCGATCGCACCCCTGTCGTCAGCGCTGTCGGCGGCGGCGCCGGGTGCTGCGGGAGCGTCCACGCAGGGCGCGAGCGGCTTTGCCCAGGTGCTCGGATCGGTCATCGACCAGATCCAATCCACCCAAGCGACGGCCAACACCCAAGCGCAAGGCGTCGCCAGCGGCCAAGCGTCGATCTCGAACGCGATGGTCGCCTCCACCGAGTCGCTGTTGACCACCGAACTTGCGGTCCAGGTGCGTAACGGCGTCGTCGGCGCCATCGACCAGGTCATGTCGACGCAGTTCTAGGAGGCGTACTCGTGGCATCCCAGGACCTCCTCGCCAAGGCGCGCGACTCGCTCCGGCGCTTCGCGAGCGGCTTCACCACCGGCCAGAAGGCCGTGGTCATGGTCGGCATCGCACTGGTCGTCGCGATCGCGGTTGCGCTGGCATCGCTCACGTCGAGCCCGAGCTACGGCGTGTTGTTCTCGGGCCTGTCGGCCCAAGATGCCGGCTCGATCACCGCGAAGCTCCAGTCGGCGGGGGTTCCCTACGAGCTCACGAACGGCGGTACGACGGTGCTCGTTCCCCAGAACCTCGTCGACCAGGAGCGGGTCTCGCTGGCCGAGGCCGGGCTTCCGTCCCAGACCGCGGGGCTGACGTCGCTGAACGGCCTGTCCATCACGAGCTCGCAGATCACCCAGCAGGCCGATTACCAGGCGGCACTGCAGTCGCAGCTCGCTCAGACCATCGAGGCGATCAACGGCGTGCAGTCGGCACAGGTGAACCTCGCCCTGCCGCCGACGGACGCCTTCGCGATCGGTCAGTCGTCTCAGCCGAGTGCCTCCGTGATCGTGACGCTGGACGCGGGCGTGTCGCTCACGTCCCAGCAGGTCGAAGCGATCGTCCACCTGGTGGCGAGCGCCATTCCGGGGATGAACGCCAACGACGTGACGGTGGCCGACCAGAACGGTGACGTGTTGGCAGCGCCGGGTCTCGGCGTCAACGCCCAGGGCGCCGGTCAGTCGGCGCAGGGCTTCGACTCTCAGCTCGAGGCGTCGATCCAGTCGATGCTCGACACGATCGTCGGCCCCGGCAACGCGAACGTCCGCGTCGCGGCCACGCTGTCGACGAACCAGGTCACGACGAAGACCCAGTCGATCCAGACGCAGAAGGGCAAGCCCCTCACCACGCCGACCCAGACCCAGACCCAGACCCAGACCTTCACCGGGAACGGCACCGTGCCGGGCGGCACGCTCGGCACCACTGGGATCGCGACCACCGGCAACCAGGTGTCGACCTACAAGCAGACCTCCTCCACGACGCAGTACGCGATCGGTCAGGTCACCCAGACGGTCCAGCAGGCACCGGGCGCGATCCAACGACTCAGCGTGGCGGTGGCGGTCAACTCGCACGTCAAGGGTCTCTCGTTGGCGAAGCTGCGCCAGGTCGTCGCGGCCGCAGCCGGGATCGTACCGGCACGTGGCGACACGCTCTCGGTCGTCGCGGTGCCGTTCCCCGCGCTGGCGACGACGCCGTCGGGTGCGGGGTCGTCGCTCTTCGGGTCGATCCTCGGCATCGCGAAGGTGGTCCTGCTCGTGCTGGGAGCGCTCGGTGCGATCTTGCTCATGTCCCGTGCAGCGGCGCGGACCGAGGTCGAGCCGTTGTTCCCGGCTGAGCTCGAGCCTGCTCTCGCGGGAACGGGTGGCCAGCTCGCCGGACCCACCGAGGAACTGCCCGCGGTCGCCTTGCCCCAGAGCCAGCCGGTCGTCGGCGAGGACGTGCTCGACTACATCGATCGCCAGCCCGAGGACGTCGCGAAGCTCTTGCGGGTGTGGATGACGGCGCGGGGTCGCAAATGAGCACGAAGGTCGCCGACCTCACCGGCACCCAGAAGGCGGCCGCAGTGTTGGTGCAGCTCGGGACGACTCTCGCTGCGCGCGTGCTTCGTCAGATGAGCGAGTCGGAGGCGGTCGCCCTCACGCTCGAGATCGCCAAGCTGCCGAGCCTCGACAAGGAGACCATCACCGAGGTGATGGCCGAGTTCGTCGACTCGGTCATCGCACTCAAGACCGTCGGTCAAGGTGGCGTCGACACGGCCAAGGAGATCCTCGCGGCCCGCCTCGGCGATCGTGAGGCTGAAGAGATCCTCGCCCAGTTCACCGGTCAGAGCGTGTCGAACCCGCTGGCCTTCCTCGACCACGTCGAGCCGTTCCAGCTGGTCAGCTTCCTCTCGAGCGAGCACCCCCAGTCGGTGGCGATCATCCTCGCCAACGTCCCTCCAGACCTCGCTGCCCAGGTGCTGGCTGCGATGCCCGAGGAGCCGCGCGCGGAGGTCACCCGCCGTATCGCCCTCCTGTCGCGTGTCGACCCGGTCGTCGTCGAGCAGGCGGCCTCCGTGCTCCAGCGCAAGCTAGCCGGCCTGACGAAGCAGGGGCCGGTCGCCCTGCGCAGTGGGCTCGCCACGGTGGTCGAGATCTTGAACAACGTCGACCAGAGCACGGAGCGACGCATCCTGTCGGACCTCGACTCGCTCGACCCCGAACTCGCCGATCGCATCCGTGAGCAGATGTTCGTGTTCGAGGACATCATGGTGCTCGACGACCGGACCCTCCAACGCATCTTGCGTCAGGTGTCGCCGAAGGACCTCGCCGTGGCGCTCAAGGGCGTCTCGCCCGAGTTGGTGAACCGCATCATGGCGAACATCTCCGAGCGCGCCGCGGAGGATCTCGCCGAGGAGATCGAGCTGCTCGGCCCCGTGCGCCTCTCGACGGTCGAGGCTGCCCAGGCACAGATCTTGCGTGCCGTCCGCGAGCTCGAGGCGGCGGGCGAGATCACGATTGCCCGGTCCGACGAGGAGCTCGTCCAGTGAGCGCCGCACGGATCCTGCGGGGCACGCTCGACGGCGTCGGGACGGTGGCGCTCCCACCGGTGGAGCATCTTCGTGCCGGTGACGCCGAGCACATCGCCCTTGCGCACGCCATCGAGGAGGCCGAGCGCCGAGGCGAGGAGCGCGGTCGTGCCGCCGGTGAGGCGGCCGCACGTCAGCTCCTCGAGGCCGAGCGGGCGGCGCTGGCCTCGACGCGCGAGGCCCTTGCCTCCGTCCTCCGGCGGCTCGAGCGCATCGGTCGCGAGTCGCTCGAGGCCGACGTCGTCGAGGTCGTCACCCTCGCGCTCGAGCTCGCTCGCGAGGTGCTCGCGGCCGAGGTGGTGCCTCCCCGGGAGCGGATCGAGGCGTGGGTGGGGCGAGTGCTCGCCGAGCGTGACGTCGAGGAGCTCACCGTCCGCCTGGCACCGCCCGCGAGCGAGGACCTCGCCGACACCCTCGTCGAGTTGGCCGAGCGCGAAGGCGCGAGGCTCCGGGTCGAGCGCGATGTGTCGCTCGAGCCCTACGACGTCGTCGTGGAGCTGGGCGCGGGCGTCCTCGACCTCACGGTCAAGGGAGCGTTCGAGCGTGTCCTCCAGGAGTTGCGGGAGCTCGGACAGTGATCCCTGCCCGTGTGCGCGACCAGGTCCTGCGTGCCGCTGCGCCGGTTCGCCAGGGCCGCGTCTCGCGGATCGTCGGGATCCACCTCGAGGTCGAGGGCGTGGAGGCAGGCATCGGCGAAGCGGTGCGCATCGAGCTCGGAGGCGGCCAGAGCCTGGTCGCCGAGGTGGTGGGCTTCGAGGGCGAGCGACTCGTCTGCATGCCGCTGCGCGAGGTCCGAGGGGTGCGCTACGGCGATCGCGCGGTGGCCTTGCGCCGCGCGACCCAGATCCCGGTGGGTCGAGCGCTGCTCGGCCGCGTGATCGACGCCGATGGGGTGCCGATCGATGGCCAGGGCCCGGTCGAACCCGACGATGTGGTGGGCCTCGAGCTGGCGGCACCGATGCCCATGGAGCGGACGCTCATCGACGAGCAGCTCGGTCTCGGTGTGCGCGTGCTCGACACCATGGTCCCCTGTGGTGTGGGCCAGCGTCTCGGGGTGTTCGCGGGAGCGGGTGTCGGCAAGAGCTCGTTGCTCTCGATGGTGGTGCGCGGTGCGGACGTCGACGTGCGGGTCGTCGCGCTGGTCGGGGAGCGCGGGCGCGAGGTGCGAGAATTCCTCGAGCACGACCTCGGACCGGAGGGGATGGCACGCTCGGTCGTGGTCGTCGCGACCTCCGACGAGCCGCCACTCGTGCGTGTGCGAGCAGCCATCGCGGCGACTCGGATCGCGGAGTGGTTCCGCGCCAGCGGGGCGCGCGTCTTGTTGGTGATGGATTCGCTCACTCGCTTGGCGCTCGCACAACGCGAGCTCGGACTGTCGGCGGGGGAACCGCCGAGCGTGCGTGGCTATCCGCCGAGTGTGTTCCGCCTGATGGCCCAGCTCCTCGAGCGTGCAGGCACCGATCACGTCGGCTCGATCACGGGGATCTACTCCGTGCTCGTCGAAGGTGACGACCTCGACGATCCGATCGCCGACGCGGCTCGCTCGGTGTTGGACGGTCACATCGTGTTGTCGCGCCAGCTCGCCAATCGCGGCCGATATCCGGCGGTCGACGTCTTGGCGTCGCTGTCGCGGTTGGAGTCGTCCATCCTCCCCGACGATCGACGAAGGCTCATGCAGGCGGCTCGCCGACATCTCGCCGTCCTCGACGAGGTGCGCGATCTGGTGGATCTCGGTGCCTACCAAGCGGGAACGAGCATGGAGGTCGACGAAGCGCTCGAGGTGGTGCCGCGGATCGAGACCGTCTTCGGCCAGGACATCTCGGAGCGCTCCGATCCGAACGACGCCTGGTCGCGCCTGGCCGGTGCACTGGGGGTGAACGCATGAGCGAGGAGCGTCGGATCAGAGCACTCGGTCTCTTGCGTAGGATCGAGCGACTGGAGCGCTGGAAGGCCGTCGGGGCGGTCGCCGCAGCACAGCGCGCGTGGGGATCGGCAAGGGCCGACCGCATCGCCCATGTCGCCGCCATCGATCAGGACCTGCCCCTCACGCTCCATGCCTGGCATCTCCAGGCCGCCGTCTGGGCGGGCGAGCAGGCCGTAGACGCCGCTGCCCGACGTGCGACGTCGGAGCGTTGGCTGCGCGCCAGTGAGCTTCGAGAGCGGAGTCTCGCTCGACTCGAGGCCGAGGCGCTTCGGCGGCGCCGGAGCCACCTCGAACGTGCGCGCCTCGCCGATCTGCTCGATCGTGTGGTGTCGACGCCGAGGGGAGACGGACCATGACCATGGCGATCCAGAGTGCGGCTCCGCCCGCCGTGGCCGCCATCGAGCAGCTCGCCAGCACCCTGTCAGCGGCCGCGAGCGCGCAGGGCGTCGCCTCGTTCGAGTCGACGCTCGCCGCAGCGCTCCAAGCCGAGGGCCAGGTGATCTCGGGGACCGGGAAGAGCCAGAGCCCAGGATCGGTGACGGGGGTGGCCCAGCAGCCGAGCGCGAGCGTCGTGCCGACGTCGAACGCACCGGTCGACCCGTTCGCTGGTCTCACCCCGGTGCCCCCGACGCCAACGGCCCAGACCCTCGTCTCGACGGGGGGCTCGGCCTCCGAGCGTGCGACGGCGCTCGCGGCCGCGACCGGTGAGATCGGCGTACCGTACGTGTGGGGCGGATCGTCGCCGGCGACGGGGTTCGACTGCTCGGGCCTCGTCCAGTGGGCGTACGCTCAGGCAGGAGTCGAGCTCCCTCGTACGGCTGCCGAGCAGCAGACCGTGGGGACGCTCGTTCCCTCGCTCGCCGCGGCCCAGCCTGGAGACTTGGTCTTCTATGGGAACCCGGCCTATCACGTCGCGATCTATGCCGGGAACGGCATGGTGGTGCAGGCACCGATGACCGGTGAGAACGTCGAGCTCGCCCCGGTCGGTACGCCGACGGAGATTCGTGACCCGACGGCCGTCGCACCGCAGCCGACGGTGAGTAGTGCCGTCGCGACGCCGAGCGACCTCACGGCGACGTTCCAGGCTGCGAGTGCGGCCTATGGCCTGCCCACAGGGATGCTCGAGGCGGTTGCCGAGACCGAGTCCAACTTCAACCCGAACGCCGTGTCGTCTGCAGGCGCGGAGGGGATCATGCAGCTCATGCCCCAGACGGCGGCCTCGCTCGGGGTCAACCCCTTCGACCCCACCCAGGCCATCTGGGGCGCTGCCAAGCTGCTCGCGGGCAAGCTCGCCCACTTCGGTTCCGTGCCGCTCGCGCTGGCTGCCTACAACGCGGGAGACGGCGCGGTGGAGGCCTACGGCGGTATTCCGCCCTACGCACAGACGCAGAACTACGTCCGCACGGTGCTCTCGCTGATGGGAGGTGAGGCCGATGGCTCCGGTCAGAGCACTGCCAGCGCGTGAGCCGTCGACGGGATCGGCGGTCGCGTCGTCGAGTGCGAGTCCGTCCGAGTCCGTCGCGGGTGGGTTCGCGGCGCTCCTCGCGGCCGCATCGGAGGTGGGCATGCCCCAGGCGACCGAGACCCCGACACGTGGGGGTTCCTCGGGTCACTCGTCCGATGTCGAGCACGGGGGGGTAGGACCGGAGGCGCGAGGACGCGGGCACGCTGCGGTGAGGGCCGAAATCGGTGCCCCTGGCGAGGCGAGCAATGCCAGCACACGACACACGACCCATCCCGAGGGATCGGAGGCGACCGTGTCGGCGGCTCGAGCAGCCGTCGAGGGCGCCATCCTCGCCGAACCGGCTGGTGCGGTGCGGACGCACGCAGCGTCGAACCCGAAGCCAGAGCCCGCGAGCGCTTCTGCGTCACTCGCGCTCGTTGCTCAAGCTGGCGTCGTCGGGGCCACAGGCGTCGGCGCCGAAGCCATCCGGGCCGAAGCCATCCGGGCCGAAGCCGTCCGGGTGGCAGCCTCTCCCGCGCGTGCGCCCTCGCTCGAGGTCGCTCCGGCCGCCGATGCTCGTCGTGGCGAGCCTGCCGGGGCGCCAGCGAGCGCCAACACGAACGCTCGACCCGATGGGGCACCTCCGCACGACGCTGGGTCGCTGGTGTCGCAGGACGTGGTGTGGCCAAGCGCTGGGCCGCTTGCGGCGGCGGTCGCTGGTGCCGAGGGATCGGGCAGCGCGCCCATGGCCGTGTCGGCGCCGACGACGGACGCCCCCGCAGCGCTGTCCAGCGCCGTGGCCGCTGCCCCCCGAGCGCACGGCACGCGCGAGCCCGCGATCGCCCTCGGCACCGCCGACGGCAGAGCCGGATCGAGCATCGCCTCCGACTTGCAAGCGGTCGGGCGGGCGCCGACCGCCGAAGCTGCCGGCCAGACGACGGTCGCTTCGACCGGAGCGAGCGGTGCGGTCTGGGCGGCGACGAGCGTCGAGCTCGGCTCCTTCGTGGTCGATGGCGATGTGATCGGACCGCCCGTCGAGCCCTCGGCGGTGCCGGCGATGGTGGACGGGCTGGCACGCGCTGGCGGTGCCCACCGCGTCGTGGTGGTCTTGTCGCCGCCCGAGCTCGGTCGTCTGCGCATCGTCGTGAGCGAGGCACCGGGCGGGACCGCGGTGCAACTGCAGGTCGAGAGGCCGGCCACTCAGGCGCTCATCGAGCACGCGCTGGGCGGATATGCCGATACGAGTGGCTCGGGGTCCCGGGGGGGCCAGCCGCACGCAGAGGACGCGGCGCCGCCGTCTCGGGTCGCGGTGTCGGTGACGACGAAGGCGACCTCGGTTCGCGCTCGTCGAGGCGTTCGAGTCGATACGTGGATCTAGCAGGTCGACGAGAGAAGGAGTCCAGATGACAATGGCAGTGGGTGGTATCGGAGCAAGCGCCGCCGGCGCTACGACGAGCGCGTCGGGTGGACTCGCCAGCCTGACCGCGAACGAGTTTCTCAACCTCTTGGTCACGGAGCTGCAGAACCAGAATCCGCTCTCTCCGATGGACCCGTCGCAGATGGTCTCACAGACCTCGTCGCTGTCGGAGGTGGAGCTCCTCTCGACCATCCAGAGTGCGCTCACCCAGATGGCCTCGAGCCAGGGGATCCTCAGCGCGAGCAGTCTGATCGGCCAGAGCGTCACCTATCAGGACGGCTCCGGCGAGGTTGCCGGCCAGGTCTCCGGCGTCGGGCAGAGCGCCAACGGCGTCGTCCTCGATGTCGGTGGCCAGAGCGTGCCGATCGCGAACGTCATCGCCGTCGGCATGGTGCCCTCGGGCGCCTCGGCGACGGGATCGACGCAGACCGGGTCGACGACGTCGACGACCGGGTCGGTCGGCTGAGCCGCCGGACAGCGTCGCTCAGTGGGCGCCACGACCACCATCGACACGGAACACGATCAGGACACCACACGATCAGGACACCACACGATCAGGACACCACACGATCAGGACACAAGGAGGATCATCCCATGACCAAGTCGCTCTCGTCTGCGATCTCCGGGATCGAGGCGAACCAGGAATGGCTCGACAACATCGCGAATAACATCGCCAACGCCAATACGACCGGCTATCAGTCGACCCAGACGGAGTTCGCAGACCTGCTCTATCAGCAGCAGTCGGCAGCCGGCGGACCGGTGCCGGGCCAGACCGGAGGGACGAATCCACTGGTGGTCGGCTCCGGTGTCCGGGTGTCGGCGACGCCAACCGACTTCTCTCAGGGCACGATCGTGCAAACCGGTACCTCCACCGACGTCGCCATCCAGGGCCAAGGCTTCCTCGTCGTCAACCAGGGTGGCCAGAACTACTACACCCGTGACGGGGCGCTCCAGCTCGACGGCGCTGGTCAGCTCGTCACGGCCTCGGGTGCGCTCGTGATGGGATGGGTCCCCAACGCGGCCGGTCAGGTGAACCAGAACGCTCCGCTCGCCGCGCTCACGATTCCGCAGGGCCAAGTTGCCCAGCCGGTCGCCACGAGCACCATCACGCTCGGTGGGAACCTCCCGGCAGGTTCGTCCAACCCGGTCGTCGTGACGACGACCGGCTACGACGACCTCGGTAACCCGGTGCCGATTCAGCTCACCTTTACGCCGTCGACGACCGCCAACCAGTGGACACTCACGGCCGAGACGACGCCGCCGGGCGCGACCTCGCCCGTGGCGCTGACTGTCGGCGGCGCCTCCTCGCAGACGGTGACCTTCGACCCCGCGACCGGACAGATCAGCGCCATCTCCGGGACCTCGACCGCGAACCCTGATCAACTGGCGCTCGGTGGGTTCCCCACGTCGTACGATCTGCCGGCTGGCTACGCCATGAACCTCGACTTCCCGACCCCTGGCACGGCACAAGCCGTGACCCAGTTCGCCGCCAGCTCTCCAACGGCCCAGGTGACGAACCAGAACGGGTACCCATCGGGAGCCCTCGCAGGCTTCACCATCGGCTCCGATGGCGTGATCGAGGGCACCTATGCCAACGGTCGCACCCAGGTGCTCGGCCAGATCGCACTGGCGCAGTTCGCGAACGCGCAGGGGCTCTCCAAGCAGGGCAACCTCCTGTACGCAGCGACGACCAACTCCGGTGCGCCCCAGCTCGGATCCCCGGGTGCCGCGGGTCTGGGCCAGCTCGTCGGAGGTGCGCTCGAGTCGTCGAACGTCTCCATCGGCTCCGAACTGACCAACTTGGTCGTCGCACAGACCGATTACCAGGCCAATACGAAGGTCGTCCAGACGACGGCCACGGTGCTCCAGAGCTTGGTGCAGATGGCCTAGCGGCGTCGGGTCGCGCCTGCTGGGTGCGGCCCGGTCGCCAAAGGTTCAGGCCGGCACCAACGGTGCCGATACCAACGGTGCGCAAGGAGGTGCTCCGTGATCGAGGTCACGCGGTGGTCAGGATCGACCTTGGTACTCAACGCCGATGCGATCGAGCGGGTGGAGGCGACGCCGGACACCGTGATCACGCTGTTCGGTGGCTCGACGTACGTCGTCCGCGAGACGGTCGACGAGGTCGTCGCGGCCGTGGTGGCCTACAAGTCCGCCGTGTTCGCACCCATCGCACCCACCGGCCTCGTCGTGCTCGACGGCGGGGAGGGGTAGGCCATGGACGTCGCCACGCCGGTCGGGATCGTCGTAGCCCTCGTCGCGATCCTCGTGTCCATGATCATGGATGGAGGCAATCCGGCCGCCCTCATCGCCCCGTCGGCGATGATCCTCGTGCTCGTGGGCACTGTCGGCGTGTCCCTCGCGGGCCGTCGTCTCAAGGAGATCGGCCAGATCGTGGGAGCGCTGCGCTCGGCCATCCTCGCCAAGGCGCCGAGCGCGGAGGAGAGCGTTGGGCAACTCGTGCACTTCGCTGAGATGGCGCGCCGAGAGGGCGTGCTCGCTCTCGAGGCCGCCGCGAAGGACCTCACGGACCCCTTCATGCGCTCGGGTATGCAGCTGATCATCGACGGTGTCGAGGGCGACAAGATTCGAGAGATCCTCGAGGCAGATCTCGAGGGTATGGGGACGAGGCATCGCGCCGGTGCGAAGTTCTTCAAGGACATGGCGGGATTCGCTCCGACCCTGGGGATTCTCGGGACGGTCATGGGGCTCATCCACGTGCTCGCCAACCTCTCGTCACCGCAGACGCTCGGTCCGGCGATCTCGGGCGCGTTCACCGCAACCCTATGGGGCGTCATGACGGCGAACGTGTTCTGGCTGCCGATCTCGAACAAGCTTGCGCATCTGTCGGAGCAGGAGAACGCGCTGCGTCTGTTGGTCATCGACGGGATCCTTGCCATCCAGGCTGGTGCGTCACCGCGCCTGCTCGAGCAGCAGCTCCTCAGCTTCCTCGCCCCGACGGCACGTGAGGCGCACCGTACGGCCAAGGAGCGAGCCAAGCCGCAGAAGAAGGCGGCCTAGCGTGGCCAGACGACATCACGGCGAGGGCGAGGCCGAGAACTCCGAGCGATGGCTGCTCACCTACTCCGACATGATCACGCTGCTGCTGGCGCTCTTCGTGGTGCTGTTCGCCATGAGCTCGATCTCGGTGCGCAAGTTCGACGAGTTCAAGACCGGGTTGTTGCAGACCTTCTCGCAGATGCAGCTGCAGAGCTTGGAGCACGGGGGACGCGGGCTGCTCCAGCACTCGTCACTGGTGACGCACCCAGGTCTCACGCCGGGTCCTCCGCAGATCACCATCCCGCAACCAGGCGCGGGAACTCCGAGCGAGTCGCAGATCGCCCAAGAGGTGAACCAGGCACTCGCGGCCCAAGGCCTCTCGCAAGATGCCCAGGTCGTCGTGGAGCAACGGGGGGTGGTGGTGCGGATCTTGTCGGACAAGGTGTTCTTCGCGACGGACTCAGCCGCACTCGGCCCCGTGGGAGACGCCGTGGTCGACGCCATCGCTGGCGTCCTGCGCACGCTGCCGAACGACGTGTCCATCGAGGGCTACACCGACTCCGAGCCGATCGTCGGCGGCCCCTACAGTTCCAACTTCGAACTCTCGGCGGTCCGGGCGGTGACGGTCCTCGAGCGACTGTGGAAGGTCGACGGCATCAACCCCGACCGTCTCAGCGCCACGGGTTTCGGCGACACCCATCCGCTGGTGCCGAACACGACCCCCCAGAACATGGCCATGAACCGTCGCGTGGACATCGTGATCTTGAGTTCGACCACCCAAGCCGGCAACCGCATCTAGCGCGACCCGACGAGAACCACCGGGGTCACGAGGACCCCACGAGACCCACCAAGGAGGGATATGGCGACGACGAAGGCCAAGGCTGCCCAGGCAGCCGAGGAGGCGCAAGCGCCCAAGAAGGGCAAGAAGCGCCTCGTGCTCATCGTGCTCCTCGTGCTCATCGTGCTGGGGGGTGGAGGCGGTGCCTACGAGTTCCTCCTCGCGCCCCATCCTGCCACCAAGCGGCACCACGGACCACCGCTGCCGGGGCCGACCTACACGTTCCCCCAGCTCACGACCAACCTCGACGACGGCCACATCGTGCAGCTCCAGATGGTCCTCCAGCTCGCGAGCGGTGACACAACCGCGGAGGTCGCCCACGACCTCGACGAGCTCAACAATGCGGCCATCTTGACGTTCGGCCAGATGAGCTACGGGCAACTGCTGCCGACGGCGGGCCGGGTGGCGGCGGCGAGCGCCCTCGAAGGCGCGTTCAACCACGTCCTCGCGAGTGGCGCACCGCCACACGACGAGGTCGTCGGGATCGAGTTCACCTCCTTCATCGTGCAGTAGGCGCCGCGGCGCCCTGGCACCACCGAGCGCGACCGTTGGTCGACGCTCAAGTTCGCGCGCCTCCGTCCGATGCCACTGTCATGAGTGGGGAGAACGAGGCGCGTGAGCGCCAGGTGCGTACTGTCGACTTTCGCCTCCCCCACAGCTTCGACCGTGCCGAGCAACGAGGACTCGAGCTCCTCGTCGAGAACGCGCTCCGACCGGCTGCAACCTTGATGGGTGCGAGCCTGCGCCGCGGCGTGCGGCTCGAGCTCGGTCGGATGGACCAACTTCCCTGGGAGCAGGTCGTCGCCCAACAGGACGGCCCAGCCCTGGTCATCTCGTTCGCGCTGGTTCCATTGGGATCGCGTGGCGTTCTGCGCTTCGGAGCCGATGCGGCCCTTCGCCTGCTCGATCTGCGGCTCGGCGGTGACGGGTCGCCGATCGAGCCCCGTGCGCTCACCGAACTCGAGCAGGGACTGCTCGTCCAGGTCTTCTCCGATCTGCTCGTCCAACTCGCCTCGAGTCTGCAGACGCTGCTCGACGTCCGCTTGGATCGGGTGGGGGCAGAGACGTCCCTCGAGTTCGTCCAAGTCATCAGCCCGGGCGAGATGTGCCTGGTCGTGCCGATCGCGCTGGGCATCGGTGACGAACTCGAGAGCGAGCTCACGCTCTATCTGCCCTATTCCATGCTGCGGCCCGTCGTGGAGCTCATCGCCCAGCGCGCCATCGTGGCCGTCGATCGTGGCGGCGATACGTTCCGGGATCTGCTCGCCGCTCGTCTGCACGACGTCCGCCTCGAGGTCAGCGTCCGGTTCGAGCCGACGTCGATCAGTTCGCGCACGCTGCTCGAGCTTGCTCCCGGTGACGTCGTCCCCCTCGGCCATCGCCAAGGACAACCGGCCTGGGTCATCGTCGATCGCACGCGGCTTCATCGGGCCGTCATGGGTCAGTCGGGCTCGCGCGTCGCCGCCGTCATCATCGAGGAGGAGGAAGAGGCTCATGCCTGAGGTGCCCGAGACGGCCGCGAACCTCGCGGTCCTTCGCAACGTCGAACTGGAGCTCAGCGTCGAACTCGGCAGGGCGCGGATGCCCGTGCGCGCGCTGCTCGCACTCACGAGTGGCGACGTCATCGAACTCGACCGTCACGCCAACGCCCCGGTCGACGTCCTGGTCAACGGCACCCTGGTGGCCAAGGGCGAGGTCGTGGTGGTCGACGACGAGTTCGGGGTTCGCATCCTCGAAATCATCTCCTCCGACGAGGTGGACCAGCTGACCCGGGGAGCGTAGCGAAGATGGGATCGATCGTCGAGGCCATCGGCGCGCTCGCGTTGGTGGTCGGCTTGATCGTCGCATCTGGTCGCCTCGCCCAGCGCGGTCGTCCGGCGCGTTCGGTCGGCATGGCTCGCCTCGCCGTCGTGGCTCGGGCTTCACTTGGATCGAAGACCTCGATCGTCATCGTCGAGGCCGACGGACGGCGATTCCTGCTCGGGGTCGGGCCGCAGGGGGCGAGCCGACTGGCGAGCCTCGGTGCGGCACCGCCGGCCGATGCCCCCGAGATCGAGCTCCTCGACCTGCGAGATGTCGACGTGGCCTTCCCCCCTCCAGGTTGACACCTGCTATAGGAGGAAGGGATGAGCCAGACACCGAACCCACCACCGGGCGACGGCCCCGCTGGACGACGACGCGGCCGCTACCCGAGCCAGTTCCGCAAGGACGCGGCAGCGTTGGTTCTCGACCAGCGCCGCACCATCGCTGACGTCGCCCGTGAGCTTGGCATCAACGAGCAGACCCTTGGTAACTGGGTCCGTCAGGAACGCATCGACCGAGGTGAGCGAGAGGGCCTGACGAGCGCCGAGCGCGAGGAGCTGACACGGCTGCGCCGCCAGGTCAAGCAGCTCACCGTGGAACGCGAGCTGCTCAAGCGAGCGATGGCCTTCTGGGTGAAGGAGGGGGGACAGTGAGCCGCTACCACTGGATCTCCCGCCAGGAGGCCAAGGGCTTCTCTGTAGCGGCAGCAGCACGAGTCATCGGGGTCTCTCGCCAGGCCTACTACGCCTGGCGACACCGTCGGGACCGAGGCGAGGATCCCGAGCACCTGGTGCTCGCGAGCGAGCTTCGCGCCATCTGGCACGAGAGCGACGGCACCTACGGCAGCCCCCGCATCACCCACGAGCTGCGACGGCGCGGGTTCTGCGTGAACCACAAGCGGGTGGAACGCCTGATGCGCGAGCTCGAGATGGCAGCGGGCCCACGCCGGCGCTTCGTAGTCACGACGAGGCGGGGAGAGGACGCAGCGCTCCCGGACCTCGTCCGTCAGGACTTCGCTCCTGGTGAGCCGAAGCGCAGGTATGTGAGCGACATCACCTACGTCCGCACCGATGAGGGGTTCTGCTATCTCGCCACGGTGGCAGATCTTGGCTCGAGGCGCATCGTGGGCTGGTCACTTGGGCGTCACATGCCCGATGACCTGGTGGTCGAGGCGATCCGCGAAGCACTCGGGACTCGGGGCAGCCTGGCTGGGGCGATCTTTCACAGCGATCGCGGCAGCCAGTACCTCTCCCGGAAGGTACGGAGCCTGCTCGCGACCCTTGGCATTCGCCAGTCGGTGGGGAGGGTCGCGACCTGCTACGACAACGCCGTGGCCGAGTCCTTCTTCGGGAGCTTGAAGCGCGAGCTGGTGGCTCGCTACCGCTTCGCGAACCTCTCAGGGGCTCGCTCTGCCATCGCTAGCTGGATTCACCGTTACAACACGGTCCGCCTGCACTCAAGCCTCGGGTACCTACCGCCCGTCGAGTACGAGCTCTCCTGGGCCTGCCGGGAGGTGGCCGTGGCCTAAATTCAGACTGTCAAGCAAATGGGGGGAAGCCCAACGATCCAGAGGCCGCCGTGGTCGCTGCCTTCGACGAGCCGCCGGTGCACGCCGGCGGTGCGCTCACGGCCCTGCTCGCGGCGCTTCGCACCCGAGGGGTTCGCCCGTGAGCGGTCTGCTCCTCGCGGCGACGAGCCTGCCGTCGGCCACGTTGACGGTGCATGCGGGTTCGACGCCGACCGCGAGCGTGGTGATCATCCTCGCCCTCACCGTGCTCTCGCTCGCCCCGACACTCCTCGTGCTCTTCACTGGCTTCGTGGAGATCGTCGTCGTGCTCTCGATCACTCGTAATGCCCTCGGTCTCTCGACGACGCCGCCCAATCAGGTCCTCGCCGGTCTCGCGCTCTTCCTCTCGCTCTTCGTGATGGCCCCCACCCTCGGGATCGTGGAGCACCAAGCCGTCCTACCGTATCTGCACGGTCACATCTCTGCCGTTGTGGCGTTGGATCGCGCGGAAGGGCCGATCAAGCTCTGGATGCTGCGTCACACGCGAACGCAAGAACTCGCACTGTTCGATGTAGTCACCCACCACGCCGGGGTCGCACCTGCCGCAGCGCCACTCGATGCCGTCGTGCCGGCGTTCATCCTGTCCGAGCTCCACAGCGCCTTCGTGATGGGCTTCATCATCTACGTGCCGTTCCTCGTGATCGACCTCGTGGTCTCGAGCGTGCTCATGAGCCTCGGCATGATGATGCTGCCGCCGACGCTGGTGTCCTTGCCCTTCAAGCTGCTGCTCTTCGTGCTCGTGGACGGTTGGACGCTCGTCGCGCACGCCCTGCTCGTCTCGCTCCACTGACAAGGGGGTTCACCAGATGAACGATGCTGCTGTGCTCCAGATCGCGCGGACGGCCCTCGAGGTCGCCACGCTCGTTGCCGGACCGGTGCTCGCCGTTGCGCTCCTTGTCGGGCTCGTCGTCGCGCTGGCACAGACCCTGACCCAGATCCAGGAGGCGACCCTCAGCTTCGTGCCCAAGCTCGCTGCCATCGCCTTGGTCCTGCTCTTCACGGGGCACTGGATGCTCCAGGAACTCACGACGATGACGACCCAGCTCTACAGCCAGATCCCCCATCTCGTGCAGACGCTCTAAGGACGAGCCGTGCAGATCAGCCTCCAGCTGGGCTCCGTACTCGCGTTCTTGATCGCGACCGCGCACGCGCTCGGCTTCGTCGTCATCGCCGCGCCGTTCGCGCTCGCGACGGTGCCGCGCACGGCTCAACTCGCGCTCGCGGTGGGGATGGGCATGGCTGGCGCAGCGATCCACACCGCCTTGCCGGCGACGACGCCAGCGCTCATCGGCCAGCTCGCCTGGGCAGCAGCGACCGGTGCATTGATCGGATTCGTGGCGCTCGCTGCGATCAGCATCGGATCGCAGGCGGGGAGCTTCATCGGCTTGCTGGGTGGCTTCGTCACGCCTCCCTCGCTCACGCCGCTCGCGTTCGGCGAGGTCCCGGTCACCGGCGACCTCTACGGCATGATCTGGGCGGTGCTGTTCTTCGTCTCCGGCGCCGACGTCGTCGTGCTCCGCGGGTTCTATCTCGCGAGCGACGCGAGCGTCCATCTGGCCAACACGGCCACCGTCATCGTGCAGTCGGTGACGCTCACCTTTGCGGCCGGCCTGGAGGTGGCCGCACCGGTCATCGCGGTCATGTTCTTCGCCCAGATCGTGGCGGCGGTCCTCACGAAGGTCGCGCCGCAGCTCCAGCCGCTCGGCTTCTTGTTCCCGCTCGAGATTCTGTTGTCGCTCATCATGATGGTCGTCTCGCTGCCCGTCATCCCGCACCTCTTCGACGCTGGGGTGCGTCTCCTGCTCGCTGCCGAGCGTGATCTCGGGGCCTGAAGATGGCGCGCCAGGAGGGCACCGAAGAGCCAACCCCGCGAAAGCTCGAGCGGGCGCGCAAGGAGGGGATGGTCGCGCGCTCGGTCGACCTCGTCTCGTTCGTCGTGCTCCTCATCGCGTCGTTCGCCCTCCCGCTCGCCGTGCGCGATGCGAGCGTGCGCATCGGCGACGTCGCGGCCGCAGCGTGGTCGGGCGCGATCCCCGCCACGAGCGCCGGGGCGTTGCGCTTTCTCGGCACCGGTCTCGATCTCGTGGTCCAACTGGTCGGGCCGGTCGCCGTCGTTGCGGTGGTCATCGTCGCGGTCGGGAACCTTGCCCAGGTCGGGCTGCGCTTCGTCCCGAAGCGACTCCGACCACGCGCCGAGACCTTCTCGCCCGCGGCCAACCTGCGTCGGATCTTCTCGGCCCAACCCGGGATCGAGGTCGCCAAGGCGATCGTCAAGCTCGTCGCGACGGCGGCCGTCGCGGCTGCCATCGTCTCCAGCAGCATCGACGCCATGGCTCAGGGTGCATCCTCACCGCTTGCGGCGGCGGATGCCGCCGCTGGTGCCTCTCTCGAGCTGGTCCGTGTCGTCGCGGTCCTCGGGGTCGTCCTCGGCATCGTCGACCTCGTGCGCCAGCGTCGGTCGCTGCGGCGCAGGCTGCGGATGACCCGCCACGAGGTACGTGACGAGTTGCGCGAGCACGAAGGAGATCTCGCCGTCAAGGCACGCCGCCGGCGCTTGGCGCGTGAGTTCGTTCGACGGGCCATGCTCGCCGACGTCGCCCAAGCCGACGTGGTTGTGGTCAATCCGACGCACGTGGCCGTCGCGCTGCGTTACGACCCTCGCCGTGATCGTGCTCCGACCGTCGTCGCTAAGGGCCTCGATCACTTGGCGATGACCATACGCGAGCGTGCGCGTGCCGCTCGGGTGCCGATCGTCGAGGACCCCCCGCTCGCGCGCGTCGTCTACGTCGCCTCTCGTGTCGGAGAGCCGATCCCTGCATCGCTGTTCCTCGTCGTCGCGAGGCTCCTCGCGTTCGTCTATCGACTGCCGTCGCTGGCGCGCTCGTTCGACTCACGCCACGTGACCCGTTCCGACGACATTCCGGTCGATCTCGCCGCTCGGGCCTGGAGTCTGCTCGCCGACGAGATCGATACTCAAGGCGACGTGCACGCGGGCCGAGAACGCTAGCGAGGCGCACGGAGGCGCCGTGGAAGCCACGGTGGGCAGCGACGAAGGGGAGGCCCGTGGACTCGACGAGGCTCCGGCGCATGGCGCTCGCCGTGCCGGTCGGCATCGCGGTCATCGTGATCATGCTGGTCGTGCCGATGCCGTCGCAGCTCCTCGACGTCTTGATCACGGCCAACTTGACCTTCGCGTTGATCGTGCTGGGACTGACGCTGCGCGTGCGAGATCCCCTCGACTTTTCGGCGTTCCCCTCGGTCCTGCTGGTGGCCACCATGTTCCGGCTCGCGCTGAACGTGTCCGCGACCCGTCTGGTCCTGCTGCACGCCTATGCGGGCAGCGTGATCGAGGCCTTCGGCCACTTCGTCGTCGGCGGGTCGGTCGTCGTCGGACTCGTGGTCTTCGCCATCTTGTTCATCATCCAGTTCGTGGTCATCACGAACGGTGCCGGTCGCGTCGCGGAGGTGGGGGCGCGCTTCACGTTGGACGCTATGCCGGGCAAGCAGATGGCGATCGACGCGGATCTGAACGCCGGTCACATCTCGGAAGCCGAGGCACGTGCACGTCGGGCGCGCATCGCTCGCGAGGCGGACTTCTACGGGGCGATGGACGGCGCCTCGAAGTTCGTCAAGGGTGATGCCGTCGCGGCCGCCGTCATCACCTTGATCAACCTCATTGGCGGCTTCATCGTGGGCATCGTGGAGCACCATCTCTCGGTCTCGCAGTCGATCGACACGTACTCGCTCCTGTCGGTCGGTGACGGCCTGGTCAGCCAGATCCCGGCACTCTTGCTCTCGATCTCGACGGGCCTCATGGTGACTCGGAGCGCGAACGACGCGGACTTCGGCCTCGACCTCCTGCGCCAGATCGCCCACGAGCCCGTGGCCATCCAACTCGCTGGGGGGGTGATCGGCGCGCTCGGTCTCTTGCCGGGGCTCCCCATGGTGCCGTTCGTCCTGGTCGGTGGCTCGGTCTTCGCGGTCGGGTGGCGGCTTCGGTCGAGGAGCGCGTCGCACGTGGGGAGCGGCGACGAGCCCGTCGTCACCGAGTCAGAAGCCGTGCCGGACGCGCTCGCGGCCGACGTCGTCGGCGTCGAGCTCCTCGAGCTCCAGCTCGGCTTCGAGCTCCTCGACGTCCTCGATCCGGCTCGAGGCGGGGACCTGCTGACGCGGGTGAAGGGCCTGCGGCGCAAGCTCGCCGGGGAGTTGGGCTTCCTCCTGCCACCGGTGCGTACCCACGACTCCTTGGACGTCGGTCCGGACGAGTATCGGATCCTCATCCAAGATCAGGTCGTCGGTACGGGTCGGATTCCCAGAGGGCGTGTCCTCGCCATGGGCCAGGGCCTCGAGTCCTTACCGGGGGAGGCCGCCGTCGATCCGGTGTTCGGTCTTGCAGCGTGCTGGATCCCCCCGGAGGCCAAGACGCAAGCCCAGGTGCTCGGCGCGACGGTCGTCGACCGATCGTCGGTGATCGTGACGCACCTCGCCGAGGTGGTCCGGCGCCACGCTGACGAGCTTCTCACGCGCCAGCAGGTCAAAGAGATGCTCGATGCGCTCCGCCAGGCAGCGCCGGTGGTGGTCGACGAGCTGGTGTCGTCGCAGCTCCCACTCGGTGAGCTCCAGCGAGTCCTTCGCGACCTGCTCGCCGAGCGGGTGCCGGTGCGCAACCTCGCCGCCATCGTGGAGGCGGTCGTCGATCGCGCGCGTCAGACACACGAGCCCGACGCGCTGCTCGAGGCTGCACGCGAGGCGCTCGGCGGTGCCATCGGGACGCGCTTTGCGACCGGCGGCAAGCTGCCGGTCGCCTACCTCGTGCCCGAGCTCGAGCTTCGCCTCGTGGAATCGCTCGTGAGCGTCGACGGACGCCGGAGTCTCGGCATCGCCCACGAGGAGCTCCGAGCACTGCGTGCCGAGGTCGCCGAGGCCAAGCAGCGCGCCGAGGCACAGGGGCTCGACCTCGTGCTCGTCACGATGGGAGCGATCCGTCGGCCGCTGTGGGCGGTCCTTGCCCGTACGCCGGCGGAGCTCCCCGTGCTCGCGCTCGGTGAGATCGGTTCGTCGGTTGATGTCGTTCAGATGGGGGTGATCGGTGGTGTCCAGCAACCAGCGGCGCTTTAGTGGTCAGACAGCGGCAGAAGCGGTCGCGGCTGCGCGCGCGGCCCTCGGCCCAGACGCGAGGATCGTGGCGGCCGAGCGGGTTTCCAAGCCCGGCCTACTCGGGCGCAAGCGCCACGTGGTCGTCACGGCCGAACCGATGCCGGTGACGAGCGCCCGGGACTTTGCCAAGGAGCTGTCACGTCAGCTCGCGGCTCGGGAAGCGGAGGCGCCCGCCGAGGACCTCGAGATCCTGGCGACGGCGTACGAGCAGGCCAAGAGCGAGCCGCCTCAGGTCGTGGTCGCGCCCATCGGGCGACGCGAGGCGGTGGTGGTCGGTTCGGGCGGTGAGACGCGTCCGCTCGGCTCGGTCGAGCGCCCGCAGTGGTCGCAGCTCGGTGACGTAGCGAGCGCAGCCGTGCGTGCCGTCATCGACGAACGCACGACTCACCTGACCGTCGACCTGAGCGCTGACGGTGGCGACGTGGTGGTCGACGTGAGCGCACCGGTGGCCGAGCGCACCATCGCCCCCGAGGGCTCGCGGGTGATCGCGGTGTGCGCCCCGAGCGTGCCGTATCCGTTGGCGGCGTTCGATGCGGTCGCCGATCGCGTCGGGGTCGGCGACGCCGATCGGTTCGTGCTCGCTCAGCGTCGGCGCGAGATCCCACTCGGACTGCGCAGTCCAGCTGATCGGGTGGCGCGAGCGGTCGCGAGTGGACAGCGACGCGTCGCGGTGCTCGTGGATCCAGGTCAGCTCGCGCTCTTGCGTAGCTCGTTTCTCGCCCCGCTCACGTGGGTGGTCGTCGCGGTGTCGGGAGACGAGCCTGCCTGCGACCTCGAGGTGGAACTCGCGGCTTGTGGGCCGATCGACGCGCTCCACTGCGTGCGCTCGGAGCGTGCCGCCGTCGAGCTGGGCCTTGCGGTGGTGGCGTAGCCATGCGTCTTCCGTGGCGGGTCTGGCTCTCGGTCATCTCGGCTGCGCTCGTTGCGACACCCAGCGTCATCCAAGCCGACCACGGCTACACGAGCTGGGCCAACGTCCTCGAGCACTTCCTGGTCGCCTTGGTCGTGCTCTGGATCGCCTACTCCGTGCTGGCAACGGTGATCGCATGGTACGAACTCGAGGGGATGGTGCGACGTCGGCAGGCGCGCCAGGCCGCGATGGAGCAGGCGCAGCAGGCGGCACCACGGACTCCTCAGTCCTGATCGACGAGGAGGATCCGAACGACGTACGACCCGTGCTCGTGGCACGGGTCGTACGTCGTTTCGGCGATGGCGTCGAGCGCGATTCAGGCGACGTTCTCCCGGCTGCCGTTCAGCGTTGGCTTGCCCGCGCGGATCCAGGCGTTGGTGCCACCGCGGACACTGACGGCGCGCAGACCGCTGCCGGCGAGGAGTTGGGCGGCGGCGTAGCTGCGCGATCCGCTCGCGCAGATCACGTGGACGTCCTTGTCGCGGGGCAGTTCATGGATGCGGCGGGGCAGGTGGCTGAGCGGGATGTTCTTCGCCCCCGGGACGTGACCCGACTCATATTCCCAAGGATCGCGCACGTCGACGACGAAGGCACCATCCTGGTGGGCCGCGGCGAAGTGATGGATGTCGATCTCGCGGATCATCGGTCCTCCCGTAGTATCACGACAATTATGTGATGCTTCAGGTTGTCAACCCTGATGATGACAGTATATACCCCATGGGGTACTGAGGCGACCAGTCCGGCCCACGTCATGTGTGCGATCGATCGACGCCCACGACGCAACCAGCCGGGACCACGGTCCCGGCTGGTTGGAGGTACGCGTTGTGGGGTGAGGTCTGGTGCTACGGCAGCTGCGCGAGGGCGCGCTCCTCCTTGAAGAGGAAGTAGCGCTCGAGGAACCGCTTCGTGATGTCGTAGAAGGGGTTCGGGAGCATGAACTCGACCTGCCGCGGCTTGAAGAACTTGTTGGCGTACATGATCACTTCTTTGTGCCCCGCGTCCAGTACGCACACGCCCGGGATGTCGCGGAAGGGTCGCTGCTCGAGGTCCGTCCGTCCGGTCGCCAAGCGGCCGACGTTCTTGCCGACGAGCTTGCCCTCGATGTCGGCCGGGAAGCCCGTCTTCGGGATGCCGAGCGGCACCTGACTGGTGAAGGGCTTCTCCACGTCGATCGCCACGCCCGCAGAAAAGATGTTCGGGTAGTCGGGGTGCTGGAATGCGCCGTTGACCGGGATGAAACCCGCTGCGTTCCCGATGCCCGCACCCGAGTTCAAGATCACGTCCTGTCCGCTGAAGGCCGGCATGATCATGGTGAACTTCGAGGGGAGCTGGGTCCCGTCGGCGAGGGTGACGCCCTCGTCGCTCACGGATGCGATCGCCGTGTTCTCGTAGAGCCGGATGCCCTGGCGATGGAGCAGGCCCTTCAGGAGCCGCTCGCCGCCTCGGATGCCATCCATGCCGAAATGACCCGCGTAGGGTTCAGGTGTGACCCAGGTCACGTCGACGCGGTCGCGAACGCCGTGGACGCGCAGGTAGTAGTCCAAGTTGAAGAGGAACTCGTAGGCGGCTCCGATGCAGCTGGCACCAGGAGCGGCACCGACGACGACCGGGCCCGGATCGGCGACGAGCCGATCGAAGTCTTCACGCGTCTGCATGATGAGCTCGGGGTCGTGGACGGCGTGGTTGAAGCCGAGCTTCGGGTCGGACCCTTCGAGCTTCGAGTAGTCGAACTTCGGGCCCGTCGCGATCACGAGGTAGTCGTAGGGCTCCTCGCCACGAGTGGTGCTCACCACCTGGCGCTCGGGGTCGATGTGGGTCGCCTCGGCCTGGCTGAAGGCGACGTCGCGCTTGGCGAGGATCTTGGGAACCGGCCGGGTGATCTGCGACACCTCACGCTCACGGAAGGGAACCCAGATCATCGAGGGGACGTACAAGAAGTAGTCGGTCTTCGAGACCACCTTGACCTCGACGTCGCGGCCGCGGGTATGTCGCTTGGCCTCGAGGGCCGACGTCAGACCGGCGAAGTTGCCACCGAGAACGAGTACTCGCTCCACTGCGAACCTCCTTTGCGCACTGAGTCAGTATGGGCGCGCTGGAGCGCCCCCGACCAGGGAAGAGGTGCCCGTCCTTGAGGGACCTTCGTCCCGAACGGACGTCGAGGTGCCGGTAGGATGGGGGTGTGGCGAGCGTCTATGAGCTGGATCGTGCGGCGGTGCGTGCGCTCGTTCCCTGGCCGGACTGGCGTATCGAGCAGCTGTTTCACGGGCTCTACCACGAGGGGCAGCGACTCGAGGCGATCTCGACGCTGCCGGCTCGGATGCGAGCCGAGCTCGCGAGCCACCTCGATCCGGGCCTCACTGAGCGTCGGCGTGAGCACGCCGACGACGGTGAGACGGTCAAGTTCGCGCTGGAGGCTGCCGACGGGGCGCTCGTCGAGACGGTCGTCATGCAGTCGGCGCGTCGCATCAGCGTGTGCGTCTCGAGTCAGGCCGGTTGCGCGATGGGCTGTCGTTTCTGCGCCACAGGGCAGGCCGGGTTCGTGCGGCACCTCGGGGTCGGGGAGATCGTCGAGCAGCTCGCGATCGCGCAGCGTTCGGTACGCCCGCGACGTCTCACGCACGTGGTCTTCATGGGGATGGGCGAGCCGCTCGCGAACGCCTCGGTGGCGATCGAGGCCATTCGACGCATCCGCGCTGACTTCGGCATCAGCCCTCGGCGCGTCACGGTGTCCACGGTCGGGATCGTGCCGGGGATCCGACGCCTTGCGCACGCAGATCTCGGCGTCACGCTCGCCGTGTCGCTGCATGCGGCCAACGACGCCGCACGAAGCGACCTCGTGCCCATGAACCGGCGCTACGGCATCGACGCCGTGCTCGATGCCGCGCAGGAGTTCTCCGAGCTCACCGGGCGGCGCGTCACGCTCGAGTGGGCGCTCATCGCCGGCGTGAACGATCGCGACCGTGACGCCACTGAGCTCGCCGGGCACGCACGTCGGCTCGCCGCTCACGTCAACCTCATCCCGCTGAACCCCACACCGGGCTACCCGATGGTGGGCACCGATCCCGACGGCGTCGCGCGCTTTGCGCGCCGGCTTCGCTCGCTCGGTGTCAACGTGACGGTTCGCGACACGCGGGGGCGATCCATCGATGCAGCCTGCGGACAGCTCGCCGCCGACGTCGCTCGCGGCGGCCCGGCCGGCGCCAGCGCGGTGCGCTTCGCACGGCGCATGGTCTCGGCCTGAGATCCCCCGACCGATCACCCCTGGCGGGGGAGGCTCCAAGCGTCGGAGAGGCTAGGTTCCTAGGTGCCTCGATAGGCCTCGCTTCGAAGGAGCGCGCATGACGAAGCTTGAGATCGCGCCCTCCATCCTCCCTGCTGACTTCGGCCAGCTCGGCCCGACGCTCCAGGACCTCCAGGCTGCTGGCGTCGACCGTGTGCACTGGGATGTGATGGACGGCGTCTTCGTGCCCAATCTCACCGTTGGCGCCCCGGTGATCGAGAGTTGCCGCCGCTGGAGCGACCTCCCGTTCGAGGCGCACCTGATGATCGTCGACCCCGACCGCCACGTCGAGTCGTTCGTGCGGGCCGGGTGCGAGCTCGTCATCATTCACGCCGAGGCGACGGCCCACTTGCATCGGAGCCTTGGGCTGATCCGCAGCCTTGGTGCTCGCGCTGGCGTGGCCCTGAACCCGTCGACCCCGCCGTCGGCGATCGAGTACGTCATGGATCTGCTCGATGTCATCCTCGTCATGACGGTCAATCCCGGTTTCGGGGGCCAGCGCTACCTGGCGAGCGTCGAGCCGAAGATCGCATCGCTCGCCGCACTGCGTGACCTCACGAACCCGACCACCAGGATCGAGGTGGACGGCGGCGTTGCCCCTGACACGCTGGCGGGGGTCGTCGAGAACGGGGGCGAGATCGTCGTGTCGGGCTCTGCGCTCTTCGCACATCCAGGCGGGCTCCGAGCTGGCGTCGAGGCGTTTCATGCGATCGCAGAGGAGGCAAGGAAGTGACCACGACTGTCGAGCAGCGAGCCATCACCACGGTCCGGATGCTCTCGATCGACCAGGTCGAGGCGGCGAACTCGGGCCATCCTGGCCTTCCCCTCGGACTCTCGCCGGTCGCCGTCACGATCTTTGCGCGCTTGATGCGGTTCGATCCGACAGATCCGGCCTGGCCCAACCGCGACCGGTTCGTCCTGTCCGCTGGTCACGGCTCGGCGATGCTGTACTCACTGCTCCACCTGTTCGGTTTCGACCTACCGATGGATGAGCTGCGCCGTTTCCGGCAGCTCAACTCGCGCACGCCCGGACACCCCGAGTACGGCCACACCGCAGGGGTCGAGGTCACGACCGGGCCGCTCGGGCAGGGCTTCGCGACCGCGGTCGGGCTCGCGCTCGCAGAACAGCTGCAGCGTCACGAGACGGAGCAGCGCTTCGGTGAGGCGCTCATCGACCATCACACCTTCGTGCTCGCGTCCGACGGCGACCTCATGGAGGGGATCAGCCACGAGGCGGCGTCACTCGCGGGCCATCTCGGGCTGGGTCGGCTCATCGTGGGGTACGACTCGAACGACATCACCATCGACGGGCCCGCGCACATCTCGTGCACTGACGATGTGCGCGAGCGCTTCCGTGGCTACGGGTGGCAGGTCCTCTCGGTCGAGGACACCGAAGACCCGGACGCCATCGAGGCGGTCTATCGGGTCGCGATGGCCGACGAGTCCCGCCCGAGCCTCATCATCCTTCCCACGCTGATCGGGCGCGGGGCCCCAACCAAGCAGGGAACGTCGAAGGTGCACGGTGCCGCCCTCGGACCCGACGAGTATCGGGCGACCAAGGAGTTCTATGGCTGGCCCGTCGACGAGGCGTTCGTCGTCCCCGATGACGTGCGCGCATGGGCCGACGAGGTGGTCGCCGCCAAGCGTGAGGTGGCTACCAAGTGGCGCGAACGGGCTCGTGAGGTGGGCTACGAGGCGCCCTCCATCCACCTCGACCCGCAGGTCCTCGAGGCGCTCGAGTTCCCGGAGGTCGATCCTGCGAAGGCCGTCGCGTCCCGCGTGGCGAGCCAGCACGTGCTCGAGCGGGCCATGGTGGCGATCCCGACGCTGGTCGGAGGATCGGCGGATCTCGCCGAGTCCACCGGGACCAAGCTTGCGTTGCCCGTCATCGATCGCGAGCATCCGCTCGGACGCATCGTCCACTTCGGCATCCGTGAGCACGCCATGGCCGCATGTGCCAACGGCCTTGCGCTCTCGGGCTTGCGCCCATGGGTCGCGACGTTCCTCGTGTTCTCCGACTATCTGCGGCCAAGTTTTCGTCTGTCGGCGATCATGGGTCTCCCGGTCATCTATCTGTTCACGCACGACTCCATCGGCGTGGGCGAGGATGGACCGACGCACCAGCCGATCGAGCAGGTCGAGGCGCTGAGGATCATCCCGAACAGCGCGGTGGTACGACCAGCCGACGCCTTCGAAACCAACGAGGCGTGGGCAGCGGCGCTCGCCCACACGAGCGGTCCCATTGCGTTGATCTTGACTCGCCAGGGTCTTGCGCCCATGCCGACCGCGGACGAGCCTGGGTGGCTCGAGCGCCGTGGTGCTCGGATCGTGTACGGCGCCGACGTCGACCGACCTGATGTGGTTCTCGTCGCCTCGGGGTCGGAGGTCAACCTGTGCGTCGAGGCCGCGCACGCGCTCCTCGAGGAGGAGGGGATCGTGGCGCGGGTCGTCTCCGTGCCGTGGCGCGAGCGCTTCCTCGCCATCGACGAGCAGGAGCGAGAGGAGCTCGCGCCGTCGGGGATTCCACGCCTGATCGTCGAGGCGAGCGTCGCGACCGGATGGGAGGCCTTCCTCCAGCCGGGGGACCGCCTCTACAACATCACTCGCTTCGGGCTGTCGGCTCCGATCAAGGACGTGCAGCGAGCGCTCGGCTTTACCGCCTCCGACGTCGCCGACGCCGCCGCAGAGCTCGTCGTGGACGGTTCGTTCTTGCGTCGTCCGGTCCACCTCGTCTCCGAGCTCCTCGCTGCGACGGAGGCCGCTGCGGTTGCGACCCAGGACCTCGTCGGCGATGGCGATCGCTCGGCAGCAGACCAAGCCGCGGTCTCGGCCATGCGTCGAGCGCTCGGTGCGCTCCCTGCGCGGGCCACCGTGATCGTGGGTGAGGGGGAGAAGGACCGAGCCCCCATGCTCTACGTGGGCGAGCGACTTGGCTCTGGTTCGGTCGCGGTCGATCTCGCGGTCGACCCGTTGGAGGGGACGACGTACGCGGCGACCGGCCGGGAGGGTGCCGTCTCGGTGCTCGCTGCGGCGCCCAATCGCGGCCTGCACCCCTTGCCAGGCTGGTACATGGAGAAGCTCGTGGTACCGGCCGAGGCCGCGGGAGTCGTCGACATCGAGGCACCGCTCGTCGAGAACGTTCGACGCGTGGCGCACCGTCTCGGACTTGCCATCTCGGAGACCCCGGTGGTCGTCCTCGCCAAGCCACGCCACGAGGCGGCCATCCGAGAGCTGCGGGCCGCGCGGGTTCCGGTCGTCGAGATCCCAGACGGGGATGTGATGGCGAGCCTGCGCGTGCTCACCGGCGATCCCCGTATGCGCATGCTGTGGGGTATCGGTGGCACGCCAGAGGGCGTCATCACCGCCGCAGCCGCCTTGGCGCTGGCCGGCCAGATGCAGGCCCGCCTCCGCCCGCAGAGCGACGAGGAGCGATCGATCCTCGACGCATGGAAGCCCGATTGGGAGGAGCTTCGCTTCGAGGCGAGCGACCTCGCTCATCCTGAATCGGTCGTCGTCGCCTCGTCCGTAACCGGGGCGACCCCGCTTGTGCCACCGATGCCGCATGCGGATGGTTTCGTGATCGAAAGCCTCTGGATCGAGCCGGGACAGTTCGGCACGGTCCGGCGGGTCGTGAGCCTCCGGGGGGAGGAGGACGCATGATCGATGTTGTGCGAAAGGAACCGTCAATGTCCCATCGAGTGGCCGCCATCCAGAAGGCGACGGCGCGAGGAGCGCATCCGACGCGCGTGACGATGCTCGCGATCGCCGGAGACTCCGCTTCTGGCAAGACGACCCTGACGAAGGGCATCACCCAGGCGCTCGGCGCCGAGCGTATCGCGTCGTTCTGCACCGATGATTATCACCGCTACGACCGGGAGGAGCGGCGTGGACTCCCGTTCACGCCGCTGCATCCCGAGTGCAACTACCTCGACATTCTCGAGCAGCATCTCCAGCTCTTGACCCTCGGACAATCGGTGTTGAAGCCGGTGTACCACCATTCGACGGGCACGCTGGGTCGGCCGGTGCTCTTCGAGCCCAAGGAGATCGTCATCGTCGAGGGTCTGTTCCCACTGTGGTCGAAGCTGTCGCGGGCCACGTTCGACGTCACCGTCTTCTTGGACCCACCAGAGGAGGTCCGGCGTCGCTGGAAGATCCAGCGCGACACGGGCAAGCGTGGCTACAGCGAGGACCAAGTGCTCGCCGAGCTCGAGCGTCGCGAGCCCGAGTCGGACGCTTATATCCGTCCGCAGCGTCGCAACGCAGACATCGTGATTTCGTTCGCTCCGGTTGCGGGCCGGACCGGCGGAGACGAGACGATGAGCGCGACCATCTTGCTGCGTCCGACGATCCCGCACCCCGACCTGTCGTCGGTGCTCACGGGCGACACGCGTGAGTCGGTCCACCTGAAGCTGATTCGTGACCAAGACGGCAAGCCGGTGGATGCCCTCCACGTCCACGGCCATGCTCCGACCGAGGTGACCCAGGTCGTCGAGGAGGTGCTCTGGGACCACATCGGGCTCCCAGGGCCGATCCCCGAACCGCTCGGGGTCATCGGACCGGGCAAGCGCTCGGCGTCACTGGCGATCGCGCAGCTGCTCCTCATCTACCACCTGATCCACGCATAGCCGGGTCGGGCGTGTCCTACTCCGAGGCGTCGCGCGCCTCGGAGTCGGCAGACCGCCAGCTCACCGAGCTCACGGCGGGTTCGAGGCTGAGGCGAGAGATGGCTTGTTCCACGGCGAGGTCGTCCTGGCCTTCGGCGACGAGGTCTGCCTCGACGAGCACGAGGCCGGGCTCATGACGCAGCTCCTGGCTGCGCACGCCGCGGAGCCGAAACGCGCCGGCTGAGGCTGCTTGGGTGATGAGCGCCCGGATGTGGGCTTCGGCTGGCTCTTGACAGACGACCGAGAGCGTCCACTCGAAGCGCACCTCTTCGGCCTCGCGCTGCGGACGTCGGTCGAGGGTGCGGGCGAGCGGCCGTAGCCCGACGTGGGCTGCGAGGACCGTGAGCGCAGCCAGCAGCGCCAACATGAGGTAGCCAGTGCCCGTGAGGGCGCCGATGGCGGCCGCGCACCAGATCGTGGCTGCGGTGTTGATGCCGCGCACGTTCACGCCATCGCGGATGATGACGCCGGCACCGAGGAACCCGATGCCCGAGACGATGTAGGCGGTGACCCTCGTGAAGTCCACCGATTCGTGTGCCGTCGCGGCGATGGGGCTGGTGGCAAGGAGCAGCGAGAGCTGTTCGAAGAGGGCGGCGCCGAGCGCCACGAGGGCGTTCGTGCGTAGCCCTGCCATGCGCGAGCGCCACTGGCGTTCGGCACCGACGATCGCACCGAACAGCGCAGCGAGGACGGAGCGCACGAGGAAGGTCCAGGTCACCCCTGGGACGAGGGGAGCGGCGAGGTGGCGCATGAGGGCCTCCCGAGGTTGCGGTCGGGGGTAGTCCACCGGTCGAGAGTGACCACGAGCTGAACGAAACCTTGCGAGGCGTTGACAATGCGACTGCCCGTGCGGAACAGGTCGCTGTGTTGTCTCGTCGATCACCGACACGGCAGTGGTGCACCGTGGTCCGTGCTCCTGCGGGGCGGTGCTCGTGAACGGTTCCTGCGAGCGATGCTGAAAGCGTTTGCATGTCGTTCACGTAAGCGCTATCATCTGGCCTACGTTCGCTGGTATGCGAACCGGGGAACTTGGTGGGGGTCGTCGGTCGTGCGGTGTGATCAGGGCGCTGGGATCGCGCGATGAGCGCTGCTCGCGCGACGATCTTCGATGTCGCAGCCGAAGCCGGCGTGTCGGTCGCGAGCGTCTCCCGGGCGCTGCGCGACATTCCTGGCGTACGTCCGGAGCTACGAGCGCACATTCGTCAGATCGCCGAGCGACTCGGGTACGTGCCGAGTGCCCCGGCCGCGTCGCTGGCGTCGCGGCGCCTCGGTGCGATCGGCTTGGTCTTCCCGGACCTCGATGATCCGTCGGTCGACCCAGGGCTCGACGAGGATCAAGAGGGTCGGCTCTATGCCGACGAGGTGATTCGCGGAGCCGAGCGCGCTGCACGTTCCCACGGGGTCGCGCTCCTCGTCGCCGCTACCCATCAGCGCGAGGCCGCCGAGCTCGTGCGTTTCGTCTCTGCTCGTGTCGACGGCATGGTGATGCTCTCACGGGTGCTCGCCGACGTCGAGGTCCGGGCCTTGGCGGAGCGGGTTCCGCTCGTGCAGCTCGCCGGGCGGAGTCGGTTGCGGGGGGCGGACGTGGTCCGAGTCGACAACGAGCGGGGCATCGAGGAGATCACGCGGCATCTGCTCGTCGATCACGGCTACGCCGACGTCCGGTTCGTCGGAGGTCCGGTTCGCTCGCCGGATGCTCGCAGTCGTCTTGAGGCCTTCCAGCGCACGGTACGGATGCTCGGGCGCGACGATCTGGCCGAGCCGATCGCGCGCGGAGACTTTCGCGAGTCAAGCGGCTGGTCCATCGCGTCCACGCTGCTCGAACGCGGCCCCGTGCCACGTGCGCTGGTGGTGGGGAACGACCAGATGGCTGTCGCGATCGTGCTCGCCCTCCGGAACGCGGGCCTGCGCGTCCCCGACGACGTTGCGGTGACCGGCTTCGACGATACGCAGCTCGCGCGCCTGACCTATCCCGGCCTGACGACCGTGCGCCAGCCGATGCGTGACCTGGGAAGGCTCAGTGTCGAGCTCCTCATCGATCGGATCGAAGGTCGAGCCGCGCCAGGCCGCATGATCACGCTCCCGACCGAGGTCGTGCGACGGCGTAGCTGTGGGTGCACGTCGGCGTCGTGGCCCGGAGAACTCGTCGCACCCAGCGGTGCAGCGGAGCCGGTGACGAGCACGGTCGGGACGGCGATGAGAGGAGCCCAGTGAAAGCCCACGGAGAGCAGCAGGACGCGACCCGGGCGGTACTCGAGCGCTGGGAGGAGGGAACTCGTGAGCGACGTGTCGACGAGCACGTTGGTCACCTTCCTCCCCCGACGGGCGTCGAGGCCTGGCGTGGCTCGGGCTGCGTCACCATCACATGGCAGCGTGTCGAGGGTGCGGTGTGCTATCTCGTCGAGCGGGCGCCGAGTCCGGACGGTCCGTGGACGGTGCTTCGGCGCGCCGAGCACGACCTCGTCGAAGTCGCTGGGCCTCCAACGCTGGACACGAGCCGGGAGGCGGGCGGTTGGTACCGGGTGGCGGCACTCGAAGATGTGGGTCGTCGTCCGACGTCGTTCTCCGATCCGGTCGAGGCGCGCGATGGCGACCGCAGCGCAGCGGTGACGGTACGGGTCGAGGCGTCGTCCCCGGTCGGCTCACTCGCGCCCGTGTGGTGGATGGTGGGCTCCGAGCGGCCAGGGCAGCTGCTCCTTCGCGACGACGGCTTCGGTCATGACGTTCGGGCCGAGGTGCTCGAGGCCTATCGCCGGGCCGCGGCGATCGGCGTGACGCACGTTCGGGCGCACTGCTGGCTCGATGACGCCTTTGGGATGGTGGACGCGTCTGGTCGCCTGACCGAGACGAGCGCGCTCGACGAGGTGCTCGATCTCGTGCTCGCCAGTGGTCTTCGCCCGATCGTGGAGCTGTCCTTTACGCCATCATCCCTGGCCACGGATCCAGCGGCAACCGTGTTCACCTATCGGGCCAACGTGTCGCCTCCCGCTGACCTCGTTCGCTACGGCGAACTCGTGGCGCAGGTGGTGCGCCACATGATCGAGCGCTACGGCGCCGACGAAGTCCGCGAGTGGGCGTTCGAGGTGTGGAACGAGCCCAACTTGGCCGTCTTCTGGACCGGCGACATGGCTGCCTACTTCGCACTGTACGACCGGGTCGCGAGGGCGGTGAAGGAGGTGGATCCGGCGCTACGTGTGGGAGGCCCCGCAACCGCGGGAAGCGGGTGGATCGCGCCGTTCCTCGACTTCGTCCACGAGACCGATGCGCCGTTGGACTTCCTGTCGACGCACACCTATGGCGGTATGCCTCTCGACCTGCGTGCCCAGCTTGCGCGCGTCGGTCGGGGGGACGTCCCCGTGTGGTGGACCGAGTGGGGCGTGTCGCCGACGCACCACGCGCGGGTCAACGACGGGGCCTTTGGTGCGCCCTTCGTGGTGCGCGGCATGAAGGCAGCACAGCAGATCGCAGCTGCCCTCTCGTATTGGGTGGTGAGCGACCACTTCGAGGAGCTCGGCAGGCCGGAACGCCTCGCCGCGGGAGGTTTCGGGCTGTTGACGGTCGGCAACCTTCCGAAGTCGCGCTGGCACGCGCTCAGTCTCGTCGCTGAGCTGCCTTCTCGAATCGTGGCGACCGAGGTGGAGGGCGACGGTGCTGGAGCACTCGTGGACGGGTGGGCGGGTGCCGATGCGGAGCGGGTCGACGTTCTCGTGTGGAACGGCTCGCACGATGCGGCCGACGCCGAGGGTCGCGGTGACCTCGATCGGACGGTGACTGTGACGCTCGAAGGGCTCGAGGACGGCGAGTGGCTGCTCGAGCTCACGCGCGTCGATCGGGATCACGCTTCGTTCCTCGAGGCGATCGCGGGTGAGGACCCATGGCCTGGGCCCGAGGCCACGGCGGCCCTCCGGGAGCGCGCGGCGCTGCGGGTCGAGCCGGCTGGCCGAACCTCCGTCGTCGACGGGGGGCGCATCGAGATGACCGTGCGCGTGCCGATGCCCGGGTTGGTGCGGCTCAGGGCACGCCGCGCGAGGAGTTGGGAGGCCTGAGGGTCGACCAACGCGAGGGCCAGGGCCCGCGGCGAACGGCGTAAGAGTTTCGACCGCGGGACCTGGCGTGGGATAGACAAAGGGGGATCATAGTGAGTGGACAGGTAGCTCGCTGGAGGACTGGTCGGCGATCGCGGCCGATCCAGGGATTGATGGTGGGGCTCGCGGGCGCCGCGGTGCTCGCGGCGTGTGGGTCGGCATCGACGTCGTCGGCGTCCTCGACGACGAAGGTGTCGCCGACGCTCACCATCGGGGTCGACAACGGCTCGCCGACCCTGCAGGACGATTTCAATCCGTTCTCGGGCAACCAGCGCATCGGCACGACCTACATGTACGAGCCGCTGGCCTGGGTCAACCCGCTGCAAGGGACGACGGTCCCGCTGCTGGCGGCGTCCGAGCACTTCACCAACCCGACCACACTCGTCGTCACGCTGCGCAGTGGAATGAAGTGGTCGAACGGAGCGCCGATCACGCCAGCGGACGTGGTGTTCACGTTCGACATGCTCAAGCAGTACCCGGCCCTCGACGGTGCGGGGATCTGGGATCACGTGTCGTCCGTGACCTCGAGCGGCTCGACGATCACCTTCACGTTCACCGCACCGGATGTGCCGTTCGCCCAGTCGATCCTCGAGACGCCGATCGTGCCGAAGTCGGTGTGGTCGTCGGTGTCGAATCCGGTGACGTTCACCAACACGAACCCGGTGGTCTCGGGGCCCTTCGTGCTGAAGTCGTTCAATCCGAACGAGTACGTGCTCGCGAAGAATCCCGACTTCTGGGACGCATCGTCCGTCGAGGTCAAGACCATCAACTTCCCAGCGTTGACGGGCAACCAGACCTCCCAGCTGACGCTCGCACAGGGGGGCTACGATTGGGCGACGCTCTTCATCCCGGATGTCCAGAAGGTGTGGGTCGCCAAGGATCCGGCAACCAACAAGTACTGGTTCCCGAGCGGCGGTGAGATCACCCTCTTCTTGAACCTCGCGAAGGCGCCTTTCTCCTCCGTCGCGTTCCGCCAGGGCATCTCGGCGGCTCTCGATCGTTCCACGATCGCGACGAAGGCAGAGGACGGCTACGTGCCGGTTGCAAGCCAGACGGGACTCTTGCTGCCCAACCTGAAGCAGTGGCTCGATCCCGCGATCCCCAACAGCGGCTACGTGAGCTACGACCCAACGGCGGCGCTCGCCGACTTCGCGAAGGCTGGCTACCACCTCAGCGGCGGCAAGCTGACCGGTCCGAGTGGTGCCGTCTCCATGTCGATCATCGTCCCGAACGGCTTCTCTGACTGGATCGAGGCAGCCCAGGTGATCAGCCAAGAGCTGGCGAAGGTGGGCATCTCCGTGACGCTCCAGACGCCGGAGTACGCCGCCTACGCGAGCGACCTGTCCACGGGGTCGTTTACCGGAGCCATCGGTGCCTTCGGCGGTACGGGCAACCCGTACAACGACCTCCACGGCCTGCTCGCGGCGTCGCTCGCCGCACCGCTCGGACAGACGGCGGCCTCGAACTACGAGCGGTGGGTCAATCCGACGACGGAGACCTATCTGCACGCGCTGGCTGCCGCGGTCACGACGAGCGCGCAGCGCAACGCCGTCTACGGGCTCGAGCAACAGATGGTGAACGATGTCCCGGTCGTGGTGCTCTACCAAGGGGCGATCTGGAGCGAGTTCTCGACGAAGAACTTCGTCGGCTGGCCGTCGGCCCAGGACCCGTACGCGCCACCGCAGCCCTACGGTCAAGCGCCGCTGGTCATCATGACGCACCTCAGGCTTCGTTAGTCGTGTTCCCCTGGGGCCGCCACCGACCTCGGTGGCGGCCCCCTCCCGAGGAGGTAGCTCGTGCGCTACGTCGTGCGCAGGCTCGTCATCTTCGTACTGACGCTCTGGGTCGCCCTCACGCTGAACTTTCTCATCCCTCGCCTCATGCCGGGCAACCCAGCTCAGGCAGCGCTCGCCAAGTTGGCGGCTCGCGGACCGGTGAGCCCTACCGAGCTCCACGCCATCGAGCTCACCCTCGGGTTGCCCCATGGCTCGTTGCTCTCGCAGTACGGTGGGTACCTCGTTGCCCTCGCGCATGGACACCTTGGCGTCTCTTACACGTTCTTCCCGGAGTCCGTTCGCTCCCTGATCGCTCAAGCTCTGCCCTGGACCCTTGGCCTCGTCGGTACGACCACTGTGTTGGCGTTCGTCGTCGGCACCTTGCTCGGTGTGCTTGCGGCCTGGCGCCGAGGCGGCATCATCGACACCGTCGCCACCGTCGGCTCGACGTTCACCGCGGCCTTCCCGTACTTCTGGACCGCGCTCCTCGCGCTCTACGTGCTCGGTTTCGTGCTGGGCTGGTTCCCGATCCGAGGTGGCTACGCCTCCACGCTCAGCCCGACCTGGAGCCTCGGTTTCATCGTCGACGCGGCCTACCATGCGATCCTGCCGGCCGCGACGATCCTCGTCTCGAGTCTTGGCGGCTGGTTGCTCGGCATGCGCAACACCATGATCCCGACCCTCGGTGAGGACTACGTCACGTTCGCCGAGGCCAACGGGATTCCCTCGCGGACGGTGGCACTGCGCTACGCCGCGCGCAACGCGATCTTGCCGAACGTGACCGGCTTCGGCCTCGCGCTCGGGTTCGTCGTGTCGGGGTCGTTGCTGACCGAGGTGGTGTTCGGCTATCCGGGCGTGGGATCGTTGCTCTACAACGCCGTCGTGAACGAGGATTACCCGCTGATGCAGGGCCTGTTCCTCGTCATCACGGTGAGCGTGTTGGTCGCCAACCTGATCGTGGACCTGCTCTACGGCGTGCTCGATCCGCGGGTGCGCCGATGAGCACGCCCGTGACGAGCGCGCCGGCACCGGCTGGGGCAGAGGCTGCGGCTCCGGTGCAGTCGGGGTCGAGGGCGCGAGCTTCTCTCGCGCGGATCGTCGGGGCGCTCTGGTCGAACGTGCGAGCTCGGATCGGCATCGTCATCCTCCTCGCCTTCGTGCTCATGGCGCTCGCCGCACCGCTGATCGCGCCCTACTCCCCGACGGCGACGTCGTTTGCCGACTCCCTGCCCCCGAGCGCTGCGCATCTGCTCGGCACCACCTCGAGCGGCCAGGACGCCCTCTCGCAGCTGCTCTACGGAGCGCGTACCTCGGTGCTCGTGGCCTTCGCCGCCGGCGGCATCTCCACCGTCGTCGCCATCGTGGTCGGACTGATCGCTGGGTTCTCGCGCGGGATCGTGGACGAGACCCTGAGCTTCGTGATGAACGTGATGCTCGTCATCCCCGGGCTTCCGCTCATGATCGTCATCACCGCCTACCTGCCGGGTCGAGGTCCCGGTGTGATCATCGCGGTCATCGCCCTCACCGGGTGGGCGTGGGGAGCGCGCGTGCTCCGAAGTCAGGCGAAGTCGGTGAGCGCCCGTGACTTCGTGCTCGCTGCACGCCTGGCCGGAGATTCGTCCTGGCGCATCGTGTTCCGCGAGATCCTCCCCAACATGACGTCGCTCATCGCGGCGAGCTTCTTCGGCGCGGCGACCGCCGCGGTGCTCGCCGAGGCCGGACTCGAGTTCCTCGGGCTCGGCAATCCGAACGCCGTGAGTTGGGGGACGATGCTCTACTGGGCGGAGAACTCCAATGCGTTGCTGACGGGCCAGTGGGGCGTCATCGTCGGTCCGGGTCTGTGCATCGCACTCCTGGCCTCCTCGCTGTCGCTCATCAACTTCGGTGTCGATGCGCTCTCGAATCCCCGGCTGAGGGAGCGCGCATGAGCTTGCTCGAGGTTCGCGATCTCGTCGTCGATTACCGCATGGGCACGACCGTCGTGCACGCGCTCCGAGGCGTCTCGCTCGAGGTCGACGAGGGCCAGTTCATCGGCGTCGTCGGTGAGTCGGGCTGTGGCAAGAGCACGCTCGGCACCGCGGTCGTCGGTGTGCTCGGTCCCCCTGGCTTCATCGTCGGTGGGTCGATCCGCTTCCGCGGTGTCGAACTCGTGGGTCTCGACGCCGCCCAGCGGCGGGCCCTGCGCCATCGAGGGCTCGCGCTCGTCCCACAGGCCGGCATGAACGCCCTCAATCCGGTCCGCTCGATTGAGGGGCACTTTCGAGACGTGCTCGCCGGTACCGGTGTTCGTCACCGAGCAGAGGTCCGAGCTCGCGCCGTCTCCCTGCTCGAACAAGTTGCGCTCGCGCCGTCGGTCTTGCGCAGCTATCCCCACGAGCTGTCAGGGGGCATGCGCCAACGGGTTGCGCTCGCCCTGGCGCTCGCTCTGGAACCCCAGCTCGTGGTCTTCGACGAGCCGACGACGGCGCTCGACGTCCTCGTGCAGCGCTCGGTGGTCGATACCATCCGATCGCTGCAGCAAGCGAGGGGCTTCGCCGCCATCTTCATCAGTCACGACATCGGTCTCGTCGCGAGCCTTGCTTCGCGAGTGGACGTGATGTACGCAGGTGAGGTGGTGGAGGCGGGACCAACCGAGCGTGTCGTGGCACGACCGCTGCACCGCTACACCGAGGCGCTGCTGGGCTGCTACGCCGACCCTCGGGCGGAGGAGGTCACGGTGCGTGGCATTCCGGGGAGCCCGCCGAACCTCGTTGCGCAGATCGAAGGGTGCGCGTTCGCGCCCCGCTGTGGCGTCGCGAGCGACGAGTGTCGTTGCCCCCTGCCGACGGTGACGCTCGACGACCAGTGGGCACGCTGCGTGCATCCAGCCGTGGCGGTCGAGGGACGGTCCCGATGACCGAACGGCTCGTGGTCGACGGGGTCTCGAAGTCCTATCGAGGGGAGCGGCGTCACGAGACGATCGAGGCGCTCCGAGACGTCTCGCTCGAGGTCGCCCCGGGTGGGTCGCTGGGGATCGTCGGCCAGTCGGGAAGCGGCAAGAGCACGCTCGCGCGCCTCATCCTCGGCGCGGAGCGCCCGGACTCGGGCAGTATCCGACTGGGGAACGTGCGCGTCGACCAGCTCGACCGGCGGGGGCTACGAGCGCACTGGCGGCGCGTGCAGCTCGTGTTCCAAGATCCCTACGCGGCCTTGAATCCCTTGACGAGCGTGCGCACCGCGCTCGAACGTCCCCTCACCAACCACCGTCACCTCCGAGGCGCCGAGCGTGAGCGCGCGCTCGCCGAGCTCCTCACGACCGTCGGGCTGGTGCCAGTGGAGCAGTTCGCCCCGAAGCTCCCACACCAGCTCTCGGGCGGTCAGCGTCAGCGCGTCGTGATCGCGCGTGCGCTCGCAGCCTCACCCGAGGTCCTCGTCGCGGACGAGCCGGTGTCGATGCTCGACGTCTCGCTCCGTGCCGGCATTCTCGAGCTGCTCGCGTCGTTGCGTCGCGAGCGCGGGATCTCGCTGATCTACATCACGCACGATCTCTTGTCGGCACGGGTCGTCACCGACGAGCTCGTCGTCCTCCGCGAGGGAGCGATCGTCGAACGCGGCCCCACCGTGTCGGTGCTGCGCCAGCCGACGTCGGCCTATACGAAGGCACTGCTCGATGCGGTGCCGGTGCTGCCGAGGAGTACGCAAGCGTCGACGTGAGCTCGGCCATCGTCGCGTACAGTGACGGAGGATGACTCGAACCCAGCTCCGGAGCCTGGTCGCCGTCTTCGAGGCGGGCTCGGTCGCGGGTGCGGCGCATCGACTGGTCGTCAGCGCCGCTGCAGTCTCGGCGGCGGTGGCCTCGCTCGAGCGGGAGGTCGGTGTCAAGCTCCTCGAGCGGGTGGGTCGCGGTGTGCGCCTCACACCTGCAGGCGAGGTGCTCGTCGACTATGCACGGCGCATCGAGGGGCTCGAAGAAGAGGCGCTGGTCCGCGTGCATGAGCTCGCCGACGCCGCAGGCGGGGTCCTACGGATCGGGGCGGTCGCAACGGTCGGGGAAGAGCTGTTGCCGCGGTGGCTCTCGGTGTTCCGATCGGCGCGGCCGAAGGCGAGCGTCCACCTCGAAGTCGCCAACAAGGCGCGACTGCTCGAGCGGCTCCGTACGCATCGGCTCGATCTCGTGATCGCGGGTCGACCCGGACACGAGGCCGGTCTGCGCATCGTCGCGACCCGTCCGCACGAGCTGCTCTTGTGTGCCGCCGCAGGCTGGGCGCGCGAGTGGTTCGGCCCCTCGCTCGAGGTGACTCCAGAGACGGCAAGCGCAGTGACCTGGCTCGTGCGCGAAGAGGGATCGGGCACACGTGCCTCGGCAGAGGAGGTCCTGAGCGCGCTCGACATCCATCCGCCATCGCTCACCATCGGCTCCAACCTCGCGATCAAGCGGGGGGTGGAGCTCGGTCTCGGCGTCGCCGTCCTGTCGAGCGATCTCGTTGCACGAGAACGTGAGCAGGGCGAGATCCTCTCGCTCGCGCTGGGGCCGCTGCCGTCGGTCCGGCGTTGGTGCCTGGTGGTGGGCCCCGAGGGGCCCCCAGAGCCGGTCCGCGCCTTCGTCGCCCAGCTCCAGGCGATGGGGGAGCTCGAAATCCCCCCTGCGCTCACCTGAGGGGCGGGTGGGCGAGCCTCCCTGCCCGCGTAGCGTGCTGGCAGCGCGTCGTCCAGTGGGTCGACGATGACCAGGGCGCGCCACGATTCAGTCTCGAGCCGAGGAGGCGTTGTGGACGACATTCGCACGATCGCTGCGGCCATGGTGGCACGACCGAAGGGCATTCTCGCTGCCGACGAGAGCAGTCCGACCCTGACCAAGCGCTTCGACGCGCTCTCGATCCCATCGACGCCGGAGAGTCGCCTCGCCTGGCGGGAGATGCTCTTCTCCACGCCCGAGCTCTCCACGTGGATCTCGGGGGTCATCCTCTACGACGAGACGTTCAACCAGCGAACCTCCGATGGTTCGACGATCCCCGAGTTCCTCGCCGCCCGTGGCATGATCCCAGGGATCAAGGTTGATACCGGTGCCAAGCCGCTCGCTGGCTCGAGGGGAGAGCTCGTGACGGAGGGGCTCGATGGGCTTGGTTCGCGGCTTGCGACCTACCACGCCAAGGGGGCGCGCTTTGCCAAGTGGCGCGCGGTGATCTCCATCGGGGACGGTCGGCCGAGTTCGATGTGCGTCGCCGCCAACGCTCACGCGCTCGCTCGCTACGCGAAGCTGTGCCAGGAGAACGGCATCGTCCCCATCGTCGAGCCGGAGGTCCTGATGGAAGGCGATCACTCCATCGAGGTCAATGCGGCCGTGACCCGACGCGTGCTCTCCGAGGTGTTCGCCGAACTTCGACGCTTCGACGTCGACTTCGAGGGCATGGTGCTGAAGCCGTCGATGGTCACGCCTGGGGTGCTTGGCGAACCCGTGAGCGTCGACACGGTCGCACAGGCGTCGGTGGCGGTCTATCGCGACAGCGTGCCGGCCTCCGTCGCCGGGATCGCCCTCCTGTCGGGTGGGCAGGCAGACGACGTCGCGACCGCGCACCTGCGCGCGATGAACGCCGGAGCGACGTTGCCCTGGCCGATCACGTTCTCCTACGGACGAGCGCTGCAGGACCTGCCCATGCGCATCTGGCGTGGTGATGCGGCCAACGCGGCGGCGGCGCAGCAGTCGCTCGCGACGCTCGCGGCGGCGAACGCTGCCGCGGCCGAAGGCCGCTAGGTCTGCGACGCTGTCGCTGTAGGCTCCAGAGCCGTGGAGCGTGAGGCATCGTGTGACCCCGTCGTGCTCGCATCGTTGCTCGCGCAGGTCGACACGCTCGAAGCGGAGGTCGAGGCCTTCCTCGAGGTCCTGCACGCCGAGATCGAGCCGACGCGTACGCTGCCCGATCCGCGGCAGCGTGTGTCCGAGGGGGCGAGCGAGACGAGGCCTGAGCGTGCGGGTCTCGCTTGAACTCCTCGGTCCGGTCCGCGAGGCGATCGGGTCCAGCGTCATCGAGGTCGCGCTCGAGCCCGACGCCACGGTCGCAGACGTGGTTGAGGAGCTGGTCGAGCGTGCTGGCGAGCCACTGCGTGGCCTGCTCGAACGGTGTCGCTTTGCGATCGGCGATCGCGTGGTGGACCTCGACGAGCCTCTCGCCGATGGTGCGACCGTCGTCGTGATCCCACCCGTCAGCGGAGGGTCGTGATGGCCGTGACCATCGTGCTCGTCGATGACCACCAGGTGATCATCGACGGGGTGCGTGCCATGCTTGCGCCCTACGCCGACCGGGTCACGATGGTCGGGTCGGCGAAGACGCGGGCCGAGCTGTTCGAGGTGCTCGAGAGCGTGCACCCTGATCTCATCGTGACCGATGCGAGGCTCACCAACGACTCGGGCTTCGAGATCCTCGAGGACCTCCAGCGACGTGGCGTGGCGGTGCCCGTCGTGTTCTACAGTGCCTATGACGACGAGGCCTACCTCTTTCGTGCGTTGCGCGCCGGTGCGCGAGGCTACCTCCTCAAGCAGGCCTCAGGCGAAGAGCTCGTAGGGATGCTCGAGCGGGCCGCAGGTGGCGAGACGATGATCGATGCTGCGCTCGCCGGCAGAGTAGCCCTGCTCGCAGCCCGCTTGCAGTTCGGTGAGTTCTGGCCGGGAGCACACCTCGGACTCACGCAGCGCGAGAGCGAGATCCTCGATCTGGTGGTCAAGGGGCTCTCGAATCGAGACATCGCGCAGCGACTGTTCCTGGGAGAAGAGACCGTCAAGACGCATCTGTCCTCGATCTATCGCAAGCTCAAGGTCAAGGGACGCGCCGAGGCGATCGCGGTTGCCCTGCGCGAAGTGCGGTTCCGATGAGTGCGCGTGAGCTGACCCTCTACCGACGTCTTGCCGAGCTCTTGGTTGCGCCACTCGAGGTCGGCGAGGTGGCGAGCCGCACCGCTGCGCTCGTCGTCGAGGCGGTCGATGCGAGCGTGTGCTTCGTGCACGCCGTCGATCACGAGCGCGGGCGCCTCACCCTGATCGGGGCCACCCCGCCCTTCGATCGAGTCGTGGGTCGCATCCAGCTCGGCCTCGGTGACGGGATCGCAGGATGGGTCGCTCAAACCGGTCGTGCCGCCGTGGTGCCCGACAAGTGGGCGGACCACCGGTATCGCTATATACCCGAGCTCGGTGGGGAGCACTTCACCTCGCTGGTGTCGGTGCCACTCGCTCGCGACGGAAGGCCGACCGTCGGGGTGCTGAACGTGCACTGGCGCGAGGCGATCGCTGACCTGGAGCACGAGGCTTCCGTGATCGAGGCGGCGGGTCGATTCCTCGTCGGGGCGCTCGAGCACGCGCTGCTCGCAGACCAGCTCGTCACCGGTGAGGCCGCGCTCGAGCGTTTCGCGACGGAACTCATCCGTGCCCAGGAGGCCGAGCGCCGTCGCGTCCAGCTCGACCTCCACGACGGCGTCGCCCAGTCGCTGCACGCCGCGGCGTACCGTCTCGAGGGGCTTCGAGCCAGCGCACCGCCGGCGCTCGCGTCGGAGCTCACGGTGGTGAGGGACCTGGTTCGCGCGGCGAACGCCGAGGTGTCACGGCTCGTGCGCGACCCGGGACGTCAGGTGCTCGAGGACTTCGGGCTCGCCGAGGCGCTCCAGTCCGTCGCACACGGCTATCCCGACCTCGAGGTCCAAGTCGACGTCGAGCTCGACGATCTGACGCTGCTGCTCGAGCCCGAGCGGGGGCTCGCCGTCATGCGCATCTGCCAGGAGGCACTCAACAACGTCGCGAGTCACGCCGCGACCGACGCTGCCGAACTGCGCGCTCGACGCGTCGGCGACGACTTGGTCGTGACCGTACGCGATCGTGGCGTGGGTTTCGAGCCCGAGGCAACCGTGCCCGGTCGTCTCGGGCTCGTCGGGATGCGCGAGCGCGCGCGCCTGCTGGGCGGAACCATCGAGATCTTCTCTCGCCTGGGTGAAGGAACGCTGGTCCGTCTGCGTGTGCCGATCGTGCCGTCGGTCGCGTCGTCCTAGGCTGAGTGCGCTCAAGGCGCCATGCTGGGGCAGAGTGACAGGGGCAGCTCGTGAGCCGTGGAGGGGACAGTTCGGCGCTACCGCCTGAGCTGTGGCAACGTGCGAGCCGTTACACCTGGATCGCCACGGCACTGCTCCTGCCGACCATGGTGCCCGCCTTCGTCATCGGTGGGTGGGCGCTGCGGGTGTCGGACGCCTCGTTCGCGCTGGCCGCGCTGGTGGGATGGCTCGCGCGTCGCCGACTCGGTCTCGGGGCAAACCTCCTTGTCACGACCGTCGCGAGTGCAGGCGCCCTGCTCCAGCTCTCGGTGCCGGTCGATGCCGTGACGACCTTGATCGCAGCGAGCGTCATCCGCTCCACCTTGCTCCTCTTTGCCGGGGTGGGCGTGTACGCGATGAGCTTCATCGGCGGGCGGGTGGGGCTCGCGTTCGCCGGCGTGCTCCTGGTCGCCACGGCCCTCGTGCACCCGGTGGGTTTGCTCGGCGCGGTGCTCGCCCTGGCGCTCGCCGCCCTGCTCGGCTACATGATCCACGGGCTCGTGGAGCATCTTGCCCATCGCGAGCGTGAGCTGAGTGCTGCTGCGCTCGTCGATCCGCTCACCGGTCTCGGCAATCGACGGGCCCTCGAGCGTGCGTTCGACGTCGCCGTGGCCGAAGCCGCACGACAGGACACCACGCTCTTCGTGTCGCTGTGGGACCTCGATGCGCTCAAGCGCACCAACGATGAACGTGGTCACGAGGCCGGCGATGCCCTCCTGCGGGACTTCGCTGCGGCGCTCACGCGGACGCTCCACGATCAAGACCAGGCCTTTCGTATCGGGGGCGACGAGTTCTGCTGCTTGCATCTCGGCTTGAAGGACGGCGCATCGATCCTCGCGCGCATGGCACTCGCGTTTCCGAGCGTCTCGGGCGGCTTTGCCGAGGTTGGCAACGACTCGCTGGGGACGGCGCTTGCTCAGGCCGATCGCGCCATGTACGCCGCGAAGCGCCGTCGTCGGCGCCACGACGGCTCCGACGGCTGAGCGCGTGCTAAACTCGACACGTCCATACGGATGGACGTCACCGCGGTCGTGGAAGGCGTGGCGCCTTCTCCCCGTTCCCGGCGTGTTCGCGCTGGTGGTGATGCCGTATGGCGCCACGTATGACAGAAGCTCATGGATGGGCGCAGTGGCGACGAGCTGCTGCGACGCTGGCGCTCCTCGTGAGCGGTGGCTTTGTCGCGCGTTGGGGCTCGACGGCCCCGTCGTCGTCCGTGCAGTCGCTGCAGGCTCAGGCACAGGTTATCGAGGCACAGCTTGCCAACCTGGGGGCCTCGGTGCATGCCATCACGGTGCAGATCCAAGAGACTCAGGCCGCGATCGCGGCCAACGAGGCCTCTGAGGCCATCCTCGAGGGGCAGCTACGAGCCGAGCACGCTGCGATCGCGCGGTCGCGTCGAGTCCTGGTGACGGCCGCTGATCAGCAGTTCGTGACGGCAGGCCAATACTCGAGCGTGTTGGCGTCGCTGCGGTCGAACTACAGCTCGGTCGGGCTGACGCAGGGCTACGAGCAGGTCGCTTCCTCGTCGATCACCCAGGCGCTCTCGGCCTACGAGCAGGCCGGTCTCGAGATCGAGGTGACGCAGGCAGCGCTCGCGGCGCGCGTTCGGGCAACCGAGGCCGAGCTGGTGCAGGATCAGGCGCAACGCGCTCAGCTCAGCCAACGGGTTGCGGCCACCGAGGCCGAACTGGCCCAGGTGCACTCGCAGCTGGCCTCGGCCATCGCGGCTGAGGCGGCAGCTCCCTTGCCGGCTCCCGGCGGAGCGGCCCAAGCCGTCCAGGTCTTGCTGGCTCCGCCGCCGCCCTCGCCGACGTCGCTGTCGGGGCCCGCGACCGCCGCGCAGCTCCTCGCGTTGCGCGACTGCGAGTCCGGGGGCAACTACCAGGCCGACACCGGCAACGGCTACTACGGTGCCTACCAGTTCGCGGCCAGCACCTGGGCTGCGCTGGGTTACGGTGGCCTGCCCAACCAGGCTCCGCCAGCGGTGCAAGACCAAGCCGCCGAGCAACTGCTGGCTCGAGCTGGCTGGGGTCAGTGGCCGGTGTGCTCCGTCCTGATCGGCATGTAACGCCGATCGTTGCGCCACGAGCCGAGGCGGCCCCGGGATCGCTCCCGTGGCGCCGATCGGAGCGCGCGCCACTACGTCATGGCGTGCGCCCCGAGGAGGCTCTGGCGTGCGGTCGCGTCATGCTCGCTGGGTTCACGCACCCGTGGTGGCCGACTCGGCGAGAAGCTCTGGAGGCGTCGAATCGAGCAGCGACAAGATGGCGGTGGCGAGGGCGCGGGCGCTTGCGACATCGAGCTCGAGCGCACTGAGGCGCCTGAGGCCGGTGGCCTCGCGAGCGAAGACGTCGATGTTGAGCGAATGGGTCGCTGGGAACGCCACGGGGTGGTCGAAGTAGACGGTCGCCTGGTCGACGGCCTCCCAGCCCTCCGGGGTACGTGCGCGCCCCGTGAGAGGGGCGTGTTCGGTCGCGTAGGTGCACATGGCTAGGCGAGATGCTCGCCGAGGAAGCGGAAGATCCGCTGCCAACCGTCGTTCGCTGCTTCGGGTCGGTACGAGGGTGCAGCGGTGTTGAAGAAGGCGTGCCCGGCACCGTCGTAGGAGTGGAACTCGTGCGCCTTGCCGAGTCGGGTGAGCTCTTCGTCGAGTCGACGTACCTCGTCAGGGGCTGGGAACGAGTCGTCGTTGCCGAAGAGGCCGAGGAGCGGGGCGTGGAGCTCGGGAGCTCGGTCGATGACCGGACGCACCCTGACCGGGGCTCCCTCGGGGGGCTCGTTCACCACGAAGGCGCCGTAGCAGTCGATCGCTGCGTCGAAGGGGATCGCGCATGCCGCGAGGAAGCTCTGTCGACCGCCAGAACAGTAGCCGATCACACCGACCTTGCCGTTGGCGCTGAGGGCGGCACGGAGGTAGTCCCGTGCCCCGGCGACGTCGCCGATGAGACGCTCGTCTGGCACCCCACCCTGGGCGCGGGCGATGGCCGCGGCCTCGTCCGGAGCCGCGTTCGGAGCCTCGCGCCAGTAGAGGTTGGGCATCAGCGTGGCATACCCGTGGCGAGCGAAGCGGTAGGCAATCTCCTTCGTCGCTTGGTCATAGCCAGGCATGTGATGGATCACGACCATCGAGCCGTGGACCGTCGCGTCCAGCGGTCGCGCGAGAAACCCCTGGACGAGGTCGCCGTCCGCGCCGCGAAACAAGATCTCCTCGGTGAGGACACGGTGCTCCATGCAGACTCCCTGTGTGCATCTGGGTGGTCGAGGCCACCGGTCGAGTTGGAGTAGTTGTACCTTACCAGCGACTGGGTTCGGCGTCGCCACAGGTGGCAGGCCGGGGTGCGATGACCGACGGCGAGGCCTCGCGGGCGGAGTGGTGGTCCCTAGTGCTCGACCGAGGGCGAGGCGACGAGCTCGAAGGCGTCGAACCCGACGGTCGGGGCCGCTGGGCGTTGCACGAAGCCGGCGGCGAGGAGGGCTCGAGCCGAGGGGGTGTTGTGTCGTGCGACACGCGCGACGATCACCTCGACACCAGGCTCCGCGCTCAGCGTCGCCGTGAGGCTGAGGATCGCCGCCGTCGCGATGCCTCGCCCCCGTTCGGATTTGATGACGTCGTAGCCGATCTCGACCTCACCGTTGATCGGGTTGCCGTGCGCGCCGATGGAGCCGACGACGACGCCCTTGGCGAGGTCGACGATCACGAACGGGCCGAACGGGAACTCAGGCCCGACGCCCGCCTCGTGGAGCTCGAGGAAGCGCTGCGCGACGCCTCGGTCGATGTCGTCGGGGAAGTCCGGGGCCCAGTCGGGAGCGCGTTCCGCCGTCGCGATCGCTCGGAGGAGGTCGACGCTACACCAGCGGAGCTCGACGGCGGCACGATCCATGCGTTCGGATCAGTGGAACGTCAAGACGGTGATGGTGCCGAGCAGGAACAGCACGCCGCTGACACCGTAGAGCAGCGACTTGGTGATGACCTTGGTCACGGGGCGGTGCACGTAGTCGTTCACGATGGTCCGAAGGCCGTTACCGCCGTGGAGCAGACCAAGGGCGAGGAGGAGCCAGTCGAACAGGCGCCAGAGCGGATTCGACCAGCGGTGGGCGACGAACGCCACGGTGGTCTGGGTCACGTCGTTCTCGATGTGCATGATGTACATGTGGATGAGGGCCAGGAAGAACAGGACGATCCCGGACACCCGCATGAAGAGCCATGCCCAGGTCTCGAAGTTCTGGCGAGGTCGTCGTGCGCTCCGAGGAGTGGCGAAGACGGCCATGTCAGTGCACCCCCACGAAGAACGGCTTGACGATGTAGTAGCCACCGACGATCGTCAGCAGCACGCTGAGTCCGAGCATGGCCTGGAAGAGCGCTCGTTCGTTGCGGACGGCGCCCGGGAAGAAGTCGATCATGATCACTCGCAGACCGTTCAGCGCGTGGTAGAGGAGGGCGAAGAGCAGGCCGACCTCGAACAGGCGCAGGAAGATGTTGCCGTAGAGCTGGTGGATCTGTTCGTAGACGTGCGGGTCGTTCAGCGTGGCGACGTCGACGATGTGGAGCAGGATGAACATGAAGACGAGGAAGCCGGTGACCCGATGGAGGATGAACGCCCACTGGCCGGTCTTGCCTCGATACATCGAGGCGCGCGCTCGTACTGCGCGCCCTCCAGCCGGAGCCGGCGTCGCTGGCGACGTCATGACTGCCTCCTGAACCACCGGGTGCTGCGGGTGGTCGTCGCGACGACGTAGGCAGCGAAGGCAACGATCCCCAACGCGATCAGACCGAGGGCGATGGAGAACAGGATCTGGGCCAGACTGACCCCCGAAGAGCTCACACTCATGGCGCTTACGCTAGCGCCCGCTCGGTGTTGGTCGAAATCACGGCGATGCGTCCTTGTCGTGGGTCAACCCAGCTCGCCACCGGCCGGGGCTGTCGTGAGCGTCCTTGGCGATGCAGTCGGGCTCCGTCGTGAGTGGTGCGACACGACCTGCGATCGGTGGGGCGCTGGCTCAAGCGGTCTTGGGTGCCTCGAGCCTCGAGGTGCCGAGGTAGGGGGCCAGCGCATCGGGCAGGCGTATCGACCCATCGGGTTCGCGACCTTGCTCGAGGAGGGCAGCGATGACGCGTGGCCACGCGAGCGCCGAGCCGTTGAGGGTGTGCACGTACTCTGGCCGCGCCGCCGGCTCCCGGCGGAACCGCACATTGGCCCGGCGCGCTTGATAGTCGCTGAACCATGACACCGAGGAGACTTCGAGCCACGCGTCCACACCGGGCGCGTAGACCTCGAGGTCGAAGGTGCGGGCGGACGACTGTCCGAGGTCCCCAGTGCACAGGTCGACGACACGATAGATCAGGCCAAGGCGCTGGAGCAGCGCCTCTGCCCGACCGAGCAGCTCGAGGTGCATGCTCGTGGCATCCTCGGGTGCGACGAGTGCCAGGATCTCGACCTTGTCGAACTCGTGGAGACGCAGCAGGCCTCTGGTGTCGCGCCCTGCGGACCCTGCCTCGCGCCGATAGCACGGGGTCGCGGCGGTGAGGCGCATGGGGAGCATCGCAAGGTCGAGGATCTCATCGCGGTAGAGCGACGTGAGCGGCACCTCGGCCGTCGGGATCGCGTAGAGATCATCGCGCTCCATCACGTAGGCGTCGTCGGCGAACTTGGGGAGGTGGCCCGTTGCCACCATCGTCTCGCGACGGACCAGCGTCGGAGGATGGATCTCTTCGAAGGCCTCTGCGTGGGCATCGAGCGCGAAGTTCGTCAGAGCGCGGACGAGGCGTGCCCCGAGGTTGCGATAGAGCGCGAACATCGATCCCGAGAGCTTCGCTGCGCGCTCGAGATCGAGAATGCCGAGCTCGCGACCGATCTCGAAGTGCGGTACGCGACGATGGCTGGGTGTGGTGGACGTGAGATCGACGTCGGGCTCGACCGTGCCGGTCTCCGGCGACCATTGGCGTACCACACGGTTGTCGTGTTCGTCCTCGCCGATGGGTGCGTTCGGGCTCGGGATGTTGGGCAAGGTCAGCCAGATCGCGTCGCGATCGCCGGTCAAGGTGTCGACGCGCTGCTCGAGTTCGTCGAGCCGATTACCGAGCGCTCGGGCGCCCTCTTGCAGCTCGGTCGCGTCTCGACCGCTGCGGCGAGCCTCGGCGATGTCGCGAGAGCGGGCACGCAGCTCGGCTCGAAGCTGGTCACGCTCGGTGATCACCGCTCGGAGTTGCTGATCGATCGTGGCGAGGTGGGCGACCACCTCGGGGTCGATCCCGCGGGACGCGAGGCGCCGTGCGACGTCGTCGGGGTGGGCGCGCAGCTCCGTGAGGTCGATCATGCAGCCTTAGACTAGCGATGCGATGGAGGATGCTCTCGAGGTCCACGACCTCGTCGTGCGCTACGGCTCGTTCGAGGCCGTCCGCGGCGTGTCGCTGCACGTCGCTTTCGGGGAGGTCGTGGGCGTCCTCGGTCCGAACGGCGCGGGCAAGACCTCGACCGTCGAGACGTTGGAGGGCTACCGACGGGCGGCTCGTGGCGAGGTGCGCGTGCTCGACGTCACCGATCCGTGGCGGCACCAGCGCACCCTCGCGCGTAAGGTCGGCGTGATGCTCCAAGAGGGAGGCGTCCCGCCGCGGATGCGGGCCCTGGAAGCCCTCGAGATCTACGCACAGTTCTACGACGATCCCTGGCCCGTCGCTGAGCTCGTCGATCGTCTGGCGCTGGCGCCCGTTGCGACGACGCCCTTTCGTCGACTCTCGGGCGGCGAGAAGCAGCGGTTGCTCCTTGCCCTCGCGATCGTCGGCCGTCCACGGGTCGTCTTCCTCGACGAGCCGACGGCAGGCGTCGATCCGGTCGGCAAGCGCGCCATCCGGGACTTGGTCGCCGAGCTCGCCGGATCGGGCGTCGCGGTGCTGCTCACCGGCCATGAGCTCGAGGAGATCGATCGCATGGTGGATCGGGTGCTGATCATCGACCACGGCATGCCCGTCGCCGCCGGGAGTCCCGCAGAGCTTCGGGAGCGCTTCGGAGAGGCCGGGGTCGAGTTCACCGTGCGAGGCAGGCTGGACCCAAGCGTGCTGGCGGCACGACTCGGGGTCGAGGTTCGGCTCGTTGCCGAGGATCGGGTGCACGTCGGGGCTTCGCCGACCCCTCAGTTGGTCGCGTCGCTCGCGGCGGTGCTCGACGAGCTCGGCGCCGAGGTCGGTCCACTCGAGACGGTGGAGTCGTCCCTCGAGTCGATCTATCTGCGCCTGCTGGACCGCGGGGAGACGACATGAGTGCCCATCCAGTACGCGCCCAGGCGGTGTCCGAGCTCAAGCTCGTCCTCCGCCAAGGCGAAGCCGCCCTCCTTACGATCGTGATCCCGATCCTCGGTCTCGTGTTGTTTTCCAAGGTCAAGGTATTGCCGGTGCCTGGCGGCATCTCGCGCGTCAACTTCATTCTCAACGGCGCCATCACGTTCGGCATCATGGCTTCTGGCATGGTCTCGCAGTCGATCACCGTCGCCTTCGATCGTTCCTACGGCGTGTTGAAGCGTCTCGGGATGACGCCCCTCGGACGCAGTGGGGTGATCGCCGCGAAGCTCGTGGCGGTCGCAGGACTCGAGATCGTCGAGTTGGTACTCCTGCTCGTCGTGGGGGCTGTGCTCGGGTGGCACCCAGCTGGCAATCCCATCGAGTTCGTCGTCGGTTGGGTGCTCGCGACCGCTGCGTTCGCTGGTGTCGGTCTCGTGCTCGGAGGAACGTTGCGGGCAGAGCTCGTGCTCGGATTGTCGACCCTGCTCTGGCTGGTGCTCCTCGGTCTCGGCGCGATGGTGGTGCCGCTCGGGAGTCTGCCGGGCCCAGTCGCCGATATCGCCAAGGTGCTCCCAGCAGCTCCGGCGGCCACCGTGCTGCTCCATGGCATCGCTGTCGGCGGGAGCGCGCCACTGTGGGCGTGGGTGAGTCTCGTCGCCTGGGCAGTCGTCGCACCGGTCGCGGCGTCTCGGCTGTTCCGGTGGAGCGCCTGAGTATCCGCCAAGAGCGGGCCGTCGAAGCGTCGGTAGGATAGAGCCATGCATCCCGTCGTCGAGCGAGTTCGGTCGGCCGTACCGGTCTCGCCGCAAGTCTTCCGACGTGTGGCGCTCGCCACGCTCGGCGTGTCGACGTTCATCATCTTCACCGGCGGCGTGGTTCGTCTGACGCAGTCAGGGCTCGGCTGCCCGACCTGGCCCGACTGCACGACCGGCCACTTCGTGGCGGGCTTCGAGATCCACCCCATGATCGAGTTCACGAATCGGGTCGTCACGTTCTTCGCTGGCCTGCTCATGTCCTTGACCTGGGTGGTGGCCCTGTTGCGACGTCCATTCCGGCGGGACCTCGTGTGGTGGTCGCTCGGTCTCGTCGTCGAGGTCGTCGCCGAGAGCGTGCTCGGCGGTATCACCGTGCTGGAGAAGCTCGCACCCCCCTTCGTCATGGCGCACTTCTTGCTCGCGCTCGTCGTGCTATGGAATGCCGTCGTGATCTACCACAAGGCCGGCCAGCCCGAGGGACGCCCAACCTTGGCGGTCTCGTCCGAGGTGCTGTGGCTGTCGCGGGTGATGTTCCTCGTCCTCGGTGCGCTCGTCTTCGTCGGTACGGCGGTCGCGGGTACCGGACCCTACTCCGGATCCCCGGGGAGCAAGAGGCTGCACATCCTCACCATGCTGCAGGTGACCTACCTGCACGCCGACATCGCCCTCGTCTTCATTGCGCTCACGCTCGCGGACCTGTTCCTGCTCCACCAGGGGCGCTACCCCGCACAGATCCAGCGTGCGGCTCGGAGCATCCTCTGGCTGGGCGCTCTCCAAGGCATCATCGGCTACACGCAGTACTTCACGGGCTTGCCGCAGTGGCTGATCGCGCTCCACATCCTTGGTGCAGCGGTCATCTGGCTCGCGATGAACCGCTACTACCTCTTGCTGTTCCGCGTGCCCTCGACGCGCAGGGCGGACCACGCGGTCGCGCCGCAGCAGGCGCCTTCCGTCGCGGCTGCCGACTAGCGATCGCGACGGACGCTAGCCTTGGTGGTGTTCGTCTCGGGAGGTGCGTGGTCGATGTCACCGTCACCAGCCCTTGCGCCGGTCGAGTCCGAAGAGGTAGCCGAGACTCGCACCGAAGAGAGCTGGGCGACCATTCTGTGGGATGACCCAGTGAATCTCATCTCTTATGTGATCTATGTGCTGCAGGCCACCTTCGCCTTCTCCAAGGTCAAGGCGACCGAGCTGACCATGCAGGTTCACAACGAGGGCAAGGCCATCGTGGCGACCGGGTCGCGCGAGGACATGGAAGATGCAGCGTCAAAGTTGCATGCCTATGGCTTGTGGGCCACGGTGTCGCGCGCGTGAGTGCCGGGCCGTTCGTCCGTGATGGCGACGTCGTCGTGGTGGTGCTGTCGGCGCAAGCTCGAGATGTTGTGAGTCGGAGTCTCGAGCTCGTCGCTGGGATCGTTGCGTCGGGACGCGAGGAAGCCTGGCGGGTTGCTCCGCCGCTCTACGACGACCCGTTGCTCGAAGCCGAGGCGTCGCTCGCGAGCCGAGGTGATGCCGGCGGCACCCTCGATGAGGCCCAGTCGCTCATCGGTCGTTGGGCGAAGCGTGTCCGCGACGTCGAGCGCCTCGATCTCGACGCGGCTGATGAATTCATGCGCGCGTTGAACTTCGGTCGGCTGGTCCTCGCGGAGACCCGAAGCGTCACCGATGATCGAGGACTCCTCGACCTGTTTGCTTGGCTCATCGAGGCACTCGTGGAGGCCCTCCTCGAGGGTTGACGCACCCTACCCTTGCGTCGTCACGCTGGACGAGCGCACCGCACGACAGTAGGGATCTCGCACGTCGACGTCGACCCGCGCGGCTCGGCGTGGTCGTCGAGCAGCGCGGCCTCGGGCGTCGTGGTGCCCGAGGCCGTCCCTGCGACGCGGCCGCTCAGTCGCCGAGCTCTCTCGGGATCGCGGTCTGGAAGCTGCGGAACAGCTGCGTGAGGTCCGCGTAGCCGAGGCCCGATCCCGGATTGAACACGGCGCCTTGGGAGCCGGTGTAGAAGTCGTTCGTGTTGGTGAACTCACCGGAGATCGCAAGCTGGGCGTTGCCGATCTGGCCGCTGTAGTAGGCCGAGCCGTCGATGGTGTTCGAATCGAGCGGCGTGAACGGCGACGACGTCGAGGTCGCGAAGCGGTAGATGTTCGGATTCCAGAAGCCGAGCCGTACGCCCCCGAGGGCGCTCTCGTAGACGGCGTCGGTCCCGTTGAGCTGAGGCGCGATGAAGCTCGTGCCACCGAAGTCCACCAGCTTTGACCCGTAGACGCTCTGGAACTGTGGGTCGTAGACCGCATAGCCGGTCTGGGGGTCGGCGTTGAACGCCAGGTCCGGCGTGACGCGGCCACCGCTCATGCCCGTCTGAAGCGTCGGGGCAGGGTTGAACGAGAACTGCGTCGGCTCGACGAGGCCTGGTGCGACCTGCTGTGGATCGATCGGCGTCAAGAACTCATAGGCCGAGTAGCTCCCTGCCCCCACCATCTGACCCTGTTGGTAGAGCGGACGGCCGAAGAGGGTGGAGTAGCCACCGCCTGATCCCACCGGCAAGCTCGTGGCTGCTTGGGCCTCGTTCTGGAAGCCGAGTGCGATGTACATCGGCCACAGGTAGTCCCAGCCCCAGGTCATCTGCTGCGGGATGGTCACCGACTCGGTGCCGACTTGGGTCCCGTTCGCCATGATCGGGTAGGTCTGAGTACCCGGGAGCGTCGTGCCGCCAGCGGCGGTGTCGTAGGGGGAGTCGGAGGGCGAGATAATGCCGAGGTTGGTGGTGCCGATGTCACGAGCTGGGTTGTAGGCCCCATAATCGCCGCTCGCGATGAAGTTCGACTGTCCCTGCGCCGCCATCTCGAGGAAGGCCTGGTTGAACGAGGCCGCATACCCCGGTGACTCCTGCGCTGCGTCCACCGCAGCTTGGATCGCGGTCTCGGACTCACCCCAGCTCGACGAGACGGAGCCGGCGACGTTCTGGCTGGCCGCCTCGTAGAAGGCGTCGACGAAGCCGTAGTCGGTGTTGGGCGCCTGGTACACGACGATCTTGGCCATCGGCGCGATCGTGCCCGACTGCTCGACGTCGAGGGTGGTCTCGTCGGAGCCAGCGTTCAGCGACACCGGCCCTGCACCGCCGTCGACGTTGACGAGCGCAAGACGATTCGGCAACGTCACGACGTGCGCGATGTTCCTCCAGAAGTACATCGGCACCGAAGGGTTCACGCTCGCCAAGGTCACGATGCCGATGGTCTGCCCCTGACCGAGGTAGCCCGCTTGCTGGAGCGGTGTGAGGTTGTAGTCGCTCGTGAAGGCCTGCGGCAGCTGATCGGTGGGTGCTGCGGTTTGCGACGACCCAGCCGTGGGTGCGACCTGGTTGATGCCGGGCACCGCGAGCGACTCGTAGGGCGCGTAGTTCGACAACCCGAGCACGGCCAGAATGTTCGACGCCAGGTTCAACGGCATCTGCGGCGCGCTGCGCGTCCCGTAGACCGTCTGGGTCGTCGCGGGCGCACTGGCTGCGGGCCTGGTGGTGACGGTGAAGTTCTCGAGCAAGATCCCAAGGGCCTTGTCGTACTGTGCGGCCGTGCCCTGCGAGGTGACATCGAGGCCATCGCTCATGGCCTGGGAGCTGATGCCGAACTCACGGAGGAACCCACGCAGCGCGAGGATGTACTCTTCGGTCTGGCCGTACTCGAGCGCGAACTCATGGGGCGTCAGGTACGGACCACGCCAACCAGCAGCCACCCGAGAGGCAAGCTGTCCCTGGTTGCGCATCTTCAGGATGAACGACACCCGCATCATCGTCGACCCAGCCGTGGTGCCCGTCGGGGTGGCGTGCGAGAGCACATCGGCACCGATGCCCTGCGACACCGGCACCAGCGGATCAGACGCCGACGCGAGCGACTGCGCGCCTGGCATCGCCAGTGCAGCGCCGACGAGGCCGATGGATCCGAGGATTCCCAGGTATTTCGTGCGAGCCAAACGCTTCATCGCTCCAACCCCCTCTGTGGATGTGACGAGGGATCTCGCAGACCCCGCTGGATCATACATCGCGTCGCGTCGTGCGGTGGGATTTCTACGGAGAGTTTGTGCGCTTGGCACGCAGCGGCAACATTACCACTCGATGTGGGCGCGAGACCACAAACGATGGGCCAGAGCTGGGCGCGGCGCGCTGAAGTGAGTGGTCGGGCGCACCGTGCGAGGTGGCCCTTCCCTGCCGCCGCGACTCGCGCTTTCGACCAGACAGAGCCGCGTGGGAACGGTGCTTGGGCTCCATATCCCAGGGCATCGAGCCAGGACTCATCGTCGTGGCGCTGAGTTCGGCTCGCCTCCGAGCTTTCGACACACGCATTGGCGCTCGGAGTTCGCCGACGTCGCAGCGGTCGACCAACGAGGAGCCGAGCAGGTCGCGGGCGCCCGACGCTGATGATGTCCTGGCCGCGTAAGGCTCTGGTCGACAAGGGTGGTCTCGGACAGAGGTCGTGGTGTGCCCCGCCGGCTGGGTGGTGAGCCGAAGGCGGTGGCTGTGCGGGTGCTCGGTCGGCGCCGGGCACGGGCTGTGCCGGCGATGTCGGGTCACACGAAGCACTCGTGTCGACGACGGCTCAGGGCACGAGGATGACCTTGCCCACGGTGGTGCGACCGGCGAGGGCTTCATGAGCTCGACGGGCCTCCTCGAGGGGGATGCGCTCGGCGATGGTCACCTCGAGGAGGCCAGCGGCGACATCGGCAAAGATCGCCTGAGCGCGCCATCTGAGCTCCTCGGGCGTCGCGACGTAGTGCGGCAGCGACGGGCGCGTGAGGAAGATCGATCCCTGCCGGTTCAGGATCTGGGGATCGACGGGCGGCACCGGGCCGCTCGCCTGTCCATAGAGCACGAGCATCCCTCTGGGTGCGAGCGCCGCGAGCGATCCATCGAACGTCGCACGGCCGACACCGTCGAAGGCAACGCTTACCCCACCGAGCCTACGAGCGGCATCGACGAATCCGTCGTAGTCGGTCACGATCTGAGCGCCCAGACGACGGGCACGGGTTCGCTTCTCCGCGGTCGAGGCCGTCGCCACGACCGTGGACGCGACGCGACGGACGAGGTACTGCACGAGCAGGGAACCCACGCCGCCTGCGGCTGCGTGCACGAGAACCGTCGCACCCGGTTCCACTCGAGCGCAGGAGTTGACGAGCGCATGGACGGTCATGCCCTGGAGCAGCACCGCGGCGGCGACATCGGCCGTGACGTCGTCGGGAATCGTGACGAGCCGACCAGCCGGGACGACCACCACCTCTGCGTAGGCGCCGAGATGATTGGCAAAGGCCACGCGATCGCCGATGCTGACGGAGGTGACACCTTCACCGACCTCGATGACCGTGCCCGCGCCTTCGCTGCCCAGGACGGTCGGGAGCGAGAGGGGATACCAGCCTTCACGGTGGTAGAGGTCGATGTAGTTGACGCCGATCGCCTCCAGTTTGATCGCGACCTCACCGGGGGCGGGGTGCGGCTCGGGGACGTCGGCGATCTCGAGCACCTCTGGGCCGCCGTGGCGCTGGATCAGCACCGCCTTCATGGTCGCCTCCTGGTTCAGGTCTGTGCGCTAGCAACGGTAGCCTCGTGGTGCGACAAGGAGGGTCACGGTGGGGCGAGTGTTGGTGGTTGGAGCCGGCATCGTGGGTTTGTCGACGGCATGGCACCTCGCAGAGCGGGGGGAGGACGTGACGGTGCTCGAGCGCCGAGACGTCGCTGCCGGCGCTTCCTACGGCAACGCCGGCTGGCTCTCGCCTGGCCTCGCCATCCCGCTCAACGAGCCGTCGCTGGTTCGTCAGGGCCTCTCGTCCCTTGCGTCGCCGTCATCGCCGCTGTACCTTGCACCTCGTCTCGAGCGAAGCTGGTTGGAGTTCGTGATCCGTTTCGGCCTCGCATGCAGGACGGACGTCTGGCGACGATCGATGCAGATCCTCGGTGGGCTGAATGCTCGGTCGTTGGAGGCGTGGGAACGACTCGGCGATGCCGTCGGCTACCAGCCGACGACCGCACCGATCGTGGCGGCGTTCGCCCGCCGTAGCGATGCTGCGGCGCTGGAGCACGAGTTCGCTCTCATTCGCGAGGCGGGCTTCTCGCTCGAGACGAAGGATCTGAGCGGCGACGAGCTGCGGCAGATGGTACCGATCGCGGCCCCCGCGCTCTCGTTCGGCATCGCCATCGAGGGGCAGCGCTTCGTCGACCCGGCGCGCGCGACCCACCGTGTGGGTTCGGCCCTCGCTGAGCGCGGTGTCGCCGTCGAGCGCGCAGACGTGGTTGATCTCGAGCGGCGCGGAGCTCACGTCGTCGTGCGTACGGTCGAGGGGGCCGAGCACCTCGCCGATGGGGTGGTGGTCGCGATCGGAGCGTGGCTCGGCCCGCTCGCCCGACGTCTCGGCGTGCGAGTACCGCTGCAAGCCGGTCGGGGCTACTCGCTGCGCGTGCCGATCGAACGCCCGCTCGACGTCCCGGTCTACCTCCCGACTGCGCGACTGGCGTGTACACCGCTCGACGGTGAGCTGAGGATCGCGGGGACAATGGCCTTCGAGAGGCCCGACGATCCGCCGCGCCAGGCGCGCTTCGACGCCATGCGTCGTGCCGCGCGGCGGTTCTTCGAAGGGGTGCAGCTCGATGCGCCACGCGAGGCCTGGGTGGGCCCGCGACCCGTGACGGCCGACGGCTTGCCGTTGATCGGCCCCACCGCGGTGCCGGGGGTCTGGCTCGCCGACGGACACGGAATGTGGGGCATGACCCAAGGCCCCCTTACCGGGGAACTGGTCGCCGAGGGACTGCTCAGTGGGACGGTACCGGAAGCGTTGATCCCACTCAATCCGCTCCGCTGAGGTGAAGCGATGTCACGCTCTTGTCGCTCGAATCCAACGGGCGCCAGGGAGTGTGCCGCCTCGTCAGTGGTGTTCTCGAGCACTGCAGGCTGCGCAGGTGCCGACGATCGCGAAGTGTGACAGGCGTGCGCGAAAGCCCCATTGGGTCTCGATGCGCGCGATGGCGGGCGCAAAGACGTCCTCGGGAATCTCCGTGACCGTGCCGCAGTGCTCGCACAGGAGGTGGAAGTGCGACGATCCTGCGAGGTGGTAGGTGGCGGGGCTGTGACCGATGTGGACGTGTTCGATGATCCCGACGCGTTCCAAGGCGTCGAGGGTTCGATAGATGGTCGCGCGATGGACGAGTGCATCTCGCTGCTCGAGGGCGCGGACGAGTTCGTCCGCCGTCAGATGACCGCCCGCCTCCGCGAGGGCATCGATGATGGCGCGTCGCGCCTGGGTGACCCTTCCGCCCCGGCGGCGCAGACGGTCGAGGGCTTCGTCGCGATCGAGGGTGACGCGCGTGCGCTCAGGCACGGGCGTGGTCTCGTTCGAGCCGGTAGCCGACCCCTCGTACCGTGGCGATGATGCTCGGGTTGTTGGGATCTGGCTCGATCTTGGAGCGAAGGCGCTTGACGTGCACGTCGAGCGTCTTCGTGTCGCCGTAGTAGTCCGACCCCCAGACTCGGTCGAGGATCAGATCGCGCGTGAGCACGCGGCCGGGGTTGCGCAGGAACAGCAAGAGGAGATCGAACTCCTTCGGAGGCAGGCGGACCTCGGTCCCTCGGACATCGACTTGGTGGCGATCGACGTACACGGTGATGCCGTGGCTCTCGAGGATCTCCTCTGCGGCCTGGGCTTGGCCCTGGTGCTTGGTGCGGCGCATCTGCGCACGGATCCTGGCGACCAGCTCGCTCATGCGAAACGGCTTGGTGACGTAGTCGTCGGCGCCGAGTTCGAGGCCGAGCACGGTGTCGAGCTCACCGGAACGTGCCGTCACCATGATGATCGGGACCGAGGACTCCTGTCGAATGGTGCGACAGACGTCGAGCCCTGACAGGCGCGGCAGCATCACATCGAGCAGGATGAGGTCGGGATGGTGCGAGCGACTCAACGCCAGCGCCTCTTCGCCGTCGTTGGCCACGATCGTCTCGAAGCCTTCGCGCGTCAGGCCGAGGACGAGGGCCTCGACGAAGCTCGGTTCGTCGTCGGCGATCAGCACCGTGCCGACGTGGGCGCGCTTGTCGTCAGCGGCCATCGTTCGGACCACCTCGTGGAAGCCTCAGCTCGAATGTGGATCCAACGCCCTCCATCGAGGTCACGTTCAGCCTGCCGCGGTGGTTCTCGACCACGTGCCTCACTATAGAGAGACCAAGACCAGTTCCGCCCGTTGCGCGTGAGCGGGCAGCGTCGACCCGGTAGAAGCGTTCGAAGATCCGCTCGCGATCGCGAGCGGGGATACCGATGCCCTCGTCGCGCACCGCGAGCACGATGGTGTCGTCGCTCGCGTCGAGGCTGATCTCGACCGTGCCCCCTGGCTCGGAGTACTTGATCGCGTTGTCGACGAGGTTGGACAGGGCGCTCTCGAGTTGCCAACGGTCGCCGACGACCATCGTGGGCGTGACGGGTACGAGCGCGTCCAGGGTGAGATCCGCTCGACGTGCGGTCTCGTCGAAGCGTTCACGCACCGCTTCGACCAGGGATCGGGCGTCGAACTCGGCGAGCACGACGCCGCTGCCCTCTTCGATGCGCGACAGGTCGAGCAGGTCGGAGACGAGACGAGCGAGGCGATCGCCCTCGTCCACGATGCGCTGGACCAGGCGTTGCGCCGTCGTGGGCTCGTCCTCCTGGGCCAGGGCCTCGGCGAGGAGAACGATCGCGCCGACCGGGGTCTTGAGTTCGTGCGAGACGTTGGCCACGAAATCGCGCCGTACCGACTCCAGGCGGCGCAGCTCGCTGACGTCCTCGACGAGGATCAGCTGGCCTCGATCGTCGAGCCAGGTTCGACGCACGAGAAAGGTCCGCCTTGGCGGACCGAACAGCTCGACAGCGCGCTCGACGTCGCCGTGGGCTGCCGGGTCGTGGAGCAACGTGGCGATCGCTCGATCGAGCAAGATGCGCTGGTTGAGACTCTCCGCACCGAATTTCGCCTCGACGTCACGATAGAGCGTGTGTCCTTCAGGGTCGACGAGCACGATGCCAAAGGGCATCGTGGATGCGGCGCTGTGCCAGAGCCGCGCCTCCGCAGTCGTCGTCGGCATCTCGGCTGGGCTTGGTTCGGGAGTGTCCACCGTCGCTCCAGTCTAGGAGCCTCATCGCGCCCTGATCGTGTCAGTGATGACATTCTATGCTACGCTATGCCTACTCATGGATGATGGTGTCGTCCGCAAGGGCGTCACTCGAGCAAAGGAGTGCAAGGACATGGTCACATGGACGTTCCTCGACGTGTCGCTGGCGCCGGATCCCTCGGCGTTGCCGGGAGGCTCCGTCCTCCAGACCCTGATCAACGGCCTGGCGGGCTGGGCGCTGCTGGCAAGCTTGGCAGGTCTCGTCATCGGTGCGGCCGTGTGGGCACTCGGTGCACACAGTCAGAACTACCAGCAGGCCTACCTCGGTCGGCGGGCCGTACTGGTCGCGGGGGCCGCTGCGCTGCTCGTCGGGGCAGCCCCTGCCATCGTCAACTTCTTCTTCCACCTCGGACTTGGCGTGGGGTAAGTCGTGGGCTTCCTCCTTGCACACGGCGCGGCGGCGATCGCCCGTGCGGTGTGGACGACGTTCACCTCCGGCCTCGATCACTTCGCCACCAGCGCGATCGTGGCGCTGCTCGCATGGCTGCTCGGCAATCTCGGGCCTGTTGTTGCCGCTGCCCCGACCGTGCTCCCGACCGCGCCGGCACTCGTCGGTCCGTACGATCACGTGGCCACGGTCGCGGGAGCCTTGCTCCTGCCGGCGTTCATCGTGGCGATCATCGCGCGCGTGCGGGAGCCGGCTCACGGATCGATCGCCGAGGTCCTCGCCCGACCTGCAGCCTGGGTGCTGTCGGTCATCGCGACGCCGCCCGTGGTGGCCACGCTCGAGCGCTGGGTTGGCGTGGTCTCGGCCAGCGCCTACGGAGCGTTCGCCGTGGTGCCGTCCGCTGCTCTGTCGTTGCGGCCGACCGTGGTGGCCGGAGGGTTGCGCTCGAGCGCCGCGGTCGTACTCGCCCTTGTCGCAGCCCTCGCTGCCCTCGCGTGCTATCTCGAGGCTGTGGGACGCGGGGTTGCGGTCGACGTCCTCGTCCTGCTCTGGCCACTCGTCTCGATCGGGCTGGTCCTGCCGGGGGCACGAACCCTGGTGCGCCGAAGCGCCGAGGTCCTCGCCGGTCTCGTCCTGCTCCAACTCGTGCTCGCCCTCACGCTCGGGCTCGGGGCCGCGATTGCGCAGGCGAATGGTTCGCGTACAACGGCCCTACCGGTGATCGGCGCCGCCCTCGTCGTGGCGGCGAGCCTGGCGCCGGCGCTCACCTTCGGCATCGTGCCGATCGCCGAGGTGCGTCTGTTCGAGGTGACCCGGGGCCTTCGACATCTGGCGAGCACGGGCCTCCGACGGGGCATCGAGGTCGGAGGGGGAGTCGTCGCCGAAGCCATGCCACCTGGAGACGCTCGCCCTACGATCCCGCCGTACGAGGGGTATCCCCCGCCCCCGGAGGTGCTCGAGCGCGCGAAGCACGACCCATGGGTGCGGGCGCTCGTCGACCCCCCTCGTCGTCGTCCGTGGCAGCGGAGGCGGGGATGAGCGGCGTCGAGCTCGGCACGCCGGCCCTCGGGTCGCGGGTCTTCGGGGTGCCGGTTGCCAAGGCGCTCGCATGGGGCGCGGTCGCTGTGGTGGTCGCGGCGGCTGCGGCGCGCATCGGCGGGATCTTGGGCGTGGTGGTCGCGGCGGTCGTCGCGACCGGCGTCGCTGGAGCTGCCTCGATCGCCGGGTGGCACCCACTCTGGTGGGTCGTGGTCGCGGTGCGGGAGCGCGCGCGACGCGCTACCGAGCGGGTTGGCCAGCCGCGACGCGCCGTTCGCTTCGATCCCGATGCCGGCAGTGTCCGCATTGCTCGGCTCGTGGCACGCCACGCTGGCGTCCTCGGTCGGGGGCATGATGGAAGTCTCGACGACGCGTGGGGCGAGCTGCTCCGGGTGCTCGGGACGAGCTTGCGTGGCCGCGAACGGTTTCTCGTGCGTTCGGATGTGATCCCGGCGATCGAACGAGAGCAGTTCGCTCTCGAGCCAGACGATCGCTGGCTGGCCGAGCGGACCTGGATGGTCGAGACCCATCTCGGGGTCGCGAGTGACGAGCGCCGTGGGCGTGGACGGCGCGTCCGACTCGTCCGCGCTCTCGAGGCCGCCGAAGCTGCGGCTCGGGGCCAGCTCGCGCTCGAGCCGATCTCGTCCCCGTCTGCCGTCGCATGGAGCGTGCTCCCGCGCACGGGTGACCGTCCGGATGCCGTCCTCGAGCGGACCGACGCACTAGAGATCGACGGCGGCTTCGTGCGCGCCCTCCACGCGGCACGCTTTCCGGTTGGGGCGGTCCACGCGTGGCAGCTGGCAGGGCTGTTCGCCCCCGCAGGACCGCGCCGCGTCGTGACCCTCGTCGCCCAACCGCTCGATCCTCGAAGTGCGCTTCGCCAACTGGGGCGCCATCGTGTCGAGACAGCTGCCGACCAGGAGCTTCGCCGGCGGCATGGCTATCGGCTCGGGATCGGTGAGCTCGGGCGATCGGATCGTCTCGACGAGATCGAGCGGGAGCTCGCGAACGGTCACGCCCTGTGTCGATGGGAGCTGTTCGTGGTCGTGGCCGCGCCGACGCTGGCCGAGCTCGCAGCTGAGACCACCGCCGCCATCGAGCGGGCCGCAGCCTGCAGCGTCGATCTTGCCACCGTGCTCGGACGCCAGCGTGAGGCGGTCGAACTCGCGCTCTTGGGGGTGTCCGGATGGACCTAGGTTGGCAGGACTCGACCCGTGCGCTCTCGGTGCTCGCGTTTGCGCCCACGCCTCCGCCGCAGCCGGCGCCGAGCACCGTCGTCGGGATCGCTGGCAGTGGCGGACTGTTTCGCTTCGACGCCTTCGACCTCTACACCCATGGGTGGCTGACGAATCCCAATGTGCTGATCCTCGGCGACGTCGGCCGCGGCAAGAGTACGCTCGTGAAGCTGCTCCTCGTCCGGTCTGCGATCGCGGCCTCCGGCAGCTTGCTGGTGCTCGATCCGAAGGGCGAATATGGCGCCGTCGCTCGCGCCGTCGGCGCGAGCGTCATGCGCCCGCGCGCGGACCATGGCGGGATCGATCCCCTCGCTGGCTCGCTCGATCAGCGAGAGCGGGCTCGCGCCCTCGGCAGCGTGCTCGAAGCGTTGTGTGAGCGTCCGCTCGACGAGCTCGAGCGGCGTGCGGTGTCGGCCGTGTGCGTGGGACCGCTCGCGGGGCTCGCCGACGCCGCTCGACGCCTCGCGGCGCTTGACGCAGAGGTGTTCGATGCGCGACTTGCCAGTGCCGGTCTCGAACGGGCGGCGCGGCTGGCGCTGTGGCTCTCGCGCGTCGTCGACGGGGATCTCGCGGGGATCTGGGAGACGCGAGGTGGGGGGAGTGCGCTGGCTCCGCGGGTCGTCGTGGATCTCAGCGACGTCGGCGCCGAGCGTTGGGTTCGGATCGCGGTCGCAGCACTCCTCCGCATGCGGTTGGCGCAGCTTGGCAGCGGTGAGGTTGCAGGTGGGCTCGTGGTCGTCGACGAGGCATGGACGCTCGCGAGCGAGACCAGTACGCGAACGCTGCTCGTGCGAGCGCTCAAGCTGGCGCGCGCCTACGGCGTCAGTGTGGTCGCGGTGACACATCGCCTAGCCGACGTCGCCGGTGCGATGGATCTCATCGGCGACGTCGGTACCGTCGTCGCCTTCGGACAGTCGTCGTCTGCAGCCCAGGACCTCGTCACTGAGCTCCATCTCGACGAGCGCGTGCGCGAGCTGGTCGCCGGTCTCGGGCGCGGTGTCGCGCTGTGGCTCCTCGGGGGACACAGCTGGCTGGTCCGGCACGTCGTTCGGGAGGAGGAGGTCGCACTCGTCGACACCGACGCGCGGATGCGGGCTCCAGCACCATGAGCCTCGGTGCACTGATCGGAGGCCTCGCTGCCATCGCGACCCTGGCCGGTGTCGGCAGGCCCCGTACAAGAGAGCATCGCAGTGGCCCGCGACCACTGCCGCGCACCGCGGGGATCGGCATCGTCCGCAGCGACGAGATCGTGGTTCGACTCGGGCGCTGGCGCCGTGTCGGCGTGGGGCGAGGATCGTCGTTGCTCGTGGTCGGCCCGACCCAGAGCGGCAAGACGCGCAGGGTCGTGGCGGAGAACCTGCGACGTCATCCGGGGACCGTCCTCGTCACCTCCGTCAAGGGTGACGTCCTCGATGCGCGTGCGCTCGAGCGGCGTCACGACCTCGGGGACGTGTGGGTCCTCGGTGATACGCCGCGAGCGACGCACGAGTGGCAGCCCTGGTTCGAGGCCATCGACGACACCCATGCACTCGCGATGGCAGATCGACTGCTGGCGATGGTGCCCGAGCGCAGAACCCCGAGCGCCGAGGTTCGGTTCTGGCACGAGCTTGCACGTCCCTACGTGGCCGCGTGGCTGCGCCTTGCGTGGTACGGAGAGCAGGTGCCGGTGGGTGAGTTGCTCGTCCGCGCAGCCGAGGTGGCGGGGGACGAACTTCGTGCGGCCCTTGATGAGACGGTCGCCGATGGCCGTCAGCGTGACTCGCTGCACGTGACCATCCAGGCAGCGCTCGGCGCGGCCCGAGGACCGAGGAGTCGTGGGTGGCCGGTCCGACTCGGCGAGGCCCTCGCCCCGACGGTCGTGGTGGTGGGTTCGCTCGCCGAGCAGGAGCGCCGCTCCGCCTGGTATGCGACGCTCCTCGACACGGCCTTCGAGGCCATCTTGCGCCAGCCGGCCAACACGCTCGTCCTCCTCGACGAGGTGGCCCACCTCGCGCCGGTGCCTCGCCTCGCGCACGTCGCTGCCGTCAGCGTGGGTCTGGGCGCACGGCTGGTGACGATCGCACAGGACTTTGCCCAGTTGGAGGCGGCCTTCGGGGTCGAAGCAGCCTCATTGGTTGCCAACCACCGTGCCCGACTGTTCCTCGACCCCGCCCACGATCCTGGGGTTCGAGCGCACCTCGCGGCCCTCGGGCTGCGAGGTGACGAGGGCGCCATCCTCCTCGGCCCTCGTGGTGCGCGGCGTCCGATCCTTGGGTCGGTGGCTTAGGTTCGGCGAGGCGCTGCCGATAGCTCGCACATGAGCCCTTCCACGATTGCGCAGGCGCTTGACGACGTCGAGGTCGCACTCACCGCTCTCGAGGCGGCACTCGACCGAGACGACGTCGCTGCGCTCGGACCCGCGTCCAACGAGTTGGCTCGTGCGGCGGTGTCGCTCGGGTCACTCGTGGCCGAGGAGGCGCCGGTCGACGCCCTGGATCGAGAACGTTATCGCTCCCTCATGCCGCGCGTCGACGCGGTGGTCGCTGGCTGTGCGTGGCGTGCCATGCTGGTCGCGCAGCTCCTCCGCGACCTCGGAGCGGATCTTGGTATCTACGGTCCGGATGGACTCCTCGAGGTGACCATCCCCGAGCGCTCGAGTCAGCTCGCATGAGCGGCGGTGCCCTCTACATCGCACTCTCCGGCCTCGAGGCGCAGCAGGTCGGGCTGGACGTCGTCGCGCAGAACGTCGCGAACGCCAACACTCCGGGTTACCAGAGCGAGTCGGTGGACCTCGCGAACCAGCAACTCCCAGGCAGCCCGGTCGGCGACGGGGTCACCGTGCAAGGAGTGCTCCAGGCGCAGAACACGTTCGCGCGCTCCCTCGAGCTCGGGTCGCAGGCGGCGTCGTCGTACGCGACGCAGTTGTCGTCCACGCTCACCGCGGCGCAGTCCGGGTCCTTCCAGGAGCCGTCGTCGACCGGCATCTCCGAGCAGCTCAACGGACTCTGGAGTGCCTTTGGCCAGCTGTCCGACACGCCGACACAGCTGGCATCGGCACAGTCGGTCGTCGCTGCGGCGCAGCAGGTCGCCGAGGCGCTCAACCAAGCGGCCTCCAACCTCACGGGTCTGTTCAACGACACCTCCCAGCAGGCTTCGCTGCTCGTGGCACAGGTGAACACGCAACTTGCGCAGGTGGCGTCGCTCAACGGCCAGATCGCGGCGCAGAGCGGCGGTGAGGTCGGAGCGGCGAACTCCCTCATCGATGCGCGCAACCAGGTGCTGTCCCAACTCGCCAACGAGATCGGTGCCACGGTGGTTCCGGCGTCGTCCCAGCAGGTGAACGTCCTGGTCGGGGGAGTGACGCTGGTCCAGGGGACCCAGTCGAACGCGCTCGCCGCAGCGATCGCGGCTCCCGGCTCTCCGCCGACCGCATCTGGGACGGCCCAGATCCTGCTCGCGGGGACGAGTACCCAGGTGCCGGTCACGAGCGGATCGCTCGGTGGCATGCTCGCGTCGTTGAACAACAACCTCCCGCGCTACGGCACCCAGCTCAACGCGACTGCTCAGGCGTTGGCGACCCAGGTCAACGGGCTGCTCGCGTCTGGTCAGACCCAAGGCACCACTGGCCCGATTGCAGGCCCTCCGTTGTTCGTCGCGGCTGGAGGTGGCACGCTCGATGCCGGCTCGATCGCTGTCAACCCCCAGATCGAAGCCTCTCCGTCGCTGCTCGCGGCCTCGACGACGCCCTATGCCGGTGGCAATGGTCAGAACGCCGCCGCGATCGCGAACCTCGGCAGCGCCGCAGACGGCCCGAATGCACTCTGGTCACAGGCGGTGGGTCAGGTCGGACTCGATGTGCAGTCGGCGACGTCGCTCGCGACCTCCGCGGCCCAGCAGGCCCAGAGTGCTCAGACAGCGGAGCAGTCCTCTGTCGGCGTCGACGTCAACGGCCAGCTCGTCAACCTCGTCACCTATCAGCAGGCCTACCAGGCTGCAGCGAAGGTGATCTCGACGGTCCAGCAAGCCCTGTCGTCGTTGCTGTCCTCGGTGTCCTAGGAGGGGCGATGCAACCCATCATGACGTCCATCAGCCTGGCGAACACGCTGTCGTCCTCGCTCGATAGCTACCAAAGCCAGCTCAGCCAGCTCCAGGTGCAGCTGTCCAACGGGCAAGCCATCCAGGCGCCGTCGGACAACCCTGCCGGGACGGTGAACCTGCTTGGGGCCCAGACCCAGCTCGCCGCCTACCAGCAGTACCAGTCCAATCTGTCGTACGGGCAGACGGTGGCCCAGCTCGCGAACTCCTCGCTGACGCAGGCGGTGAGCATCGTCCAGCAGGCTCGAAGCGTCCTGCTCCAAGCAGGTGCTCCCGGGGTCACCTCACAGGTCGCCTCGGGGCTTGCAACGCAGCTTCAGGGACTCGAGACCTCGCTGCTCGGCGTTGCCAACACGACGTATGAGGGCCAGGCCATCTTCGCCGGCACGGCGGACGTCGCAACCGCCTATGTCCAGCCTGGCGGGCCCGGTACTGCGGTGACCTATCAGGGGAATCAGCAGAGCGCGACGGTCGCGGGCGCGCCGGGCGTCGCTCTGGCGACCTCGTTGGCCGACCCATTCGGGGCCTCCAGCCCGACCGGCGGCGTGTTCGCCGCGCTGAACCAGGCGATCTCCGACCTGAGTTCCGGCAACACCTCGGCTGCGACCACCACCGATCTTGCGTCGCTGACTACCGCGCTCCAGAACCTTACGAACCAAGCGGGGGCGGCCGGTGAGGCTGTCACGCAGTTCCAGAACCTCACGCAGCAGGTCACGGCGGCGATTACGCAGGTGCAGAGCCAGGTCTCCTCGCTGCAGGGGCTGAACTATGCCCAAGTCACGACCCAGTACCAAACGCTGCTCAACAACTATCAGGTTGCCTTGTACGCAGCGGCCCAGGTCAAGCAGCCGACACTGGCCTCGTACCTCGCCTAAGGGATCTCGCATGACACGCACAACGGAGGATGCCGCTATGGCCATGACCACCACGCAGCCGGCGATCGCGACGGTGCCGATCACCTTCCCGGTCGGTGTGCCCGGCTTCGAGGAACATCACCGCTTCCACCTCGTCGGACTCGGCCCCGCCTATGGACCGTGGCTCGCGCTCCGATCCGCGATCGAGGGAGGTCCGACCTTCGTCGTCGCCCAGCCCTATGAGCTCGGCGTCGAGCTGACGGTCGAGATCGACGACCTCCATCAGGCCGTGCTCGGCATTGCGGATCCGCAGCAGGTCCTCGTGCTGGTGGTTGCGACGCTGCGCAACCCACACCCGACCGTCAACCTGCGCGCTCCGATCGTCGTGAACGTCGAAGTGCTGCGCGCGGCGCAGATCCCGCAGGATCGGGACGACTACCTGCTCGAGGCGCCGGTGACCGTCCCGCTCTACGACACCGCTCGCCTGCGCCCGTCGGAGGCGAGCGACGAGCCCGGGGCTGATCGCTGAGGCCCCACCGTCAGGATCACGCGTGGCGCTGCCTCGGCGCGACGGGATCTGCCGACGCCCGAGGTTGGCGCCCTCGACCGACACGGTTGGTTGGCTGCCAGGATGGGGAGCTGCGGCCTCTCCGCCCCCGCATCGGCTCATGGCTCGCGAGTCGGTGAGCGGCCACTCTCGTGTCATGACGGTGGTCGGCCACGAGGGAGGCGTCGTTCGACGTCGGTCTCGAGCGACAGGCTCGTTCGCACTCAGTTTCGCGATTGACCGTGCCGTCGTCGTGGTCCGCGCTCGACGTGGCGAAGCACGGTCACAACTGGCCGCCGCGCCGGTCGCAAGGGCGTGTCGAGAGCGTGATGAGTGCGACCTCGATCCCTAGGCCTCGGCTCCCGGGCCTGAATCCTCGAGATGCGCTGGATCTGTGAGTACTCGAGCACTCTCCGCGGCCTCACGGTTCGCCTGTTGGAGCGCCTCGAAGACTTCTTGTCGGTGGACGTCCACGGATTTCGGCGCCTCGATCCCGATCCGCACCTGATCTCGATGCACATCGAGCACTGTGATGACGATGTCGGTGCCGATCACGATGCTCTGGCTCGCCTTGCGTGTCAGGACTAGCACCGCGCCTCCTTGCGCCCGAAGGCACTCGTTCATGCCCCCACCAGGGGGCAGTTCCTCCACGGTCGAGAGGCCTCTTGCAGCTCTTTGCGCTGCTCTGTGCCCACGACGCGCCTCGTTCGCAAGTGTAGCATCACGGTCGGACTCCGATCCGAGTTCCTTCATCGATCGCTGAGGCTTCAAGCGAACGTCGCAACGTGCCGATGCGCCAAGGTACGAGTGATCGGAGGAGCGATGACCGGCGCTTCGCCAGAGGAGCTTGCGGAGTTCCTTGCGGAGTCACAGGAGAACTTGGACCGCTTCGATCGTGACGTACTCGCGCTCGAGTCGGACCCGTCCAACCGTGACGCGGTGGCCTCGGCCTTCCGCGCGATCCACACGCTGAAGGGCACATGCGGCTTCCTCGGCTTCGGCCGTCTCGAGGGGCTCGCGCATGACGGGGAGAGCTTGCTCGCACGGGTGCGCGACGGGGCGGTGCGAGTGGACGCCGCGGTAGCAGACGCGTTGCTGGCTCTCGAGGACGCGGTTCGCAGGAGTCTCGACGCCATCGCCGCCACCGGCGACGAGGACGACGAGCACTGGGAGGAGCTCCGCGCACGCTTGGTTGCGCTCGCGGAGCAGGCCCACGAGGCGCCGCGGTCGGTCGCGGGCGCGAACGCCGTCGTCTTCGCGCCAGCGCCATCGTCGGGCGCGCCTGCCGAGCTCTCGTCGGGACCCGAGTCGCAGGCGTCCGTCGAGGGCGACGTGGCGCGCGGCGCCGAGCCGGATGGGAAGTCTGGCGCTCGGCCGACACTCGGCGAGACCGCGGTGCGCGTGGACGTCGGGCTCCTCGACCGTCTCATGAACCTCGTTGGGGAGCTCGTGCTCGCGCGCAATCGGGTCATGCAGCTCGCCCAATCCGAGGGCAGTGCGGCGCTCGCAGCGAGCACGCAGCAGCTCAGCATCATCGCCTCCGAACTGCAAGAACAGGTCATGAAGACGCGCATGCAGCCGATCGACACCCTGTTCGCGAAGTTGCCTCGAGTCGTCCGCGACCTCGCCAGGGAACTCGGTCGCGAGGTCGAACTCGTCCTCGAAGGGCGCGACACCGAGCTCGACCGCACGATCATCGAGGCGATCCGCGATCCCATGACGCACCTCATCCGCAACGCCATCGACCACGGCATCGAGCCACCCGACGAGCGCCGGTCCCAGGGCAAGGCGGCCCATGGCGTCCTGCGCATCGACGCCTACCACGAGGGCGGGTCGGTGATTATCGACGTGAGCGACGACGGGCGAGGCATCGATCTCGAAGCCGTGCGGGCTCGTGCGCTCGCCCGCGGTCTCGTGCACGCCGACGAGCTCGCACGACTCGGGCCGCGGGAGGTGGCCGAGCTGATCTTCGTGCCCGGGTTCTCCACCGCGACGACCGTCAGTGCGGTGTCCGGCCGTGGCGTCGGCATGGACGTGGTCAAGACCAACGTCGAGAGCGTCGGCGGCAGCATCGACATCGACTCGGATCCGGGCCGAGGTACGCGGATGCGGCTGCGCATCCCGCTGACGCTCGCGATCATCCCGGCGCTCATGGTCGAGACGCACGGGCAGCGCTTCGCGATCCCGCAGGCGGCGCTTGCCGAGCTGGTGCGGCTCGAGCTCGATGGTCGGCACTCGCTGGTCGAGATCGTCGACCACACCCCCGTGCTCCGCCGACGCGACCGTCTGGTTCCGTTGCTCGACCTCGGAGCGATCCTCGGGCTTGCGCCGCCCTTCCCCGAGCGAGGACTCGATGCGGTGAGCGTGGTGATCTTGAGCGCTGGCGCCACGAGCTTCGGGATCGTCGTCGATCGGATCGTCGACACGCAAGAGATCGTGGTCAAGCCGCTCGGACAGTTCGTGAGCCAGCTCCAGTGTTACTCCGGGGCGACCATCCTCGGCGACGGGCGGGTCGCGCTCATCGTGGACGTTGGCGGGATCGCGCAGCTCGGCGGTCTCGCGGTGGAGCGTGCACACGAGACGACGTCCGAGTCGGTAGGGGAAGCCGAGTCCGAGGCTGAGCCCGTGATCGTCCTTGCTGCGGGCGGGACGGAGCGACTCGGGGTTCGTCTCCGCGAGATCGAGCGCCTCGAAGAGTTCGCGCTCGGCGCGGTCGAGTACGTTGAAGGGCACGAGGTCGTTCAGTATCGCGGTGGCGTCATGCGTCTCGTCCGCCTCGCTCACCTGGTCGGGCTGGCGTCCCAGCCTGCGCGCCCCGACCCGATCAACGTGATCGTGGCCGTTGATCCTGCTGGGCAGCTCGTCGGGCTCGTCGTCGACGAGGTGCTCGACATGGCGCTCGCCCCGGTGAGCAGGACGCACGGCGCGATCGTGCTCGACGGCAAGCTCGTCCGGGTCCTCGAACTCGACGCGCTGCTCGAGCGTGCGGGTGAGGTGAGCCATGTCTGAGGTCTCGACGCTCGCGACCTTCCAGGTGGCCCATCTCCGGTTGGCGCTCGATGTCGAGCGCGTTCAGGAGGTTCTGCGCCGCCAGGAGGTCACGCCGGTGCCGCTGGCTCCGAGTTCGGTCGAGGGGCTCATCAATCTTCGAGGCCAGATCGTGACCGCACTCGACCTCGCCGACCCGCTGGGGGTGACCGAGTCCGGGACCCGCGAGACGGCGTTGATCGTCCGTGTGGGCGACGAGCTGCTCGCGCTGCTCGTCGACGACGTCGGCGACGTGATCGAGGTGCCCGACGAGCAGCGTGCACCGATCCCGGAGACGCTCCTCCCACCGCTGTCGGACCTCGCCGCCAACGTCGTCGTCGGCGCTGACGACGTGGTCGTCGTGTTGGACCTCGAGCGACTCCTCGGTGCGTTCCGTTGAGGTCACTGCTCGTCGTCGACGACTCCGGCGTCGTGCGCATGATGGTGCGGCGCTGGCTGCTGGAGGCCTGTCGTGATCTCGAGGTCGTCGAAGCCTCGGGTGGTCGAGCTGCGCTCGAGCTCCTCGAGCAGCGCACCGTCGATCTGATCCTCCTTGATGTCGAGATGCCCGACCTCGACGGCCTGAGCGTGGTGCGCACGCTGCGCGTCCGGGGCGTTCGTACCCCGGTCGTGATGTTCTCGACCCTCACGAGTCGCGGCACCGACGTCGCGGTGGCGGCCCTTCTCGCCGGCGCAAGCGACGTCATCGCCAAGCCGCAGGCATCGAACCAGGGCGCGGGCCGTCAAGCGCTCGTGGAACGTGTCTGTTCGTTGCTGGCGGCCGAGGAGGAGCTCATCGTGGCCGCGGCAACCCAGGGCGTGCCTGCGTCGGCCCGGGTCGTCGAGCCCGCCACGCCGCGCGTGGGCGCGGGTGCCCCACGCATCGCACACCGCGTGCCGTGGCAGGCCCCGGCGATGCGCACGAGCCCAACACCGCGTCGTCAGGAGGTGCCGACCCATCGTGCGGCACCTCCGCTGACCGTCCTGCGCCCCAGACGGCCACAAGCCCCGGGCCTCGTCGTTGTGGCCTCATCGACCGGTGGACCCCAAGCGCTGGCTTCGTTCCTCGCGGGCCTCGGTCGAGTCGCGGTGCCGACGGTGTGCGTGCAGCACATGCCCGCCAGCTTCCTTCCGCTGCTCGCTGCCCGCCTCGCCGAGCAGCTCGGCTCGGACGTCGCCCTGGCCGAGGACGGTGAGGTCGCTCGCGCGGGCACCGTCCGACTCGCGGCTGGAGGCCGTCATCTCATCGTGACGGCGGATCGCCCTGACGGGAGCCTTCGGCTGGGCTACGTCGATCAACCACCGGAGAACTCCTGTCGCCCATCGGCGGACGTGCTGTTTCGCTCGGCCGCCGCGACCGGCGTGCGAGCGATGGCGGTCGTGCTCACGGGCATGGGGGCCGATGGGGCCAAGGGTGCTGCTGCCGTCGCCGAGGCGGGCGGTGTCGTCGCCATCCAGGACGCGGCGAGCGCTGTCGTCTGGGGGATGCCGGGTGCGGTCGATGCCCTCGGCGTGGCCAGCGTGGTTGCGCCGCCAGCCGAGCTCGGCGACCGCGTCCGTCGGCTGGTTGGCATGCCCTGATGGTCGATCCCGGCGTCTTCCAGCGCATTCGTGCGTTCCTGCGCCGCGAGATCGGTGTCGATCTGGGTGCGGATCGGGCCTATCTGGTCGAGACTCGCCTCGGTTCGGCGCGATCGCTCGGCCGTTGGCGCTCGATCGATGCGTTGACGCAGGCCGCGGAGGCCGGCGACCTCGAGGCGCGGCGTCGCTTGGTCGAGGCGCTCGTCACCACCGAGACGTTCTTCTTCCGAGACAGTGCGGCCTTCGACGCACTGCGGACGCGCGTCTTGCCTGAGCTGTTCGAGCAGCGCCGCGGTGGCACCATCGCGATCTGGTGCGCTGCGAGTTCGTCCGGCCAGGAGCCGTACTCGATCGCCATCTTGGTGGCGAGCCGATTTCCGTCACTGCGCTCGCGGGTGCGCATCCTCGCCACCGACGTCTCCGAGGACATGGTCGAGCGCACGCGGCGCGGGGAGTACTCCGCGTTCGAGGTGCAGCGCGGCCTGGAACCGCGGATGCTCGAGCAAGCCTTCGTCCCGATCGCCGGAGGGTTTGCCGTACGCGACGAGATCCGGCGCATGGTCGAGGTCCGTCTCCTCAATCTTGCCCAGCCGTTCCCGTCGATCGGGCCCTTCGACGTCGTCTTCGTCCGCAACGTGCTGATCTACGTGCCGCCAACGGACCGACCCGCCATCTTGGCACGCGTCGCAGAACGGATGCGGCCCGGCGCCTACCTCGTCCTCGGCAACGGTGAGTCGGTCGGCCCTGAGGTGCGCGCGTTCGAGCGCGCGAGTGACCTCCGGGCACCGATCTATCGTCGGGTCGACGGAGTTTGCCGAGCAACGCAGCATCTGCGAGACTCAAGGGCAGCGCCGAGCCGAGGAGGAGGGGGTGCCACGGGGTAGCGTCGTGCCGCTTTCCCAGAGCGCGTACCAGAGCATCAGATCTGCCATCGTGGACCTGACGTTGCCACCGGGATCGTTCTTCCTGGATCGAGACGTCGCGGATCTGGTCGGTGCCTCTCGGACGCCGATTCGTGAAGCGCTCGCGCGTCTCGAGGTCGAGGGTTGGGTCGAGTCGGTGCCGCGCAAGGGCTTTCGCGTGAGCGGCGTGGACCTCGACGAGGTCAGTGAGATGGCCGAGATGGTGGCCGGGATCGAAGCGGCGGGCTGCATCAGCCTTGCCACCGAGCAAGATCGAGTGCGTACCTCGCTGCTCCGTGAGACCAACGCGCAGCTCGGCGTGTTCGCCGAGGAGGGCAACGTCGTGGCCTTCCTCCTCCACGACGACCGATTCCACCGACTCACCGCGGCGGGTGGGCTCGGTCATCGGCTCACCGGTTCGATCTACTCGCTCTTGATCGATCAACTCCATCGCGCGCGCCGACTGCGCCCCGCGTCTCCCGGTGACCTCCTGCGTCACGTCGAGGAGCATCGCCTGCTCATCATGTCGCTCGAGCTCGGTGATGCCGAGGCCGCGGCGCTGATCTGTCGGGGCCATCGTCGCCGCATGGTCGAGCGACTGCGCACGACGATCGAGAGCCTCGGACGTGAGGTGGTCGAGACGACCTCGATGCTGGTAGACGCCGCGGGTGACGAGACCTCGTCGAGCGCGAGCGATGAGGAGGCCGCGGTCGGTGACGCGGCGCGATCGGACGCCAAGGAACCCGAGGAAATCATCGGCCAGATGAGCGCTGAGGCCGCCGAGCGTTCGCAGCGTCGTCGGGTGAGGCTCGGGCGGCGACGCCGCAGTGAGGGAGGCTGAGGACCAGGAGGCGTCAAGCGTAGGCCGCGCCGTGCCGATACCACGATGGAAGAACGAGTGGCGCAAGGAGGCACGGTGAAGATTCTGGTTGCGGACGACTCGCGGGCGATGCGCATGATCGTCATTCGACAGCTGCGTCACGCGGGGCTCGACGACGCCGAGTTCCTCCAGGCAGAGAACGGCTTCGACGCGCTCGAGCTGGTGCGGCGCGAGCAGCCCGATCTCATCTTGTCGGACTGGAACATGCCGGAGATGAACGGGCTCGAGTTCCTCCAGGCGCTTCGCTCCGAGGGCAGCGACACCCCGTTCGGCTTCGTCACGAGCGAGGGAACCCCGGACATGATCCGGATGGCTCGTTCGGCTGGGGCGACGTTCCTGATCGCCAAGCCGTTCACGCCCGAGGGATTCCGCGAGACGCTCGAGGGTGCGGGGGTCTTCGCGTGAGCGGTGTCCTCGACCTGTGGTCGACGGCACTCGCCGACGGCGTCGCCTCGATGCGTGAAGGCATCTTCGCGCTGTTCGATGGCGTGGTCGAGCAGGTTCCCGGAGCGAGCGTCGAGGGCCTGCCAGGTGCGTGGGTCTCCTACGTGGGGGAGCGCCTCGCCGTGGAGTTTGCCCTCGTCGCGCCAGACGTGACCTTGGTGGCGCTCACGGCGGCCCTGACAGGCCTCGCAGAGCCCTCGGAACTGGCCGTCAGCGACGCTGTGATCGAGATCGCGAACATGCTCGGCGGCGTCGCCAAGCGTCGCCTCGTCGCCGCTGATCCGACGTTGCGCACCGGCATGCCGAAGTTCCTCTACGCCGGTGCGGTCGTGCCACGCCAGACCGATTCGCTCGTCCTCGAGGCCGGCACCGTGGCCGGTCCGGTGCTCCTTGGCGCCATGGTGAGCCGCGCAGCGGATCGCGAGCTTGCGGAGCTCCACCCATGACCGTCGCTGGCTACGACGTACCGTTGCTCCCACGCCTCGACGACCTCGAGCGGTTGTTCATCACCTTGCTCGGTCGAGAGGTGCGGATCAACCGACTGCGCCAGGGCGTGACGATCGCCGAGCCCGATCGCATCGGCACCTATGTGGACCGTAGCGGCGCCCTCCGGTGCGTCGTGGCCGTCGATCGCACGCTCGGTGCTGGCCTCGGCGGAGCGCTCGCGCTCATCCCTCCCGGGGCGGTTGAGGAGGACCTCGCCGAGTCCGACGAGCTGCCCGAGCACCTCGCGGACAACCTCCATGAGGTGCTCAACATTCTCGCGAGCGCCTTCAACGAGACGCGCGAGCGGGCGCTGCACGTGCGCCTTAGCGACGTCGTCACCGCCAGCGAGGGCTCGGAGGCAGTTCACGCACTCCTCGCAGGAGGCACGGGTCGCGTCGACTGCGACGTCATCGTTCCTGGCTATCCCGGCGGCCAACTCGCGATTCGGATCCAGTGATGCTCGTTCGCGTCTGTGACCACGAGCGTGTGGGGGCCGACGGTGCGGCGTGGGTGCTCGTTCCTGGCGAGTCCGTCCCTCCCGACCAGATCGCTGCTGCGCCTGCCGTGGTCATCGTGGTCGAGGATGCGCTGGTCGATGCGCGGAGCGCGCGGCGTCTCGTCGAACTCGCGAGCCAGGGGGTCGTCGCGGTACCTCGCTCGCCGAGTGTCGTCGGCAGAGGACATGTCCTGCTCACGACCGGTGACGACGTCGGGACCGTCGAGGGTCGTGAGGCGCTCGCCGAACGAGTCTCGAAGCACTTTGCGGGCCTCACCGAGGACCTCGAGCTGGTGCCCACGCTCGCCGTGGCCGTGCCCGGCGCTTGGGCAGCGAGAGCGCTGGACGAACGTTGGACGACGGTCCATGAGCTCTTCGCGCGGCTCGTCGACTCACGGCCAGCCGAACTTGCGTTCGATGCCGTCGCGGTGGCGCGGCGTCCCGTTGAGGGGCTCGTGCCGGCTGCACCGCGGCGACGCCCCCTGGTGTCGGCCTGCATGATCGTGCGTGATGAGGCCGTGTGGCTCGCTGACGCCATCGATTCGTTGGCTGGCTTCGCGGACGAGGTTGTCGTCTACGACACCGGTTCGACCGACGCGACGGTCGATGTGGCTCGGCGTCACGGGGCTCGTGTGATCGAGGGCACGTGGGATGACGACTTCGGAGCGGCGCGCAACCGGAGCGCGGCGGACGCGCGCGGCGAGTGGATCGTTTGGCTGGACGCCGACGAGCGCCTCGGTGGCGATCTCGCCACGGCCCGGGCACGTCTCGCAGACCCGCTAGCGCAGTGGGAGGGCTACAGCGTCCGGATCCGCAACCTCACGGGTGTGGGGCTGACATGGGCGGATCACTTTGCGATGCGGCTCTTTCGCCGTGCGGCGGGCGCCTGGCGCGGAGCCTTGCACGAGACGGTCTGGTCGCGTGATCACGCTCGGCCGCTCAACGCGCACCCGGCGAGCGAGCTGCATCTCGTTCATCTCGGCTACTTGGACGTGGTGATGCGCCAACGGGGCAAGGGGGAGCGGAACCTTCGGGTTGCATCGCACAACGAGTCTGCGTCCGAACCGCTCGAGGCGCTCGTGCACGAGATCCGCTCACGGTTGCTCGCCGGTGAGCACGCCACGGTCGTTGCGCTGGTGGAGGACCGGGTCCTGCCGGCTCCTCCTGGGCCGTTGCGCAAGCTCGGACTGCTCGCTGGCTTCGAGAGCGCCCTCGCGCTGGGGAGCTTCGACGTCGCCCGTACCTTCGTCGACGCATTGGCCACGCAGCCCGATGTCCCAGCCGCCTTCGCGCTCGAGGCGAGCGCTCGGTTGGCCGCCACGACCGGCGACCTCGAGGGGGCCCTTCGCGATCTCGCCGGCATCGACACGCGCGTCGAGGATGTCGACGGTCTCGTGGTCGATCCCGAGCGCCTTGCCGGCCTCACCGCTCGCTGTCTCGCCGGGCTCGGCCGCTTCGATGAGGCGAGCGACGTCGTCGTCGCGGCGCTCGCGCGTGGCACGGTCGACGTCGATCTTCGCGAAGTCGTCGCCTGGTTCGACCACGCCAACCGACCACTCGCCGATCTTGAGTCCGCGATCCATCCCGAGCAGCGTCAGCTCATCGCGGCCTCGGTACTCCCCGCTGCGGAGCTTGCCGAGCGTCTCTTCTGGGCGTTCGTCGAGGCGAACCCCGCTTGCACCGTCTGGCTTGCCGCGGGCGAGCTGGCAGCGCGACGCGTCGGCGGCCCGGTCCACGAGCGGTGGCGTCGACTGCTCGCCGACGCCGGCCTCGTACCGAGTGCCTAGTAGGGGTGCACTGGACTGTAACGCACTGGACTGTCACGCGCGGGCGCTGCAAGAGCCATCGGCTCCAGGCGGGAAGAGAGTGGCGCCTCCGGGACGGCCGGCGCTGGTGTGCGGCGTCCTCTCTCCGGTGGCTGGAGCAGAGATCGCACCCCGGTAGCTCCGAGTGGCGCCAGCCACTGCCTCGCGCGTCGTCGTCCCCGACGCAGGCGAGGGCTCCGGTGCCGGTCCTCTCGCTGCGCGGACGGCCGTGGGGCGTGGTGGCGCGTGCGGAAGGCCCCGGAGCGAGCCCTAGTCGTCATCCACGTGGATAGGAGCGCTGCTCGTGTCGGTTTCGCGAGCCGTGCGGGGCCGTACATCTTGGTCGGTGCGACGACGTGAGCTCCTCGCCGGGGATGATTCCAGAATCTGACCCATCCCGTGCTCCGCTGGTGGGTGTCGATCGGGAGAGGGCAGAGCAGTTCAAGCACGCGGAGGAGCGTGACTGACGCGAAGGAAGCCTTCTCGGCCCTCAGGCGGTGGTGGCGTCGCTCAAGGGGAGTGTGACGTCATCGAATGCGAGTTCATGGCCCTGACGCAGGAGGCGCACCGTACCGACTCCGACGCGCTCGAGGGTGCCGTCGCCTCGAACGACGAGGCCCGTCTCTTCATCGATCTCGGCAACCGTGACGTTGGGTGGAGCAAGACGAACCGTGCGGCTTCGTAGGTCGCGTGGCCAGGTGTCGGCGTGCGGGATGACGGCGAGACCGGGGATCATCCCGAGCCCCACCGTGAGCGCGCCACCACGTGGGTCGACCATGGGATCGCCGATGACCATCGCCCCAGCCGACGAGGCGAGGACGGTCGCCCCCTGATCGAGTGTGGCGCGCAGTGCATCGAGGATCGGGGTCGCGCGCAGCACGCCTCGCAGGTGAAACGGTGAGCCCCCGATGAGGTAGAGGCACCGCGCGGTGCGAACCATGTCGGCGAGCACCGGATCGAAGGCCTGAGCGCGCTCGTACAGCGGTAGCTCGACGACGCGAACCCCTGCTGCCCCGAGTACGGATTGGGCTCGTTCGACGGCGCGTTCGGGTCGCTCGAAGGCGGCCGCTGTCGGGACGAGCAGCAGTTCGCCCCCTGCCTCGGTGGCGAACGTCGCTTCGAAGCTCGCGCGCGAACCGAACTCGCCACCCCCGACCAACACGATGGTTCCCAGCCCCACGTCGAGGATCCTAGGCCGCGACCGTGGCGAGCGCGCCGGCCACGTCCCCGATAGGATCGCGCCATGGAGGGCAGTGATCCACCCTTGTCGATGCCCGATCCCGTCAGGCGGCTCGGCGTCGTCGGTACGGGGACGATGGCGACCGGCATCATCGAGGTCGCCGCGCGAAAGGCCATCGACGTCGTCGTCTGGGCCCGCTCCGACCAGAGCGCGTCAGCGGTCCGGGAGCGCTTGCAAGCCCGGCTCGCGCGCGAGGTCGCTCGTGGCGTCATCGCTGAGCAGGCCGCCCATGAGGTCGGGGAGCGTGTCAGCATCACGCGTGCGGTGGATGACCTGGGTGGGTGCGAGGTCATCGTGGAGTCGATCGTCGAGGCGCTCGAGCCCAAGCGGGTTCTGTTCGCGCAGCTCGGCTCGGTGACCGGTCCCGAGACGGTGCTCGCCTCCAATACGTCCACCCTCGGCATCGGGCAGCTCGCCCAGGTCACCGAGCATCCCGAGCGTGTGTGTGGACTCCACTTCTTCAACCCCGTGACGCGCATGGAGCTCGTGGAGGTGGTCCGGGGTCTCGAGACGTCGCCCGCGACCATCGCTCGTGCGACTGCGTTCGCGGTGCAGCTCGCCAAGACGCCTATCGAGGTCGAGGACGAAGCCGGCTTCGTCGTCAACGCCTTGCTGTTCCCCTCGATCAACGCCGCAGTCCGCCTGGTGGAGCGTGGTGTCGCGAGTGCCGAAGACGTCGACCGCGCGATGGTGCTCGGCGCGAACCACCCTCTCGGACCGCTGGCCCTCGCCGATCTCGTGGGGCTCGACGTCACCGTCGCGATCCTCGATCGGCTCTGGGCGGCGACTGGAGACCCGGCGCTCGTGCCCGCGCCGACCCTTCGGAGGCTCGTCGCGGCGGGCCGGCTCGGTCGCAAGAGCGGGTGGGGTTTCTACCGTTACGACGGAGGGGATCGGTGATCCGCCTTCCCGAGCCCGACCGACCCTGGGTCATGCGGACCTATGCGGGTCACTCGAGCGCCCGGGCCACAAACGCGCTGATGCATCGCAACCTCGCACGCGGTCAGACCGGCCTCTCCATCGCGTTCGACCTGCCCACGCAACTCGGCTACGACCCTGACGACGCCCTTGCTGAGGGCGAGGTTGGCAGGGTCGGCGTGCCGATCGCCCACCGCGGCGACGTCGCCGAACTCTTCGACGGTCTCCGGCTCGACGCCATGAACACGTCGATGACCATCAACGCAACCGCCCCCTGGCTCTTCGCCCTCTACCTCGACCGGGCGAGCGAGGAGGGGAGTGCGTGGGGGGCGCTGGCGGGTACGACGCAGAACGACCTGGTCAAGGAGTTCCTCTCTCGGGGCACCTACCTGCTCGACCCTGCCAACTCGAAGCGAGTCAGCGTCGATCTGATCACGTTCGCTGTCGAGCACGTGCCGCGCTGGAACCCCATCAACGTCTGTTCGTACCACCTCCAGGAGGCTGGCGCGACGCCGGTCCAAGAGGTCGCGATCGCCCTCGCGACGGCGATCGACGTGCTCGATGCCGTTCGAGCTCGCGGCGTCGGTGACGACGTGCTCGCACGAGCCGTGGGTCGCATGTCGTTCTTCTTGAACGCAGGCATTCGCTTCATCGAGGAAGTCGCCAAGGTCCGGGCATTCTCCCGCCTCTGGGAAGGCATCGTTCGTGAGCGCTATGGCATCACCGACCCACGTCTCGCGCGCTTTCGCTATGGGGTCCAGGTCAACTCGCTTGGCCTCACGGAGCTCCAGCCCGAGAACAACGTCTACCGGATCATCCTCGAAGCGCTCGGGGTGACGCTCTCGCGCGATGCGCGGGCGCGGGCGTTGCAACTGCCGGCGTGGAACGAGGCGATTGGCCTGCCGCGCCCGGTCGATCAGCAGTGGTCGTTGCGGGCGCAGCAGATCCTCGCCTACGAGACCGACCTCCTCGCCTACCCGGACATCTTCGAGGGATCGTACGTCATGGAGCAGCTCACCACCGAGCTCGCCGATGCAGCCGGCGCCGAGCTCGAGCGCATCGTCGCCGACGGGGGTGCGTTCGCCTGTGTCGACACGTTGAAGGCGGAGCTCGTCGCGTCTCAGGCCGAGCGCCTCCGAGCCATCGAGGCCGGCGATCAGGTCGTGGTCGGCGTCAATCGGTTCGTCGAGTCCGAGCCGTCGCCGCTGCGTCGAGGCGACGACGTCGTCCACCAGGAGGTCGACCTTGCCGCCATCGAGGCGCTCATCGCGCGGCTGCGCGAGCATCGACGCCAGCGTGAGGGACGTCGTGTCGTCGAGGCGCGCCGGGCCCTCGAGGAAGCGGCTCGGAGTGGAACGAACGTCATGGGACCCACGTTGGAGCTCGTCCGTGCCGGCGGGACCACCGGTGAGTGGGCGGCGACGCTCCGCGACACCTTCGGGTCCTATCGCGCCCCGACCGGTGTGGGTGCGGTTGCCGAACGCCTCGGCCGGCGGGGTCGGTCGGTGTCCATCGTCGCCTCGCCGCCGCCGCGCCTCCTCGTCGCCAAGCCGGGACTCGATGGCCACTCGAACGGCGCGGAGCAGATCGCGGTTGCGGCACGCGATGCGGGTTTCGAGGTCGTCTACCAGGGCATTCGCCAGCAACCTGCCGACATTGCGGCGGTAGCGCGCGACGAGGACGTCGACCTCGTCGGCCTGTCCATCCTCTCGGGCTCGCACCGCACGCTCGTACCGCAGGTCCTCGAGGCACTTCGGGCAGCTGGCGTGACGGTTCCGGTCGTGGTTGGCGGGATCATACCGCCACCCGACGCGGCCTGGCTCGAAGAGCACGGTGTGGCTCGCGTCTTCACACCACGCGACTGGCGTCTCGACGAGATCGTGCGCGAGCTCGTCGTCCTCGCGCGTGGTGCTCGCTCGTGAGCGGCGTCGCTGCTCAAGCCGACGAGCCCTGTGCCGATGATTGGGCATATGCGGCGGTTCGTCGACGTGGTGGCAGCGGTCCTCGGTCTCGCGGGGGTGCTGCTCGGGGTCCTCGGGACTCGTACGCAGGTGGCCAACGATGGACTGCTGGGGTCGCTCGTCGGCGCCCTCGGGATCGTCGTGCTCCTCGTTGCTGGAGCGCGACGCCTCGAGCGCAGACAGCTGGGTCACGACAAGGCCTCGACGACGGGGGGTGAGAGGACTATGACACAGTCGGCAGCGTCGAGCGACCTCGAGGTCGTCGTCGATCGCGAAACGGGACTCATGAACGCAGCCTTCTTCGCTGGTCTGCTCCCGACGAAGCTCGCGACGGCACGACGACGTCTCTGGCCGCTCAGTATCGTCTTGATGCGGGTCATGGAGGCTGAAGGCGAGGCGAGCGCCGAGGGTCCTGCGACCATGGCCGGGTTTGCCACTTCGGTGCTCGAGACCATTCGCGCTGCCGACGTGGCGTGTCGGGTCGGGGGCGACACCGTCGCGCTCGTCCTCGACGACACCGACGAGGACGGTGCGGCATGGGTGGCCGAGCGGGTACAGATCCAGGCTGCGCGTTCGGGGAATGCCGGCATCGCCAAGGTCTGCTGTGGCGTCGCTGCCTATCCCTCTCATGGCATCGAGGCCGACGAACTGCTCGCCGTGGCGCACGAAGCCCTTGCGCGTTCCGTCGCCGAGGCGGAGGGGCCGGGGCTCGGGCCGGTGATCGTGGCTCCGACGCGTCCGCTCTAGCGACGAGCCGAGGTGGCACATGTCATAAGCTGGCGCCTGGTGAGAGTCGGGTGAGTGGCGAGCCTACGACGTGAGTGATGCGTCCGAGCGTGTCGTGCTCATCGGCTTCATGGGGGCGGGCAAGACCACGGTGGGTCGCTTGCTCGCTCGTCGCCTCGGTGCAGACTTCGTCGACGCCGATGACGCGCTCGTTGCCGAGACCGGGCGGTCGATCCCGGATCTGTTTCGAGTGCGTGGCGAGGTCGGGTTTCGCCAGCTCGAGGGGGATCTCCTGGGTCGCCTGCTCAGGTCGGCGCGTGGCGTCATCGCGCTCGGGGGTGGGGCGATCGAGCACGACGAGCTCGCGGAGCTCGTTGCTCCGTGGCTCGTGATCTATCTCGAGGTCCCCTACGACGTTGCCCGTCAGCGAGTTGGATCGGACGACGGGCGGCCGATGCTGACCAGGTCCGATCTCGAGTCGGTCTACCGACGGCGCGTCGCTCGATACCGGCGACTCGCTGACCTCACCGTCGACGCCACCGACGCACCGTCCGTCATCGTCGACGAGATCGTCAGCGCGTTTGGTGCGCTGGGCGACGGCTGAGGAAGTCGTAGAGAACGACGAGGAAGAGCGTCAAGGTCATCACGTGGACGCTCGTGCACCAGAGGCAGATCGATCCGATCTTGACGATCTCGGCGTAGACCAGCCAAAGGACGAACACCACACCGACCCCGGCCAGCGCGAGGCGCACGGCGTCGAGCGCGCGATGGCGCCACGCGAACGGCAGCGAGAGCACTCCCATCGCGAGGAAGAATCCAAGACCCAGCACCGCGACCGGGATGCCGAGGATGGTCGACTCAGGCGAGGTGGTGACCTTGGCGCAGTTGACGATGCCGGTGTCGGGGCACGCGAGCGTCACGGTGGTGTCGTAGTGCGCGATGGTGAGATACGTCGCCACGCCCAGGCCCGCGAGCGCGATGAGGGCGACGAGGCCGCGCACCCATCGCGGTGGCGTGGCTAGAGCTGCGACTCGAGGTGCGAGATCACTGGATCGGTGCATACGGCCCCTGGTGCGTTGTGGGTGAGCGTGCAGAACGCGGCGGTGAACTCGTTGGCGAGCGAGTCGATTGCCTGGGCGGGCTTGGTCGACGGGTCGCGCAGGCTTGCTGCGATCGTTTGCCAACTCAGCCCATCGAGGATCGACGGCGTATAGCTCGCGCCGATGTCGAGGAACTTGCCGCCCATGTCGATGAAGGGAATCGATCCGTCGTACTGCGTCGACGGCACGTACGGAGGGGCATCGAGCTTGGTGAGCAGTGCCTGCTCGGCTCGGGTCGGAGCCTGGAGGGCTTGGTAGGTCCGCGTCTCGATCTCGACCGGGACGAAGCTCAGGTAGGGGCTCGTGTAGTGCGAACCATAGAAGGTGAAGGTCGGGGTGTTCGCGAAGACATCGGTCGACGACGAGCGCATGAGGTGCAGGTTGCTGAACGTCCCAAACCGAGAGAGTGCGACGATGAGCCCCCAGCGTTCGGCGGCGCAGTAGGGACAGTAGTCAGCGCCGATGTAGAGCACTTCCGGCTTGCCATCGGCGGTGAGCGCGGGCTGGCCGGCCAGCCGATGGAACGTGCTCACGACGGAGCTGTCGAAGCCGACCGCGTCGAGCGCCGAGCGAGGTACCGAGGTGATCGCCGTCTCGACATCGGCTGGGACCGGGGCATTGATGCTCGATGCGTCCTGGCTGGTTCCGGAGGAGCGTAGGGCGAAGAAGGCGGCGACGACGACGATCACCACGACGACGACCACGCTCACCGCGATGGCAGGTCCTCGACGAGTCGGGGGCCGTTGTGCGGTTCGCGCTCGAGCCGTCATGGTTCGCTCCTTTGCTACCGTCGTCGACGATCGCCAGCCTACGGCTTCGATCGTCTCGATGGCTCGCGTCTGACTCAGGGAACGCTCCGAGGATGCAGAGCAACAGCTGAATCGGCGCCGGCTGCACTGCTAGCGTGGCGCCATGAGCGCACTCGATCGGCTCCGGGACCTTGGCATCGAACTCGTTGCGCCACCACCAGCGGTGGGGTCGTACGTGCCCACGCTGGTCGTGGACGGTTGGTGCTGGGTGTCGGGCATGCTCCCGCTCGCCGACGGCTCGGTCGTCCATCCGGGCATCGTCGGCGCCGACGTTGGTCTCGAGGAGGCTCGTGAAGCTGCGCGCGTTGCGACCTCAGTCCTGCTGTCGCGTCTCGCGGCGGATCTCGGGTCACTGGATCGGATCGAGCAGTGGGTCTCGCTCACGGGCTACGTCCAGAGCGCTCCAGGATTCCACGATCAGCCGGCGGTGATGAACGCCGCCTCCGACCTCGTGGTCGAGGTCTTCGGCCCGGCGGGGCGACACACGCGCGCCGCGGTGGGGGTTGCGGCGCTGCCGCTCGCAGCACCGGTGGAGATCGCAGCAGTCCTGCGCGTCCGCTAGACGTCCATGCTGGGCGTTCGGCGGCGCTGACCTGTCTGGCGCGGCCACTGCGCCAGCGCGAGCCCGATCGCGACGAGCGCGACGCCGACGAGTGGTCGAGGACCGATCGGTGTGGTGTGGAGGGCGAGCCCCCCGACGAGGGCGCCCACTGGGATGAGGGCCACGTAGGGCGCGGCGCGTGCGACACCGAGACGGTGGATGCCTCGAAACCAGAGGACAAATGCGCCGACGGTCACGGCGAGCGCGATGGCGACGTCGGCGGCGGTCTCGGTCACGGTGGGGGCAGGCGGCACTCCGCCGGTGATGAGTCCGATCGCGACGAGGCCGATGCCCGCTGCGGCAGCGCTCACGGTGGTGAGCTCGCCAGGTTCGAGGACGCGCAAGAGCGGCGCTGATACGAGGGTGAAGGTGGCGTCGCTCGCGAGCGCGACGACTGCCCAGGCAAGTCCGGCGGGCGCGAGGCTGCCTGCGCCGTTGACCACGATGGCCCCCATCGTCGCGATCACGGTGCCCGTGATGAGCGCTCGAGGGATGCCGCGGCGAGAGGCGAGTGCAGTGCCCGCGGCGATCACGAGGGGAGCGAGGCCGACCACGACGCCGACGCCTGCCGCGGTGCCGTGGCGCAACGCCTCGATGGTCGCCACGGAGAAGAGCCCGAGTCCCACGACCGTATCGACGACGAGCAGGAGCAGCATCCGCGCAGGGAGGTGACGCTGGAGCGGCAGAGCCCGCCGTCGCAGCACGATGACGAGCACCACGGCGCCGATGAGGTAGCGTGCCCCCTGGCTGATGAGCGGTGGGTAGGCGACGAGCAAACCGGAGGTAGCGATGCCGAGCCCGACGAGCAACGGGGCGGCTCCGGCGGTGAGGTGAGCGCCGTAGCTGGGATCATCGCGTGGCATCACTCTTACCTTACGGCTGGCTCGGCGTGCGGGCCCTCGGGTGGATCCCGTAGACTGAGCGCGGCACTCGGGGAGTGGAGGTGTGCGAGATGCTGAGTGAGCGGGTAGTTCGAGCCAGGACTCTCGGGGACGTCGTCGCGCCCGGGGCGCTCGCGCGTGTCGTGGCGGTCGTCGGCTACGCGGCCTTCATCGGAGTGCTCGCCCAGGTGGCGATCCCGCTCCCCTTCACGCCAGTGCCGATCACCGGTCAGACGTTCGCCGTCCTCCTCGGGGCCCTGGCGCTCGGTCCGGGGCTCGCCTTGGCGGGCACGGCGCTCTATGCCGCGGTGGGGCTCGCGGGGGTGCCGTGGTTCGCGGGAGCGACGGGGGGCCTCCACATGGTCTCTGATCCATCGTTCGGTTACATCGTCGGTTTCATGGTTGCGGCGGCCTTCGTGGGCTGGCTCGGAACGCGTGGTGCGGATCGTCGACCGCTCACCACGATCGTGGCGATGGTGGTCGGCAACCTCGCCATCTACGCCGTCGGTGTCGCCTGGCTCGCCGTCGCGCTCGGCGTCTCGCTCCCACGGGCGCTCGAACTCGGCATGGTGCCGTTCGTCGTCGGGGACCTCGTCAAGGTCCTGCTCGCGGCGGGCCTGCTGCCGGGAGCGTGGTTCGCACTGCGCCGTCTCGGTGCACGTGGTGTCGAGGGGTCGCGTCCATGACGCACTCCGTCGCGGAGCGGCTCGAGGAGCTGCGGCGGCGTCGTGAGGAGGCGTACCACGCCGGCAGCGAGCGTGCCGTCGAGCGCCAGCACAGCCAGGGCAAGATGACCGCACGCGAGCGAGTCCTCTACCTGCTTGACGAGGGATCGTTCCAAGAGCTCGACCTGCTCGCGCGGCATCGGGCGCACGGCCTTGGCCTGGAGGAGCGCCGGCCCTACACGGACGGCGTCATCACCGGCTTCGGGACGGTGAACGGTCGCAAGGTCTGCGTCTTCTCGCAGGACTTCACCGTCTTCGGCGGGTCGCTCGGGGAGGTGTTCGCCGAGAAGATCCACAAGGTCATGGACCTCGCTGCCGCGTGCGGCGTGCCCATGATCGGGTTGAACGACGGCGCGGGCGCACGTATCCAAGAGGGCGTGGTCGCCTTGCACTCTTACGGGGGCATCTTTCGTCGCAACGTCGCGAGTTCGGGCGTCATCCCGCAGATCAGCGTCATCCTCGGCCCCTGTGCTGGCGGTGCGGTGTACTCGCCGGCCATGACGGACTTCATCTTCATGGTCGAGGGGACCTCGCACATGTTCATCACCGGTCCCGATGTGGTCAAGACGGTGACCGGCGAGGAGGTCACCCTCGAAGAGCTCGGCGGAGCCATGAGTCACGCGACGAAGTCGGGCGTCGCGACCTTCGTGCTCCCGGATGAGAAGAGCTGTCTCGACGAGGTGCGCTATCTGCTCGAGTTCTTGCCGTCGAACAACATCGAGATGCCGCCGGCCGTGCAGGCGACCGACGATCCCGATCGCGAGGTCCTGTCCCTGCGCGAGGTGGTACCCGACAGTCCCAACCAGCCCTACGACATGCACGACGTCATCGCGGCCGTCGTCGACGATGGCGAGTATCTGGAGTACTTCGCCCACTGGGCGCGCAACATCACCTGCGGCTTCGCACGGCTCGACGGCAAGGTCGTCGGGATCGTCGCGAACCAGCCCTCGGTGCTGGCCGGGGTGCTCGACATCGACTCCTCGGAGAAGGCTGCACGCTTCGTGCGCACGTGCGATGCGTTCAACATCCCGCTGGTGACGTTCGTCGACGTCCCCGGCTTCCTTCCGGGTGTCGACCAGGAGTACGGCGGAATCATCCGACACGGCGCCAAGCTCTTGTATGCGTTCTCCGAAGCCACGGTGCCTCGCATCCAGGTGATCACTCGCAAGGCCTACGGCGGCGCCTACGTCGTGATGAACTCCAAGTCGATCGGCGCGGACTTCGCCTTCGCCTGGCCGAGTGCCGAGCTTGCGGTGATGGGCCCTCAGGGCGCGGTGGAGGTCATCCACCGGCGCGAACTCGCGGCCGCAGCGGATCCGACCCGTCGACGGTCCGAGCTCATCGACGAATACACCGAGCGCTACGCGAACCCCTACGTCGCGGCCGAGCGCGGCTACATCGACGACGTCATCGACCCGGCGGACACGCGACGGGTGCTCATCGGTGCGCTCGCGATGCTCGAGACCAAGCGAGAGGATCTGCCGCGGCGCAAGCACGGGAATGTGCCGCTGTGAGCGAGCTCTCGTCCGAGGAGGAACTCGCTGCGGTCGTCGCTGCGCTCTGGGCGCACCGGGCGAGGTCGTCGCCTGCTGTGGCCGAGCCGGCCCAGGACGACACCAGGTGGCGTTTCCAGCGCCGATGGTGGCTCCAGGGCGTCCTGTCGCTCCGTCAGCGACCTCGTCCGACGCTGTGACAGACGCCTTGCCGCCGAGCTAACCTCGCCTCCGTGTCGACCATCGATCTCGCTGCGTATGTCGACGGCGTGAGCCTTGCGGCCGCGTTGCGCCGTCGCGAGGTGGGCGTCCTCGAGGTGCTCCAGGCGACGCTGGAGCTGATCGACGAGCGCAACCCGGCGCTCGGGGCGATCGTGTGGCTGGACCGAGACGACGCCCGCCGCCGGGCGGAGCGGGCGGCTCGGCGCCTCGACGCCGACGACCCCGCACCGTTCCTCGGAGTCCCGCTGCCAGTGAAGGACCTGCACCCGGTTGCGGGATGGCCGATCACCTACGGCTCGTGGGGAGGTCCGGAGGGGGTGAGCGCCCGGAGTTCGATCGCCGTGGAGGCGCTCGAAGAGGCTGGGTTCGTCCTGGTCGGGCGCAGCGCGACACCGGAGCTCGGCGAACTGCCCGCGACCGAAGGGGATCGCTACGGGGTCACGCGGAACCCGTGGGACCTGTCGCGCACCCCTGGCGGCTCGAGCGGTGGTGCGGCAGCAGCCGTGGCCGGCGGCATGGTCACCGTGGCCCATGGTTCGGACGGTGGCGGATCGCTCCGGATCCCCGCCGCTGCGTGCGGGCTCGTGGGGCTCAAGCCGAGCCGAGGTCGTGTGCCGGCGCGCTCGGCCCCCTGGTTCGGTCTCTCGACGGAAGGTGTCGTGACGCGCAGCATCCGTGACCAGGCGGCCTGTCTCGCGGTGCTCGCCGCTCCGCGTCGCGGTGCCTGGCTCCCGCAGCCGCCCGCTGGGTTCGGCGACGGTGGCTGGCACGTGGCGCCGACGCGCCTGCGTGTGGGGGTCGTCACCGAACCACCGTTCGGCCTCCCGATCGACGATGCCCGGCGGCTCGCGGTCGGCGAGGTTGCGCGTCTCGTCGCCGATCTCGGCCATGAGGTTCGGGAGGTGACCCTCGCGTTGCCCGACGAGCTGATCGAGGCCGTCTCGGTGGTCGTTGGGGCAGGCGTCGCCGAGCACGACGATCTCGATTGGAGTCGGGTCGAGCCCCATACGGCGGCCGAGTACGAGCGGGCGAAGGCGTTGCCGGCGACCGAGCTGGTTCGCCAGCTCATGGTGCTCGAGCGCACGGGCTCAGACCTCGCGGCAGCCCTGCCAGGCGACGTCGACGTGCTCCTCACACCGACGACAGCGATCGCCCCTCCCCCGGTCGGTACGGTGCTCGAAGCGGCGCATGCGGCCGCCCACACCGGCCTCCCTGCGCTCGAGGTGGTGTCGCTCGCGATCTTCACCCTGCCGTGGAACATCGCTGGCCTGCCGGCGATCTCGCTCCCGACGCACCTCGACGTCGATGGCTTGCCCATCGGCGTCCAGCTCGTCGGACCGCCCGCTGGCGAGGCGACGCTGCTCGCGCTCGGGGCGGCACTCGAGGAGGTCTACGAGTGGACCACCCGACGACCTCCCGTTCAGCGCTAGCATCCGAGCCCATGACCCTTGCGGACCCTGTGTGGGTGCGCCGATGGCTCGAGGATCACGGTGTCGCGTTCCTCGAGCGCTTCGTCGCCCTGAACAGTCTCTCACCTGCGTTCGATCCGGAGTGGGAGCGCCACGGCACGCTCGCCGCCGCGATCGACCTCGCTGCGGAGACGGTCGAGGCCGCTGGTTTCGAAGGAACCGAGATCGTGCGCCAGACGATCCCCGGCCGATCGCCCGCCCTGGCGGTGCGCATCCCCGGGCGCGGGCACGGTACCGCCCTCGTCTACGGCCATCTGGACGTGCAGCCGGCCGTCGGCCCGTGGCGTGACGGGAGCGATCCCCATCGTGTGGTGCGTCACGGCGAGAGGCTGGTTGGCCGCGGCGTGGTCGATGACGGCTACAGCGTCGTGGCGGTTCTCGCCGCACTCGAGGGACTGCGGGCGATGGGCGCGGATGCCCCGACGGTGTGGGCACTCTTCGAGACCTCGGAAGAGAGCGGGAGCCCGGACCTCGATGCGCACCTCGACGCCCTCGCCCCGACCATCGGCCCGGTGGACCTCGTCGTCTGCTTGGACGCAGGCGGTCTCGACACAAAGCGGCTGTGGCTGACCTCGTCGCTTCGGGGCAACCTCGTGGTCGTCGTCGACATCGCCGTGCTCGACCATGGCATCCACTCCGGTGAGGCTGGAGGGGTCGTACCGGAGACCTTCCGGATCCTACGGGCCCTGCTCGAGCGGCTCGAGGATCCCGTCACCGGCGACATTCGTGTCGATGCCCTGCGATCTGCGGTCCCCGAGCCCGTGCGTGAGGCGGCCCGCGCCCTCGTCGAGGCGCTGGGAGATCCGTTCGCCGGTGCCTACCCCCTCCTCGAGGGCGTACGCCTCGAGGGGGCGGACCCGGTCGAACGACTGCTCCGCCAGAGCTGGGGCACGGCGATCGCGCTCACCGGCATCGACGGGGTGCCGAGCGTGGACACGGGCGGCAACGTGCTGCGCCCGTCACTCACCGCCAAGCTGTCGGTGCGCATCCCACCCGACGTCGATGCGGTCCGCGCCCTCGATGCGTTGGTGGCGACCCTGAGCGCCGATCCTCCCAACGGCGCGCGTGTGCGCGTCACGCCGGAGGCCCCCGCGCAGGGCTGGGCGGGGGCGGCCCTCCCGGACTGGCTCGCCGATGCGCTGGCTCGCGGGTCGATCGCGAGCTTCGGTGAGCCCCCGCGATCGGTGGGGGTCGGTGGGTCGATCCCGTTCCTCGCGTCGCTGGGCGAGCGCTTCCCTGGCGTACCGATCGTCGCGACCGGAGCGCTCGCCCCGACGTCGAACGCGCACGGGCCCGACGAAGTGCTCGAGCTGCCGGCCGCGACCGGCGTGGCGGTCAGCCTGGCCGAGGCGCTCGGCGCACTCGCTCAGCGATCGTTCTGAGGCTGTGCCAGCCGAGCGTAAGCCCACAGGCGGGCGGAGCAGTGGTCGGAGCGTGCGGCGAGCTCTCTGGTGATGGTCTCGGCCACCACACGCACATCGTCGTCGACGAGACCGATCGGGAGCGTGGCGAGCAGCGGTACGCCGAGGCGCTGCGCGAGCAAGGTTCCGCCCCCTTCTCCGAAGGGTCGGATGAGGTCTCCGTGTTCGCATCGGAGCCAGGACAGGTTCTCGATGACGCCGAGGACGTCGAGGTTCGCCTTGCGGGCAAAGGTCCCAGCACGTACGGCGACCTCGACGGCGAGCGGGGAGGGCGTGGTGACCACGACCACCCGGGCATCTGGCAGCAGGCGTGCCAGCGCGAGCGGGACGTCGCCCGTGCCCGGCGGCAGATCCACGACGAGGGTGCTGGGCTGGCCCCAGGCGACGTCGGCCACGAAGTGCTCGAGCGCGCGAGCGAGCATGGGGCCTCGCCACATGATGGCGTCGTCGGCGTCGTCGACGAGGAGCCCCATGGACACGAGTCGGAGTTCGCCGTCGTCGACCTCGATGCGGGCCGGCTCGATCTCCCAGCGATCGCTGGTCCCTCGCGCGACGAGGCGTTCGCGTCGTTCGGTGAGGTGGGGCTGCGAGAAGCCCCAGATGTCGGCGTCCAGCAGTCCGACCGCGTTGCCACCGTGTGTCAGCGCACGTGCCAGGGCGTGCGCCACCGTCGACTTGCCGACACCGCCCTTGCCCGAGGCGACGGCGATGACGTCGGTGCCGAGCAGCGCGGCCGGAACCTCGGCCCGGCGCTGAGCTGCGGCCCGCGCGGCGCGCATGGCGCGCGCACGTCCGGCATGGTCGAGTTCGGTTTCGTCGACGATGAGCGATCGTCCGGGGGCGAGCTCGTCGACGATGGCCCCGATCTCCCCTCGGAAGCGAGCGCGCGCTGGACAGCCGAGCGTGGTGAGGGCGATCCCCACGCGAACCGTCGTTGCCGTGACCGTGACATCGCCGAGCATGCCGAGTTCGGAGAGGGTCGCGTCGAGCTCAGGGTCGCGAATCGCGCCGATGCGAGCTCGGAGTTCGTCGATGTCGACGCCGGCCGTCATGGCTCACCCGCCGACTCGACCGGCAGTGTCTCGCCAGGGGCGAGTCGCGTGGGCTCGACGAGCCCATAGCGTGGGTCGCCGGGCAAGAGGATGCGAACGACGTCGCCGTCGCGCCAGAGGCGCGGCTCGATCCGCGGCACCCGCTCGAGCGCTCGGGCCCGTGCGAGTGCCTCGGCGACCGAGCCCACGTCGGCGAGGAACGTGACGTTCGCCACCGTCGGCGGGACCATGGGGAGCGCACCTGCCTCGTGGTCTCGGAGGGCTTGGCTCGGCGCGAGCCAGCGAGCCTCGGTGACCTCCCCGGCGTCGGCGGACGCGTCCTGGTCGCTCGGCGCTGCTGCCACGAAGAAGCGCGTGTCGAAGCGCCGTGGACTCCCAGCCGGGGTCACCCAGTGGGCGACGTAGCCGAGCACGGCCACGTCGATTCCCTCGACCGCTCGCACGACCTCGCGGAAGCCGATGGTGCCGGCGAGCAGACGCTGGCGCAGTTCGCCCAGACGATCGGCCCCGAGCGACACCTGGGCACCCAACAGCACGCCCGCTTCTTCGAACGCTTCGCGGACCGCGGCGACACCGAGGGCCGCAGCACGGGGCTCGTCGGGCATGTGCGCTGCGAGGTCGGCACCCGAGCGCACGAGACCGTCGGCGACGAGCGCTTCGTCCTCGGCGTCGAGCGACCCGCCCGGGAACACGTAGGTGCTCGCGACGAACGCGGCGTCCTTCGATCGACGGAGCATGAGCACCTCGAGCCCGGTCGTCGGGTTGTCGCGCAGCACCATCACCGTCGAGGCGGGACGAAGTTCGTCAGTCACTGGTCGGGAAGGCGGGATTTGAACCCGCGACCTCAGCGTCCCGAACGCTGCGCGCTGCCAAACTGCGCTACTTCCCGGTGTGGCTTAGTCTACGCCAGCTCCTCCGGGGCTGCTGCGCCAGCGACGCCGAGCGCGACGGAGCTCGCCGGCACCGGCGCCAGGACGGGCTGGTAGGAGTGGTCGATGAACACACCGCCCTCGAGGACCTCGCGGACGGCCGTCCGGATGAGGACCGGGCTTGCGGGCCTCACGACGAAGCCGTCGACACGAGCGCGTTTGGCCGTGAAGACGTCCGCCCGACGATCGAGCAGCAGCAGGACGCGCGTCGGCCGGAGTCGGCCGGCGTCGGCTTCGAGCCGAAGGTCCACCGTGCAGGCGATACCGCCCATCGTGCCGATGTGGGCGTCGAGCACGACGAGTTCGGGGTCGAGTTCGGCGACCGCACGCCGAACGCGACGTCCTTCGTCCACGCCCCAGAGTTCGTAGTCGCCGTCGGCGAGTGTTGCAACGAGCTCGTCGCGGACTTCCGGAGCGTCGGTTGCGATCAGGATCCGTGCCATGCGCCGATGATCCTAGTGTTCGGGGCTCGCAGATTCCAGCTCGCGCTCGCCAAGCCGTGCGCCGAGGCGTCCGAGGGCCTCGACCGACGCGATCGGCTCGGCGAGATCGTCGACCGCGAGTAGGTCGACCGGGCCGAGGGTCTCGCGCACGCGCCCGAGACCGCCTCGGCGTGCGTCGAGGAGTCCCATGGCAGCGCGACGCAGGTCCGGAGGCGCGTCGGGGTCGCTCGGGAGCGAGCCGAGATCGGGCGGCAGACGGTTGACGACCACGGCGCGAACGTCGCGTTCGAGCTCACCGAGCGCCGTGCGCAGCCGACCCGCCACCGCCATGGCGTCCTCGTGGATCGTGGTCACGAGCAGGTAGCCCGTTCTCGCGGAGGCGAGCAGCTCCTCGGTCTGGGTGGCGCGCTCGCGAAAGGCCCCTTCGAGTCCTCCGAACGCCTGGAAGAACGCGATAGTGTCGTCGACCACTTGGGCGCCCACCACAGAGGCGATCTGACGAACGAGGCTGCGGGTGGCGAGTGCCAGCGGTCGCAACAGGAGCGGCGGTTGGCGAAGGAGGAGACGAAAGACCCGATTGTCGAGGAATCGGGCGAGTCGACTCGGTGCGTGCAGGAAGTCGATGGCCCACTGCGCGGGCGGTGTGTCGACCACGATGACGTCGTAGCGGCCCGTGGCTCGCAGCTCCCACAGGCGCTCGAAGGCCATGTACTCCTGGGTCCCCGACAGTCGTGAGACGAGGCTCGCGTAGACCGGACTCGAGAGGACCTCGGCGACCTGCTCGGGCGAGTTCGCCCCTCGCCGGACCATCGCCTCGAAGGTAGCCTGGGCGTCCAGCATGACCACGTCGAAGCGTGCGCTCCCCACCTCGACGGTGACCGGGTCGTTGCCGACCCCCACGAGGCCGAGCGCGTCCGCAAGGCGTCTGGCCGGATCGACGGTGAGTACGCACGTTCGCCGCGAACTCGCAAGGAGTGCGCCGATGGCAGCCGCCGTCGTCGTCTTGCCGACGCCGCCCGCCCCGACCACCACGATCGTCTCGAACGGCTGGAGTGCACCGGTGAGCGTCGTCACGGCTCGACCTGCTCGAGGTGGTCGGCCAGCGCGTCGAGGAAGTGGCCGTGGGGAACGAGATCGAGGTGCGGCAGGACGAAGCTGCGCGCTCCGAGGACGTCGCGGGCCCCTTCGAGCTGCGTCTGGGCGAGCGCCCACCGCTGGCGGAGGTAGCTGGCGGCGGTTGCCTCTCGAGAGCCTGGTCGAGCTGATCCCGCAGGCGGCGCAAGGGGCATCTGATTGACCACGACCGAGAGGACGTTGATGTCGGCGCGCGTCGGGAGCGCCTCGAGGAGCTCGCGCGTCTCGGCGATCGGCGTCTCCTCTGGGATGGTCACGACGAGGGCTCCGGTGGTGTCGTGGTCTCCTAGGAGTTCGATGACCTCGGCGCTCTGCTGGGCGATCGGTCCATCGGACGCGATATCGGCGAGCCCCTCGGGAGAACTCAGCAAGGAGAGGGCATGGCCGGACGCTGGCGCGTCGAGGATCACGAGATCCAGGGTCGCCGCGTTGACGAGCTGCTTGACCTTGGCGAGCAGGAGGAGGTCGCGAATACCCGGGATCGCGGTCGCGACGGCGTCGAGCACCCCGGCCTGCACCAGCCGCCCGGCGAGGGCGCCGAAGCCGTGCGTCTCGAGGTATTCGAGCATCACTGCCTCGGGGCGCAGGGTGACCGCGCGAACCTCGGGGTGCTGGCGCGGTGCGTCGTCGACGTGGACGACGAGCGGTCGAAGGCCTGCACGCTCGGCCAAGAGGCCGACGAGGAGGGACACGGTCGTCTTGCCCGTCCCGCCTTTGCCGGTGACGATGACGAGTCGAGGGTCGCCGACGAGCGCGCCGAGACGGATGCGCGCGGTGTCGACGTCCATGCCTCCACCCTAGAGCCGGCGCAGGGCTCGAGCATGTGCACACAGTTGTGACGCGGACGTCACACGACCCTTGACAGCCCGAGCGAAGGCTGCATAGGCTGCCCGACAAGAGGTACGGACAAAGCGACGAGGTGGATGGAGTGGACGGGGCGTGTCGTCGTGACCGACTCGGAGGGGCGGTGCGAAGATGATGCGGCTGATGTCGAGCAGGAGCGGCGTGCTGGAGGGGGGCGAGTGAGCCGACGTGCTCGGTGTGTGGAGATCGACCGGGCTCCGATGTACGCCTCGGCGATCGAGTCGACTCGGGCGCTCGCTGGGCACCATGCCATGGCGATGCGGGGAGCGACCCCTCGGGCGTGGGGCGTAGAACGCTCCCGTGCACAGGCGAGCATGTGGTGTGGGCGTCGCCGGTGCGCGTGGGGGTGCTCGCACGTTCGCCGCATCAGATGGTCGGCGGGTGGGCGCGTGTGAGGTCGATACCGACAGTCGGTATGGCTACGTTGGCGTAGGGTGGTCTGACGTCGTGGCGTCGGACCGATCGATGAGCTGGAGGGGGGCGTGCTATGCGATCGGAGTCCTGGAGGGAGCGAGCCCAGTGTCGGGGAGTCGGGTTCGACGTCTTCTTCCCGCCGGAAGATCCTCGCATGGAAGGGCTCGCACAGCGACGACAGCGCGAGGCGTCAGCCAAGCGGATTTGTGCGCGGTGCCCGGTCGCGGGAGAGTGCCTCGAATGGGCGCTGGAAAATCGAGAGACGCGCGGCATCTGGGGCGGACGTACGGAACTTGAACGCAAGGCCATCTTGCGCGCCCAGCGTCGCGTGCGACTCGTCGTGTGATCCCGGGCCTGATCGAGGGCATGCGGTATACTTTGGACAGGCACGCTGGTTGGGCAATCGGCTGCACCAAGGTGAGGAGGGCTCATGGCAGTCACGAGTGTGAAGATCGGTAAGCGCCCTTCGGTGATCTCGCTGACGGATTCGGCGGTTCGCAAGGTCGCCGAGTTGATCGCGCAGGAGGACGACGCCGCGTCATTGTTCCTTCGTGTGGCGGTGGCGCCCGGGGGCTGCTCTGGTTATAGCTACGACATGTTCTTCGATTCCGAGCGTGCGAGCGATGACATCGAAGCAGAGTTCGGTGGAGTGCGGGTCGTGGTCGATCCGCAGTCGGCAGAGTTGATTCGTGGCTCTGTCCTCGACTTCGTCGATGGTCTGCAGGGAGCTGGGTTCCACATCTCGAATCCGAACGCAACGCGCACGTGCGGCTGCGGTTCGTCGTTCTCCTAACCCGCCTCGTTCGGTCTCGTCACGAGCCGGGCAGCCCTCTGGGGCTGCCCGGCTCGTTGCTGTGAGTTCCCCTCCGGGTCGCATCGGAGGGGTGGAGGGGGCCGTGGCTCGGCAGCAGTGTCCAGTTGGCGTGGCTTCGATGTCTGGGCTGGCAGCGCCAGGAGGCAGCGGGGCCGACGCGCGGAGGGGGCGCAATGGGTGGGATTGGTCGACCCAGTCGTGGTCGGGACCCGGTCAGGCGTCGCCGAAGCGGTAGCCGACCGAGCGTACGGTGTGAATGAGGTGCTCGTGCGCTTCGCCGAGTTTGGCGCGTAGCCGTCGCACGTGGACGTCGACGGTTCGTGCGCCCCCGTAGTATTCGTAGCCCCACACCCGCGAGAGCAGGGTCTCACGGGAGAAGACCTTGCCCGGGTGCGATGCGAGGAACTTGAGGAGCTCGTACTCCATGTAGGTGAGATCCAGCGCGGTCCCGTTGATCGAGGCATGGTAGGTGTCGAGCTCAAGCGTGAGCGGGCCATAGCGAATGACGGTCCTCACGTCGCCGCGTCCGAAGCGCACGAGGAGGTGCCGAATGCGCATGGTGAGCTCCCTGGCGTCGAACGGCGACACCGCGAAGTCGTCGAGCAGGCCCTCGCGGAGCGCGAGGTCGTCGACCTGGTGGCGCTCGACGAGGAGGAGAATGGGTGGCGGGGGGGCGAGGCGGCGCTTGAGTTCCCGGGCGGTTCCGAGCGCCCATTCGAGCCCGGTGGTTCCGTCGACGACCGCTGCGACGAGTGGTCCGACGGTCGGCGGCAGTGCGTCGAGGGTCGTCACCTCATGGCTGGTCCATCCGATGAGCTGTGCGATGCGCGTCGCGTGCTGCGGCGAGATGATCGCGAGCTGCTCCATGTCAGATCAGCGTGAGGTAGCGGGCTCGTTCGGCGTCGGAGACTTGACTCGCCGAAGCGCGCCACTCGTCTCGCTTGTTGCGGAGGAACCACTCGGTGACGTGGTCGCCGAGAACCGAGCGAACCAGGGGCGACGCTTCGAGCTCTTCCAGCGCTTCTGAGAGTGTCTGGGGAAGACGGGCGATCCCGAGTGAGGCGAGCTCGCGCTCGGGCATGGTGAAGAGGTTGTCGTGGACCTCCGGAGGCAGCTCGTAGCCCTGTTCGATGCCTTGGAGGCCGGCTGCAACCATGAGCGCGAGTGCGAGATAGGGATTGGCGCCGGCATCGGGTGCGCGGTACTCGACGAACGTGTCCTCCCCACGAGCTGCTTCGGGACTTGGAACCCTCACGAGCGCGGAGCGGTTGTTGCGTGCCCACGCGACGTGCATCGGCGCCTCGAAGCCAGGGACGAGGCGCTTGTAGGAGTTCACCCACTGGTTGGTCACCGCGGTGATCTCCCGAGCGTGCCGCAGGAGTCCCGCGACGAACGATCGTGCCCGGCGCGAGAGACCATCGGGAGCCTCGGGGTCGAAGAAGGCGTTGTGTTCTTCGTCGTGACGGTCGTAGAGGGCTAGGTGGGTGTGCATGCCGGACCCTTGGAGCCCCTCGAACGGTTTGGGCATGAACGAGGCGGTGATGCCCTTGGCCCGTGCGGTCTCGGTGACGACGAGTCTCGCGCTGATGACGGCGTCGGCCATCTGCAGGACCTCGTCGGGCGCGAGGTCGATCTCGTGCTGAGACGGCGCATCCTCGTGCTGAGAGTGCTTGACGGGGATGCCGAGCTCTTCGAGTACCACGACCGCCTCGCGGCGCAGCTCGCTCCCGAGGTCGTTCAATCGCAGCTCGAAGTACGAGCCGTGGTCGAGGGGCTCCCAGTGTCCCGGGGTGGTCTCGCGGAGGTAGAAGTACTCGAGTTCGGGGGCTGCGTGGACGAGGTAGCCCTGCTGTCGGGCGCGGTCGATCTGGCGACGCAGGACGTTGCGGGGGCAACCTTCGAAGGGCGTTCGATCGAGGTTCAAGATGTCGCAGAACATCCTCGCGGTGCTCGGTAGGCCCGGCACCACGCTGAACGTGGCCGGGTCGGGCATGGCGAGCACGTCGGCCTCGTGGATGCGTGAGAAGCCGTCGATGGCCGATCCGTCGAAGGTCATGCCCTCGTCGAGGGCGGTGGCAAGTTCTGCCTGCGTGATTTGGAAGGCTCGTGGGATGCCGAGCACATCGGTGAACCAGAGCTGGATGAACTTCACCCGGCGATCCTCGGCCATGTGACGGACGTAGTCGACGCCGACACTGCGCTGGTCCGGCACGGGCCACCTCCTTCGCGGTCATGCTACGGGGGACGTCCCTGGATCGCTCGTCGCGCCCCGAGCATTTAACTCGGAGTTCACATGGCTCTCCGGTCTGCGTGCTCGCTGGCCATAGGTTGGGCGAGCAACGGCGACGGATGGAGGAGCCCATGCAACCACGCGCACCACACGAGGTGATCGCGATGGCCGAGGAGCAGGGGGTCGAGATGGTCGACCTTCGCTTCTGCGACCTTCCAGGAACGATGCAGCACTTTTCAGTGCCGATCCGACAGCTCACCGAGGATTCCTTCGAGGAGGGGTTCGGGTTCGACGGGTCCTCGATTCGTGGCTTCAAGACGATCAACGAATCGGACATGATCTTGAAGCCAGATCCCCGCTCGGCGTACCTCGATCCGTTCCGCAAGCACCGCACGCTGGTGCTGAACTGCTTCATCTACGATCCGGTGACCGGCCAGCCCTACGATCGTGACCCGCGTCGCGTCGCAGCGGCTGCGGAGGAGCACCTGCGCGCGAGCGGGATCGCGGACACGGCCTACTTCGGTCCCGAGGCCGAGTTCTTCATCTTCGACGACGTCCGCTACCACCAGGACGAGCACTCGGCATCGTACGTGGTCGACTCCATCGAGGGTGCGTGGAACACCGACCGTAACGAGCAGGGCTCGAACCTCGGCGGCAAGATTCCCTTCAAGCGCGGCTACTTCCCCGTACCCCCAATGGACAAGTTCCAAGACCTCCGGTCGGAGATGGTGCTCACCATGCAGGCGCTCGGCATCGAGATCGAGGTGCAGCACCACGAGGTCGCCACGGCAGGGCAGGCCGAGATCGACATGCGCTATGACACCCTGCTCGCCATGGCCGACAAGCTCATGCTCTACAAGTACGTCGTGAAGTCCGTCGCCCAGCAGGGTGGCTACACCGCGACTTTCATGCCGAAGCCGCTGTTCCAGGACAACGGCTCGGGCATGCACACGCACCAGTCGTTGTGGCGCGACGGTGAGCCGCTCTTCTACGAGTCGGGGGGGTATGCCGACCTGAGCGAGCTGGCGCTCCACTACATCGGTGGCATCCTCGCGCACGCGCCGTCGATCCTCGCCTTCGCGGCGCCGACGACGAACTCCTACAAGCGCTTGGTACCCGGTTACGAGGCTCCGGTCAACCTGGTGTTCTCGCAGCGGAACCGTTCCGCGGCCTGTCGCATCCCGATGTACTCGCTCTCGCCGAAGGCGAAGCGTGTCGAGTTCCGCTGCCCAGACGCGATGGCGAACCCCTACCTCGCGTTCTCGGCCATGCTGCTCGCGGGGCTCGATGGCATCCGCAACAAGATCGAGCCGGCCGGACCCGACGATCGCGACCTGTTCGACTTGCCGCCGGACGAAGCCCGGGCTCTGCCGACGGTCCCGTCGTCGCTGGAGGGCTCGCTGGCTGCTCTCGAGGCCGATCACGACTACCTGCTCGAGGGGGGTGTCTTCTCGCAGGACCTGATCGACACCTGGATCGCCTACAAGCGTGCCGAGGAGGTCGACGCCATTCGGCTTCGCCCGCACCCCTACGAGTTCGCGCTGTACTACGACGCCTAGCGCGTCGTTGATCCTTCGCGAGGCCCTGCTCGTCCTCGGGCGAGCGGGGCCTCGTTGCTGTCATGGGTTTTGGTGCGATGGGATCGAGCGCGACACGATCGAGCAACGTCCACAGGGCGCTCGACGATGGCCAGCTCAGGCGAGGCCTGCGCTCCCGAGGAGCGCGCGCGGGTCGAACTCGTCGATCGGGATGATCCGAACCCTCGGCAGGACGACGTCGTCGAGGAACGCGTGCATGTCGCGCTCGAGATCGAGGAGCTCGAGGTCGTGTCGGTTGAGCAGCTGGCCCGCGACGTACTCGGTGAAGCAGGCCAGCGCGACGCGGTGACCGTGGTCGAGGAGCTGCTCGAGTGCCGGAGCGAAGTCGGCGTCGTGCGAGGCGAGCACGACGGACCCGTGACGCCGTCCGATCTCGCCGAGCGTCGCCACGATCGCATCGTCGACGACCTTGCCGGGACCCGAGAGGAGGACCGGCGTGTAGCCGTGGGAGCGGATCGCCTGGATGAACGGCCCGGGGATGAGGCCTGAGGTGGCGTTGATGAAGAAGTAGCTCTTCAGCGGCGCCGATCCCCACGACGCTGCGGCGCCAGCGACTCGATCCCAGCGAGGTCGCTCGTTGGGTTCTGGCCGGTGGCCCAGGATCTGGCCGAGGACGCCGTCGATGTTCTCACCGTCGACGAGCAAGAACGTGACCGGCGCTACCACCCCGGCCACCCCGCCGGGAGTGAGCCGACCACCGGCCCGTAGACGATCCCGCCCGGGGCCCCCAGTGCCGACAGGAGCTGTGAGAAGTTGAGTCCGAAGGCCGTGGAGTTCGAGTTGTTCCACTGGCCGGCGTAGCCCGCGTAGGCCTCGCCGATCCCGCCCGGCGCCGCCCAGCCGGTCTCGATGCCGTCGGATCCCGGGAAACAGGTTGCGATCTGCTGTCCAGCGCTCACCGCTTGGCCTACGGCGACCGTTGGGACCACGTCCTCGGCGACGTAGACGTAGTCGCCAGCGGCTGGACCGCTCGTCAGTTGATAATCCAGGAATACGCCGTTGGGCCAGCCGCCTTCGTAGGTGCTCACGATCCTGCCGGCCCCGAGCGCGGTGATCGGGCCGTTGCAGAGGTAATCCACACCCTGGTCGATCCGTTCGACCTGGAGGATCTGGGTGTCGGCGAGCGGATTGACGTAGCCGCTCGGGCTGGTCGGCGTTGGGGCTGGGGCCGACCCGCCGCTCGGGCTCACGACCACGGCCGGGGTGGGTGCTGAGTCCTGGGCGGCACGGGCTTGCTGGGCCTGGGCGGCTGCGAGTGCTGCCGCCTCGCGCTGGGCTGCCGCGGCTGCCGCCTGGGCCTGGGCCGCTTGTTCGGCCGCGAGTTGCTGGGCGACGAGCTGCTGAATCTGGGAGTTGACGCTCGCGAGCTGGGCCTGGGCCTGCGCCTGGGCGTTCTGGGCTGCTTGGGCGGCGGACTGAGCCTGTGCGCTCTGGGTCGCAAGATCGCTCATGGCGCTTCGCAGCGAGGCTTGCTGGAGCTCGAGGGCCTGCTTGGCGGTGACGTAGGCTGCAACGGCGGCTTCCTGGTTCGCGGTCGCGGCGGTGACGTCGGTCTGGATGATGGCCGCGTCGTTCGGGGTGCCCTTGGCGATCGAGATCACCGACGAGGACGCCCCTGCTTGCGTGAAGATGTTCACCGCCTCCGAGGCGACCTTGGCCTTGAGCCGGGCGACGTCGGCCTCTCGGCGAACGATCTGCCCTTGGAGGGTGGCGATCTGGCTCTTCGTCGTGGCGAGTTTGAGCTGCAGCTGATCGTAGGTGTTCATGGCTGCCTGGGCCTGTTGATCGAGCTTGGAGATCTGGGCAGTGAGCTGGGCGGCCTCAGCCTTGGCCTGGGAGAGTTGGGTGGTTGCGTCAGCGGGTGTCACGTTCGGTGTCGCCACGGCGAACGTGGCGATCGCTGTGGCAACGGTCGTCGTCACAAGCGTCTTCCAACGCACGAGCGAACCTCCGTGCGAGATTCGGGGACCTCCGACGTCCTCGACGAGGTCATCGGCATGGTCGACAATCGGTTGAGCCCGTCGTGGGCGCCGGCACCGCGAGCCTAGCGGGCGAGGACTCGGGGCTCGGGTGCTCTGTGGCAATGTTGCCAAAGTTGCCGTGCTGCCTGGGAGGAGCTCGAGCCGTGTCCCATCGGACGCGGCGAGCAAACGGTGACGGGCGGTCGGGACGACGGGATTGGCGGCGCGGGTTCCGATCCCTGGGTCCGCGTGGCGCCGAGCGCGGCACTATCGTGGTCGCGTGCGCTCCCTCGTGATCCAGGCTGCGCAGCTCAACCTGACCGTGGGGGCCGTTCGGCGCAATCGCGACGCGGTTCGTGCTGCCATCGAGTCGGCACGTGCAGCCGGCGTCGACGTCGTGGCGTTCCCGGAGCTGACGTTGACCGGGTACCCACCCGAGGATCTGCTCCTCAAGCCCGCGTTCATCGAGGAGCAGCGAGCCGCGCTCGACGAGCTCGCCGGGTCCTGTCGTGACATCGTCGCCGTCGTCGGTTTCGTCGATCGCGAGAGCGACCTCCACAACAGCGCGGCAGTCCTCGCCGACGGTGCGGTCCAAGCGGTCTATCACAAGCAGCTCCTCCCGAACTACACCGTGTTCGACGAGGCTCGCTACTTCCAGCCTGGCTCGGTGGCGCCGCCGGTGGTCGAGGTCAACGGGGTGCGTCTCGGGCTGGCGATCTGTGAGGATGCGTGGTCCCCGACGGGTGCGATCATGCAGGCAGCCGTCGCTGGTGCCGAAGTCGTGGTCGTGATCAACGCCTCGCCGTACGAGGCTGGTCGCCAAGCCACTCGCGAGCGGCTCGTCGCGGTGCGAGCCGCCGACGCCCACGTCGCGGTGTCCTACGTCAACCTCGTCGGCGGACAGGACGAACTCGTCTTCGACGGCGGATCGTTCGTGGTGGACGCGGTCGGTGCGGTCATCGCACGCGCACCGCAGTTTCGCGAGGCGAACCTCGTCGTCGAGCTCGAGCTCCGAGGCGACCGCTACCGACAGCGTCTCGTCGACCCGCGGGGCAAGGTCGCGCTCGGCACGTCGAGCGAGCCTGCCGTCCGACTCGCCACACCCGGAGTGCGCGTGGCGCGCGATCCGATGCCGCTCGCCCCGGCTCCGGTCGACGGTTTCGACCCCGGCGAGGTCTACGCAGCGTTGGTCCTCGCAACCAGCGATTACGTGCGCAAGACGGGCGTACCGGGTGCACTCGTCGCTGTGTCCGGCGGGATCGATTCGGCGCTGGTGGCGACGATCGCGGTCGACGCCCTCGGGCCGGATGCGCTGACCCTCGTGGCCTTGCCATCGCGGTACTCCTCCGAGGGCTCGCTGCGCGATGCTCGTCTGCTCGCCGACCGTCTCGGCGTCACCTTGGAGGTCATCGCCATCGAGCCGGCGCACGCAGCGCTCCTCGAGATGCTCTCACCTGCCACGGCGACGTCCGGGGTCGTGGAGGAGAACCTCCAGAGCCGCGTACGCGGGACGGTGATGATGGCACTGTCGAACGCCAGCGGGCGGCTCGTCCTCACGACCGGCAACAAATCCGAGCTCGCGGTCGGCTATTCGACGCTCTATGGCGACATGGCCGGGGGTTTCGCGGTCCTGCGCGATCTCTACAAGGAACAGGTCTACGCCCTCGCGCGGTGGGTGAACGACCGGGCGGGCATCGACCGGATCCCGACGGCTATTCTCGCCAAGCCGCCGTCGGCGGAGCTGCGGCCCGGTCAGCTCGACACGGACTCGCTGCCACCGTACGAGATCCTGGATCGGGTGCTGCGCTCCCTGATCGACGAGGATCGCACCGCGGCCGAGTGCGAGGGCGTCGATCCTGAGCTCGCGCGCACCATCGAGGCGATGGTCGATCGCGCGGAGTACAAGCGACGCCAGGGACCCATCGGCCCGCGCATCTCAGAGCGCGCCTTCGGCAAGGACCGACGGATGCCGATCGTCAACCGGTGGCGGTTGTGACCGACGAGCTGCGTCCCAGGTGGCTGGGTGGTGGTGATTGGTGGTTACCGCTCGCGGAGGTTTCCGAACTCATCCGGCGTCTCTCGGCGGTGCTCATCGATCTCGCACGGGTGTGCGCAGACGCGCGCCTGCCGGACGTATTGGTGAGGGCCAGCTTCGAGTGCTCACGCGTTCTCGGAGGACATGCGGGCGAGCTTGCCCACTTGGACCTGCATCCACAGCCCGATCTGCTCCAGCCAGTGGCCCTCGACGGCAACGACGCGTTCGCGGCGCTGCGTGATCGCCTCGTCGAGATCGCACCCACCGAGGAGGCCCTCGACGTGGATCGGTGGCGTGAGACGCTGCGTGTGGGGTTCGACGAACTCGAACTGGTCGCACGAGGGCTCGGGTCGTCGAGCGGGACCGGCCAGACGAACCTCGCCGCCTGGGCACGCGAGCTGGGCTCGAGCCTTGCGACATGGCGCGAGCAACTCGGTATCGACGGGAGCGTCGGTACGAACGGCCGCGATCGATAGCATGAATGCGTGCTGTCCTGCGTGGCTCGGCTCCGCATCGGTTCGTGCATCCAGCGAGCCAGGAGTCCTCGGGGGGTGGGGAACTCGTGACGAAGGAACGTCAGGAACGTGAGGACGAGGACCTCGTCCGGCTCTACCTCGGAGACATTGGCAGCCACGAGCTGCTCACCAAGGATGACGAGGCCGAACTCGGTCGGCGTATGGATCGTGCGCGTGACGCCCAGCGTCAGCTCGATGCCGGTGTGAAGGAACCTGCGCGCAGGGCCGAGCTCGAGGAGCTGGTGCGGCAGGGAGAAGAAGCCAAGCGCGCCTTCATCCAGGCAAACCTCCGCCTCGTCGTCTCGATCGCCAAGCGCTACCAGGCTTCCGGACTACCCCTGTTGGACCTGATCCAAGAGGGCAACATGGGTCTGATCCATGCGGTCGAGAAGTTCGACTGGCGTAAGGGCTTCAAGTTCTCGACCTATGCCACCTGGTGGATTCGTCAGGCGATCACTCGAGGTATCGCCAACACGGGCCGAACCATTCGCCTTCCGGTCCACGCTGGTGACTCGCTCTCGAGGGTCCAGCGAGCCCAGGTCCAGCTGGAGGTACGACTCGGGCGTGCCCCGACGGTTCGTGAGCTCGCTGCCGAGGTGGATCTGCCCTACGACAAGCTGGTCGAGGCGCTTCGCTTCCGTGCCGAGCCGGTCTCGCTGTCGGAGCCACTGCGCGACGACGGTGATGCTGAGCTTGGCGACGTGGTCGAGGACAGCCAGTCGGCGACGCCCTTCGACGTCGCGGCCGAGCACCTGCTCCCGTCGGAGGTGTCTCGTCTGCTCGCTCCGCTCGACGGGCGTGAGCGCGAGATCCTGAGGCTTCGCTATGGTCTCGATCGCGGGGAGCCTCGAACGCTGGAGGAGGTCGGAGAGTATTTCCACCTCACCAGGGAGCGCATCCGCCAGATCGAGGCGCGCGCGATGTCGAAGTTGCGGCACCCATCTGCTGACATCGGCGCGCGCGACCTGTTGACCGGATAGCCGCTGCCGTTCCGAGATCGCGGCCCGTCGCGGCTAGGCTGGATGCATGAAGAAGCTGTTGATCCTCGCGGTTCTCGGAGCCCTCGCTGCGTTCGCGGTGAAGAAGGTTCGCGAAACGCTCGCATAGCTCGTGGGGGCGTGGGCAGTCGTGTCCACGCCCTTTGCGGCCATGGTGTGCAAACCGGCGGGTCGGAGGACCGACCTGCTGAGGCCGGTGTTGTCGGGTGGCCCGATCGGATGGGAATCCTCAAGGGCGCGGTCGAGTGTCGTGGCGCCACGAGCCAGCGCGACGGTCGCGGCGCATGGCGTCGTGGCAAAGGTCGCCCGTTGAGCCCGAGACGCACGAGGCCGAGGCTCGGGTGGCCTGATGTTCGGACGGCTTGGCTCCGATGGGTCGTAAGGCCGAGGGCAACAGTTGGGGCTGTCGGTCGTCATGGCGCATCTCCCGGGTGAGGTCGGTGCCCAACGAGGTCGTCCGGGTCTTCGAGTGAGGAGCTGGCGATGGCCTCGCCTGAGGGTTGTCAGATGCCCGGGCCGGCCCGACTGGTCCTGACCGACGCCTCGCCGGTAGGCTGGTAGTGCGCCGCTGTGTGATGCTGTGGCGTCGGATGGGTGCCAAAGAGAGGTCCGGTGTCGCTCGTTGCTCTGAGCATCGCGGAACGTGAGGTCGGTGGCCGGTTTGAGGCGTGTGCGCTCGACCGCGACCGGACCGAGCGCCTCGAGGACGGTCTCGCCCGTCTGGTCGCCAAGGGAGCGATTGTCGAGGCCGCTGTGCTCGCAACGTGTGCGCGCACCGAGTTGTACCTTGCCGTGACGCAGTTCCATGCCGCCGTCGAGCAGGCAGCTGGCGTGCTCGCCGAGGTCCTGGACGTGCCGCGGAGTCTCGTCGAGCAGCTCGCGACCGTCCACTTCGGCACCGGCGCGCTCCGTCATCTCTACCGCGTGAGCGCGGGTATGGAGTCGGTCATCATCGGCGAGTCCGAGATCGTGGCTCAGGTGAAGGACGCGATCGCACGGGCTCAGCGTCGACGTCTCGCAGGTGGCGAGTTGACGCGCGTCTTCGACCGAGCGCTCGAGGTCGCCAAGGACGTGCGCGCGAGTACCGAACTGACGCACGGCTCGGCTTCGGTCGTCACGATGGCGACCGAGCTGGCTCTCGACGGAGCATCCGCGCGCGACGTGGCGGTCGGGGTTGTCGGCACCGGTGCGATCGGATCCGAGGTGGCTCGCGTGCTCAGCGAACGCGGGGCTTCGGTGACGGTGCTCACCCGTCGGGCAGACGTCCTGAGTCAGCAACCCGTCGGCGTCGAGGTCCGAGCCTTCGAGCAGCTCCGGAGCATCATCGAATCGTTGGACGCCGTGGTGCTGGCGACCACCACGGATTCGGCAGTGCTCGATGCGTCGATGATGCCGAGCGGACACCCCTTGCGGATCGTCGATCTGTGTCGGCCTCGTGCTGCCGATCCGGCGCTTGCCGCCGTGGACGGCGTCAAGCTGGTCGATCTCGAGGAGGTCAACGAACTCGTCGCGGCGCAACTGTCGAAGCGGCGTGAGGCGCTCACCGATGCGGAACTCATCATCGAGCGGGCGCTCGCCAACGACGGAGTGCTGCTCCACGCTGGTGAACTCAACCCCACCCTCGCTCGTCTGCACGCGTGGGGTGAGGCGTTGCGCCAGTCGGAGCTCGAGCGCGCGCTCGCTCGCGTCGGCGACGACGAGAAGGCGAGAGCCGCACTCGAGGAACTGAGCCATCGTCTGGTTCGCAAGGTGCTCCACGAGCCGAGCAAGGCCCTGCGTGCTCACGCCTCGTCGGAGGATCTCGGCGCATTGCTCGCGAGCGTGCGCACGCTCTTCGATCTGTGATGGCTCCGGTACGCATCGCCACTCGTCGTAGCGCCTTGGCGCGCTGGCAGGCGAGCTTGGTCGGCGAGCGGCTCGGTCGCTACGAGCTCGTCGAGGTCCACACCGCAGGTGATCGCGACCAGGCGAGCTCGCTTGCCGAGATCGGTGGCCAGGGCGTCTTCGTCAAGGAAGTGCAGGCCGCGGTCGTGCGTGGCGAGGCCGACATCGCGGTCCACAGTGCCAAGGATCTGCCCACAGCCGCAGGCCCGCTCCTGCTCGCGGCGGTGCTCGAGCGCGCGGACGCCCGCGACGCGATCGTGGGCGCGCGGCTGGAGGAGCTCGCGATCGGCGCTCGGGTCGGCACATCGGCCCCGCGTCGAGCTGCGCAGCTGCGCCTCCTCCGCCCTGACCTCGAGGTGGTATCGATCCGCGGCAACATCGCGACCCGTCTCGGTCGCGTTGGGGAGCTCGATGCGATCGTGATGGCTGTCGCCGCGCTGGAGCGCCTCGGCCTCGAGGAGCCGCCTTGGTGGCCGCTCCCCGAGGAGGTCCTCTGTCCACAGGCCGGTCAGGGGGCCATTGCGGTGGAGTGTGCCCCCGACGCCGATGGGCTGATCGAGCGCCTTCGGTCCCTCGACGACGATCGGAGCCGCCGCGAGATCGAGGCGGAGCGGGCCGTCCTCGCCGCGTTCGGTACCGGCTGCGCGCTCCCGCTCGGTGCGCGGGCCCATGCCGATGGGTCGAGTCTGCGGCTCCGGGCGGTCGCGGTTGATCCCGATGGCACGCGCCAGCTGGAGGTCGAGCGCGAGGGAGTCGATCCCGCGACGCTCGGTGCAACGGTCGCCGAGGTGCTGCGGCGCCTGGGCGCCGACGCACTCGTCGGAGCTCGTCCCTGATGGGACGCGTTGCGCTCGTCGGTGCCGGCCCTGGCGACCCAGAGCTCCTCACGCTCCGCGGTCTGAGGCTCGTGCGTGCGGCCGACGTCGTCGTCACCGACGCTCTCGTTGATCGACGTGTGCTTGCCGAGGTGCGGCCGGCGGTCGCGGTGCACGACGTCGGCAAGCGTGCTGGAGCACCCTTCTCGCAGGCTGCCATCAACGAACTCCTGATCGACCTCGCCCGCGGCCATGAGCTCGTCGTGCGGCTGAAGGGCGGCGACCCGTTCTTGTTCGGTCGCGGCGGAGAGGAGCTCGAGGCGCTGCTGGCAGCGGGGGTCGCCGTCGAGGTGGTCCCTGGCGTGCCGAGTGCGACGGCCGCGGCGGACCTCGTCGGTGTCCCGCTCACCCATCGGGGCGTGGCGGACGGCTTCTGTGTGATCACCGGTCATCGCCACGGCGACGCGTCGCTCGACTACGACTGGCGTGCACTCGTCGCGAGTGGGCTCACGCTCGTCGTGCTCATGGGGGCCGCTTCTCGTGCGACCATCGCCAAGGAGCTGATGGGCGCCGGAGCTCCTGGTGAGACCCCGGTCGCGGTCGTGACACGCGCATCGTGGATCGATGAAGAGGTCCGCTGGACGAGCCTCGCGGCGCTCGGGTCGGTGCCTGTCGCGTCTCCGAGCACGATCATCATCGGCGGCGTGGTCGATCCGCGGCGCCGATGGCGACCCTCGCTGCCGCTCGGTGGCCTCCGTATCGTGGTGACACGCCCGAGAGCGGTCGCAGATGCGCTCGCGGTGCGCCTCCGCGATCTCGGTGCCGTCGTCGTGGCGAGCCCGGCGATCGAGATCGGTCCGCCGTCGGATGGCGGTGCCGCACTGGCCGCGGCGCTCTCGCACATCGAGGACTACGACTGGCTCGTCCTCACCTCGCAGAACGCCGTCGATCGCGTCGTAGGAGGCATCGGCGACCTTCGGCGTCTCGGTGGCGTGCGCATCGCGGCCATTGGCCCCGCGACCGCTCGGGCGCTCGAGCGGGTCCACCTCACGGCCGATCTCATCCCCGGGACGTGGGTTGGGGAGGGGCTGGTCGAGGTGTTCGGCCCTGGTCCTGGCTCGGTGCTCATCGCCAGGGCACGCCAGGCCCGCGACGTCGTGCCACGGGGCCTCGAGGCGAAGGGGTGGCGCGTCGACGTCGTCGAGGCGTACGAGACGCGCACAGCAGCGGCGAGCGTGCCTCCAGAGCTCGTCGAGAGCGCCGATCTCGTCGTGTTCACGGCACCGTCCACCGTCGAGGGTTTCGCGACCCAGTACCCGGGGCTCGTCCCTCGGGCCGCGGCGGCGATCGGGCCCGTCACCGAGGAGGCGCTGGTGCGGCGAGGGTGGCCGGTCGCGCTGACCGCGACGCACTACGACGCCGATGGCCTCGTGGAGGTGATTCGCGAGGCGCGCGAAGCGGGTCGGCTCGTGCCTCGATCCGAGGCGCCCTAGGCTCGTCGTCATGGCTTCGTTCCCAAGGCCCAGGCGCCTGCGTGCCACGCCGGCGCTTCGTGACCTCGTTGCTGAGACCGTCGTCAGACCCCAACAGCTCGTGCTCCCGCTGTTCGTGAAGGAAGGGATCTCGACCCCCGTGCCCATCGCGTCGATGCCTGGGGTCGTCCAGCACACGGTGGACTCGCTCGTTCGAGAGGTCGACGAGGCGCTCGCCGTCGGCGTACGAACGGTGATCCTCTTCGGCGTCACCGACGAGCGGGACGAGGACGGCTCGCTCGCGTGCCGCGCGGACTTCGTGCTCGAGCGCGCAATCGCGGCGCTCGTTGCGCGCTTCGCAACGGACGTGACAGTGGTGGCCGACCTCTGCCTCGACGAGTACACCACGCACGGGCACTGTGGGGTGCTCGATGCTGCCGGACGCGTCGACAACGACGCCACCCTCGTTCGCTACCAGGCGCTCGCCGTGGCCCTTGCGAGCGCGGGCGTCCACTTCGTCGGCCCCTCCGGCATGATGGATCACCAGGTCGCCGCCATCCGTGAGGCCCTCGACGCTCATGGATTCGACGACGTCGGCATCCTCGCCTATGCCGCGAAGTACGCATCGGCTCTCTACGGCCCCTTCCGCGACGCGGTCGAGGTCGAGATCGCAGGCGGCGGCGACCGCGCGAGCTACCAGCAAGATCCCCGCAACCGTCGCGAGGCGTGGCGAGAGGTCGACCTCGACGTCGCCGAGGGCGCGGACCTGGTGATGGTCAAGCCGGCGAGCTTCTACCTGGACGTGCTGTCGGACGTCGCCGAACGCTCACCGGTGCCGGTCCTTGCCTACCAGGTTTCGGGTGAGTACTCGATGATCGTCGCGGCGAGCGCGAACGGTTGGCTCGATCGCCGTCTGGCGGTGCTCGAGTCGCTGGTCGCCATCCGACGAGCCGGAGCGGACGGCATCCTCACCTACTTTGCCAAGGAGGCAGCGCCGTGGCTGCGATGATCTTCGAGTCCAACGAAGCGGCGTTCCGTGCCGCGTCCGAACTCATGGTCGGCGGGGTCAATTCCCCGGTGCGTTCGTTCGCGTCCGTCGGCGGCACGCCGTATGTGGTCGAGCGGGGCGAGGGTGCGTGGGTCATCGACGTCGAGGGGCGGCGCTACCTTGATTACGTCCAGTCGTACGGGGCGGTGATCCATGGTCACGCCGATGCGCGTATCACGCGCGCGATCGCCGATCAGGCCGCCCGAGGGACCACCTTCGGTGCACCAACGGTGGGCGAGATCCGGCTGGCGAGCGCGATCGTCGATCGCGTGGCCGGCGTCGAGCGGGTGCGCCTCACGAGCTCGGGCACCGAAGCGACCATGACGGCCATCCGATTGGCGCGAGGCGTGACCGGACGATCGCGGATCGTCAAGTTCGATGGCTGTTACCACGGCCACAGCGACGCGCTGCTCGCGGCCGCTGGATCCGGGGTGGCCTCGCTGTCGCTCCCGGGGTCTGCCGGGATCCCCGATGGAGCGGTGGCCGACACCATCGTCGTCCCCTACCAGGAGGTGCCCACGCTCGACGAGCGCGTGGCTGCGGTCATCGTCGAGCCGATCGCGGCGAACATGGGGCTCGTGGCGCCGGAGCCGGGATTCCTCGAGGGCCTGCGCGCCGAGACCCAGCGCGTGGGAGCGCTGCTCATCTTCGACGAAGTGATCACCGGGTTCCGCGTGGCGCGCGGGGGTGCGAGCGAGCTGCTCGGCGTGCAACCGGACCTGTGGTGCTTCGGGAAGGTCATCGGCGGCGGTCTCCCGATCGGGGCCGTCGCCGGGCCAGGGACCATCATGGATCACCTGGCCCCCGCTGGCTCGATCTATCAGGCAGGCACTCTCTCGGGCAATCCCGTCGCGACCGCCGCTGGCGCCGTCGCGCTCGAACTCCTCGACGCCGGGTCGTACCCGCAGCTCGAGGGGCGCGCACGGGCGCTCGCGACCGGCCTTGCCTCCGTCATCGCCGAGGCGGGGCTCCCGGTGCAGGTTCCGCAGGTGGCCTCGTTGCTGGGCCTGTTCTTCAGCGACGAACCGGTGCGTACCTATGCCGATGCTCGCCGGGCCGTCGGGTCGGGTTGGTACGCCCCGTTCTTTCATGCGATGCTGCGACGAGGGATCGCGCTCGCGCCAGGCCCGTACGAGATCCTCTTCCCGGGACTCGCGCACAGCGCCGACGACGTCGACCGGACGATCGACATCGCCTCGGCGGCCGCCCGTGACGCGTTCGTCGCCGGGCCTGTGCGCTAACGGGTGGAGGCGCGCGGAGCCAGCGCGCTGATCACTCGCCCGCGCCTGCGAGGCGCGCGGAGTAGATCGAGTAGCCGTCGACCGTGCGTGCCACCGCGGTCGCGAGCACCGTTGCGATCATGAGCGGCACGATGAGGTCGAGGCCCGAGTGGGTGAGCTCCAGTACCAGCACGATCCCCGCGAGAGGGGCTTGCATTCCGGCACCCATCATCGCCGCCGCGCCGATCATGGCGTAGGAGCCGATCGCTGCCCCCGGCATGACGAACGACCAGATGCCGCCGAGGAACCCGCCGAGGACCGCGCCCGTCGACAACGTCGGGGTGAACAGGCCGCCGGAGGCACCGGTACCCAGTGCCATCGCGGTGACGATGGGCTTCAAGAGGAAGAGTGCTGCGAGCAAGCCGAGGCTACCGAGCTGGTTCAAGAAGACCGCGTGCGCCATGTCCTTGCCGTTGCCGAAGAGCTGGAAATAGCGCATGCCGATGAAGCCGAGGATCGAGAACGACAGGAGTGGTCCGATGAGGACCCACCGACCGGTGAAGCGATGGTGCGTGACGAGGCCCATGAGGCGCACGAAGGCGACCGAGAAGAGGCCGATCAGCGGTCCGGCGATCACGGCGAAGACGATCTGGGCGAGGTGGAACTGGTAGTTGGCCACCCCGACGTAGGTCGCGTGGTCGGGGAGGTAGAGGTAGCCGACGTACGTGGCGATGACGGATGCTGCGAGTGCCGGGAGGACGACGGGCAGGGTGACCTCACCCATCATGATCTCCGCGGTGAACAGGGCGCCGCCGAGGGGAACGTTGTAGACGGCGGCGAGTCCTGCCCCCGCACCGCAGGCGATGAGGAGGCGCTTCTGCGCTGGCGACAGCTTGCCCCATCGGCCGAGGTAGCTGCCGGACACCGCGCCGAGGAGCTTCGGGGCGGCCTCGCGTCCGAGCGAGGCGCCCATGCCGATGACGACCTCTTGGATGATCGAGGTGCCGAGGCTCTTGCGGATGTGCAGATCGCCCTCGCCCTTCCAGACGACGTCGTCCACCTCGGAGCGCTCACCTTTGGTGAACTTCGAGAGGATGAACCATGCGGGCCCACCGATCGCGCCGGCGAGCGTGAGCATCTCGAGGCGGTAGATCGGCGCGGAGCGCCCGACGGCCGCCTGGAACGAGCCGATGTGGTAGTGGTACGTGATGTGCTGGACGTTGAAGAGGATGACCATCATGAGGTCGCCGAAGAGCCCGGCCCCGACGCCCGTCAGGATGAGGAAAATCCAGAACTTGAGCGTGAGCTCTGCGTCACCATCGCCGGTGGCGTTGGGCTGCTCGGTCGCGCCTCGCCCGGTGGGGAGTCGACGCCTGATGAGCGGCTGGGGTGAGCGAACGCGACGCAGGTGCCAGGGATGCTCGCGGTCCGCCTTGACCATCGGGACTCTCTCCAGTCGCTCGCTTGCGTTCGGTGCTGTCGCGGGGCCTCGGACGTCACTCGGCACCCGCCGGGGTATGCGCGCTGAGTCTAGTGGCCGTCACGTCCGGACAAGTGCAACGCGTCGCATGCTACTGCATGAGTATGCATGTCACTACGACCCAGCCGCCCCACCAGGCTAGGCGGCGATGGTCGGGAACAGCGAGGATCCCCCACCGGATCACCGCCCCAGGGGAGCCGTGACGACGCGAGGACGTGGCGGACTACGCCAACCAGGGAAAGGCTGACCAGTCGGGTTCGCGTCGCTGGAGGAAGGCGTCTCGGCCCTCCGTTGCCTCTCGGGTGCCATAGAGCAGGCGCGTCGCTTCGCCCGCGAAGAGCTGTTGGCCGACCATGCCGTCGTCGACCAGGTTGAGCGCATACTTGGCGAGGCGTTGCGCGGTCGGGCTGCGATCGAGGATTCTGCGCGCCCATGCGACAGCAACCGCCTCGAGGTCCTCGTGGTCGACGACGGCGTTCACCATGCCCATGGCGTACGCCTCCTCGGCCGAGTAGTCGAAGCCGAGGAAGAAGATCTCGCGGGCGCGCTTCTGGCCGACGAGACGAGCAAGGTACGCCGAGCCGTACGCGCCGTCGACCGAGGCGACGCGGGTGTCGGTCTGCATGAAGCGTGCATGCTGGCGACTTGCGATGGTGAGGTCGGCGACGACGTGGAGCGAGTGGCCCCCGCCGACCGCCCAGCCTGGCACCACGGCGATGACGACCTTTGGCATGGTGCGAATGCGGCGCTGTACTTCGAGGATGTGGAGGCGTCCATGGGCGTGCTCGGTGTCGTGGTACTCGTAGCCCTCTGCGCCACGGACTCGTTGATCACCGCCCGAGCAGAATGCCCAGCCGCCGTCGGTCGGGGACGGACCATTGCCAGTCAGGAGCACGCAACCGACGTCGTCGCGGAGCGTGGCGTCCTCGAGCGCACGTGCGAGCTCGTCGACCGTACGGGGCCGGAAGGCGTTACGCACCTCGGGGCGGTTGAAGGCGATGCGGACGAAGCCGCCCTCACGGGCGCGGTGGTAGGTGATGTCGGTGGCGTCGAAGCCTTCGACGGGCTCCCACAGCGACGGGTCGAAGAGCGGTGAGGGCCGATCAGGCTGGTGCACGATGCCATGCTATCGACGACGCGCCCGGTCGTCTCAGGCTCGAGCGCAGGCGCGCCTCCAGCGACCACGCAGCTCGGGGGCGCGGGTCCCGACATCCAATCGTCGGCTGGACGTAACCTCGTCGTCGGACGGGCTCACTACGGTCGAGGTGGGGCGGCCAAGTGGCGCCGCGCAAACGTGAGGAGGTGGCGTGACCACGCTGCTGCACATCTCCGATCTGCACTACGAGCGAGCTCCGGAGCGCCTGAGCGTGGGCGTCGGCGAGCGTCTGCGCCGCGCAAGGACCGCACTGCGCTCTCGTACGTTCGATCTGCTCGCCGTGAGCGGGGATCTCACGAGCTACGGGACCTGGGACGTCCGCGAGCTCGTCGAGGCGCGCCGGTGGCTGGAAGGCTTCGAGCGCCGGATGCTCGTCGTGCCCGGGAACCACGATCTCGGGGCCAATCCCGAGCGCGCCGAACGATTTCCGGTCTTCGAGCGCTACGAACCAGTTCCCTGGAGCCGGACGAACTTCGGTATGACCTTCGGGGAGGGCCCGCTCGTGGCGCGTGCGACGGGTGACCTCCTGGTCGTCGGCGTCGGCCTGAGGCGCGGCGATCCCGATGGCGCGCTCGCGCTGTTGGAGCGAGCGCTCGCAGGTGCGACGACGCCCGTGGTCGTCGTTGGCCACTACCCGATCGTGCCGGTACGCGAGTCGGGCGTGCTCGCGTCCTTCGGCGCGATGGGCTACGTGGATGGCGAGGTCGCGGAGCTCCATCGTCTGATGGTCCAGTCCACGCGGGTCGTCGCGTACCTGTGCGGGCACGTGCACGCGGCGAGCGCGGCGGTCCTCGAAGGTGGTGTGCTCCAGCTGAGCGCGGGAGCTCTCGGCCCAGGCCCCGCGCTGGGATGGCTCGTGCACGTCGAGCGCGATGAGGTGCGCTTCGAGCAGGTGGAAGCGCCTGGGCGAACGACGTTTTGGCCGAGCGATCAGTTGGGGGGTGTCGACCCCGTGGCCTACCACGCGGGGGCCGTCAGGAGTGGCGTGGTGCCGCTCGGTCGGACCGGTCGCCCCACCCTCGTCGATTGAGTTCGCGGTTCGCGGGCGCCGTCGCGAGACCGCCGCGGCCAGACGCTGAGCTCCGACGATCGCCGCGGTCCGTGCGCGGTGTGGAAGCTGTGAGGCGCTGCGAGCGTTGCCACCTGCCATGAGTCATGGTGCTGCGCGCTATGTCGTGACCGGAGCGACCGGTGCCGTCGGCCGCTCGCTCGTCACGCGTCTGGTCGAGGGGGGCGCCGAGGTCGCTGTCGTCGTACGCGATCGGGATCGGCTCCACGAGCGCCTCGGTCCGGTCGCCGACGCGCTCGCCGCCGTCGAGGTTGCTGACGCGCGCGATCTCGAGCGATTCGAGGCGGCGCTGGTGGCGGCAGCCGGTGCCCTTGGTTCGGTGGACGGCATCGCCCATCTCGTCGGTGGCTTCCTTCTTGCGACGCCGGCACGGACCTCGATCGCGCAGTTCGAGGAGCTCATGCGCCTCAACCTGACGAGCGCCTTCGTGGTCGTGCGGGTGGCCGAGCGCGTGATGGGATCGCGCGGTGGCTCGGTCGTGCTGATCTCCTCGGCGGCAGCCCACGTCGGCCTCGCCTCGCACGAAGCCGTCGCGGCTTCGAAGGCTGGTGTCGAAGGACTGACCCGATCGGCCGCTGCGACGCTCGCCAGAGCTGGCGTGCGGGTGAACGCGGTCGCCCCCGGACTCGTCGAGGCCGAGATGACGCGCGGGATCGTCGAGCGAGAGGATGCGCTCGCGGCGTCGATCGAGCTGCACGCCCTGGGTCGCATCGGCACCGGTGACGAGATCGCCCGAGGCGTGGCGTTCTTGCTCGACCCGGAGTCCTCGTGGATCACCGGCAGCGTGCTCGGCATCGACGGCGGTCTCGGGTCGGTGCGGCCGCGCCCGCGCCGACGGCTCCCTTCTCAGACCGGGGGCCAAGGATAGGGCCGTCCGTGCTCCGGCATGGGCGGGAGCGCGCCGCGTCGAACGAGACGCATTGCTCGCTGGAGGAGCGCACGTCGTTCTTCGGGCTCGAGCAGCCGTGCGAGGTCGTCGGGCAGATCATCTGCCAAGGAGGCAAGACGTGCGGCCAACGCGGTGGGGAGCGGATGACCCGCGAGATCCCAGATCACGGTTCGTAGCTTCGACTCCGGGTGGAAGGTGAGCGCGTTGTCGATCGCCCAGAGTCGCCCCTCGTCGTCGAGGAGGACGTGGCTCCCCTTGCGGTCGGCGTTGTTTGCGACGATGTCGAGTGCCGCGATCACCGCGAGAGACTCGTGGTGGGCCTGGTCCTCGACGAGCTCGAAGTAGGTGAGGTCGAAGTCTGCGTCCACGAAGGCTTGGAGGGTGCCGCTGCCGTAGGGTAGGTCGTGGCGCACGACGATAGGCGGCACGTGGCAGATGCCGACGAACTCGGCGAGTGCTCGAAAGGCGAGTTCCCGGCGGCCCAGCCCCGGGGGGAAGTCCCACAACGGGCGCTCGAGGGCGTCGGGCTTGTAGATCGCGAGTGCTCCGGAGTGGACCAGCTCGACGAGGTGGGCGCCGTTGGACGACGCAGTGATCCGCCCGAGGAGGCGAACCTCGTCGTCGAGGATGGCAGGATCGTCTAACGCGCTGGGGCGCGATGCCCGTTCGTCCGTGGACACGCGTGGCCTTCGGGATTGATCGGATAGCCGCAGAGCGGACAGGTCGGTCTGCCTTGTTCGACCACCTCGGCGATGCGGATCGCGAGACGCGCTGCGAGCTCCCGCGAGAGGGTGAACCGTGCTCGACGTGGCTCGACGTCGACGTCGCGCTCGTCTTCGATGGCCTCGATGACGAGCACTCCTGCATCCACGTCGACCGCGAGCTGGAGTTCGCCGACGCGGAAGGCTGGTTCGGCGGGTTCGGTGAGCGGTGTCGTCGGTGGCAGCTCGCCGGGTCGCGCGAGGTCCTCGAGCGCCGTGGCGATGGCCCTGGCAAGGGCGGCCATCTGGAGCTTTTCGACGAGGAGGGTCACGATCTCGCCGTTGGCGCCAGCCTGGAACAAGAAGACGCGTTCGCCGGGTCTGCCGTGGGTGCCGAGGGTCGCGAACTCCGCAGGATCGAACTCCCAGACGAACTCGTTCACCTCCGCCACCTGGCCCCAGTGCGTTCGTTGAGCGTGAGCAGGCCAAGGCTCGTCGGCGTCACGCTGAAGGTGGTCGACGAGGCCGTCTCGACCCAGATCCGGTGGACACCGTCGACGTGGATACCGAGCGCATCGGCGGCGAGCAGGCGGATGGGGTCCGCGTGTGAGGTGGCGACGACGACCTCGCCGGGATGGCGCTCGGCGATCCTGGTTGCGAAGCCTCGGATCCGGGCGAGCACATCGACGAGTGATTCCCCCTCGGGAAACCGGAACGTCGACGCAGCCGCGAGGAGCGTTGCCCACTCCTTGCGGCGACGCACGCGTCCCAACGACCAGCCGGTCCAGGCGCCGACGTCGACCTCGGCGAGGTCGTCGTCGACGATCGCGGTGGTGCCGAAGACAGCCTCGAGTGCGGCTGCCGTCTGGCGAGCGCGCTCGAGCGGGCTCGAGTACAGCCTGATGGCATCGAAGCGCCCTGCAAGCACCGCTGCGGTGCGGCGCGCTTCGGCCTCGCCGCGGTCCGAGAGGGCGAGACCCGGCCGTCGGCCCGGCAACTCGGTGCCGGTCGTCGGTGTGCGGCCGTGGCGAACCAGCACCAGCGTCGCCGGTCGGTCGCTCATCGGGCCGTGGCTGTGGTAGGAGCGATTGGCACCCTCGTCACCTTAGCGCCGAAGGCGCGGTCCGTACGGATCGACGCCTCAGTCGAGGCGCTCGACGATCATGGCCATACCCTGGCCGCCACCGACGCACATGGTCTCGAGGCCCAGACGAGCCCCCAACTCATCGAGCTCGTGCAGCAGGGTCGTCATGATCCGAGCCCCCGTCATCCCGAACGGGTGGCCAAGCGCGATCGCGCCTCCGTTCGGGTTGAGTTGGTGGTCGATCGAGATGCCCGTCTCCTTGACGACGGGGAGCACTTGGGCTGCGAAAGCCTCATTGAGCTCGACGACGTCGATGTCGCCGATCGTGAGACCGGCGCGTTCGAGCACGGCGCGTACGGCATCGATCGGTCCGACGCCCATGATCTCCGGAGCGATGCCGGTCACGGCGGAGGCGACGATCTTGGCGAGTGGCCGGATGCCGAGTGCCTCCGCGCGTGAGCGCTCCATGACGATGACCCCTGCAGCCCCGTCGTTGAGCGGGCAGGAGTTACCCGCCGTGACCCGTCCGTCGGGCCTGAACGCTGGCTTGAGCGTGGCGAGCACCTCGAGGGTGGTGTTGGGGCGCGGCCCGTCGTCGCGCCGAACGACGTTCCCACTCGGCGTCGTGACGGCGATCGTCTCCGCATCGAAGAAGCCCCGTTCCTGGGCTGCGACCGCACGCTCTTGCGAGATGACCGCGTAGGCGTCCATCGCCTCGCGCGTGACGCCGTAGCGATCGGCGACGTTCTCGGCCGTGAGGCCCATGGGGATGTACATGTGATTGACGAAGTCCGCGCGGCTCTCGTCGGTGAAGCGAGGGTTCATGTCCTCGGGGTCGAACCCCTTGATCGATGCACGTGTCGTCGACTCCACACCGCCAGCGATGAAGGCGTCTCCCTCGTCGGCCATGATCGCATGGAACGCCATGCGAATCGCTTGCAGCGACGATGCGCAGAAGCGGTTCACGGTGGTGCCGGGGACGGTCTCGGGCAGGCCAGCGAGGGCTGCCACGTTGCGCCCGAGGTTCATGGATTGCTCGCCGTGCTGGATGGCCGCTCCCCAGATCACGTCGTCGACGCTCGCCGGATCGAGGGCCGGCACTCGGGTAAGGAGCTCGGCGATCACGAGGCCAGAGAGATCGTCAGGGCGGACGTCGACGAGGGATCCCTTGAAGGCGCGGCCGATCGGGGTCCGGGCGGTGGCGACGATCACCGCCTCGCGCGCCGTCATCGCTCGCCTCCGGTCGCCAGCGCGCTCCGTTGGCGCAGCTGGCGGAGCACGCGCTCGACGTGGCCGGTCGCGCGCACGTTGTAGAGCGCGTCGACGACGGCGCCGTCGGCGTCGATGAGCAATGTGGACCGCAGGACACCTTCCGTCGTGCGGCCGTAGGACTTCTTCTCGCCATAGGCGCCGAGGGCTGTGATGACGGACCGATCGGGATCGGCGAGGATGTCGAAGCGTAGGCCGTGACGCTCCGCAAAGCGGGCATGGGATGCGACCGTGTCGGGAGAGATCCCGACGACGCGCCAACCGAGCGCCGCCAGCTCGTCGACGGACGCGTTGAACTCCGTCGCTTCCAGGGTGCATCCTGGGGTCATGTCCTTCGGGTAGATGTAGAGGATGGTCGCGGTGCCAGCAAACGAGTCCGCGCAGACCTGCTCGCCTCGTTGGTTGGGCAGGCAGAAGCTCGGAAGACGGTCGCCTGGCGCGAGCCGGTTCGTTTCGGTCATGGGCCAACGCTAGCGCGATCGCGCGGCGGTCACAGGGCGGGCGTCGCTACGCTCCGTCGAAGAAGGAGGAGCCATGGGAGATGACGAGCTCGTAGCCCTCGCGTCAGCACTTGGCCAAGCACGCGGTGATGCTGAGACGCTGGCATCGGTGCTCGCCGATGCGCTCGAGCGATGGCTGGGCACCGGCGCGGTGCGCGTGCAGCGGCGCGGGTTGCGCACGCGACGGATCGTCGAGCTCGCGGTCGACATCGGCGACCGTCGACTGGTGTTGCGCCCAGGACCACCGGTCGTGGCGGAGATCGTCCTCCGTTCAGGTGGCGTTGCGATCGCTCATGATCGGGTGTCGCTCTCGGCGTGGTTGTCCGCGCTGACCGAGGCACTCGCCGCGCAGCTCGGGACGGCAACGGACGACGTGCGGGCACTGCGCCGTGCCCTGGGCCTCGATGACTCGGTCGACTAGCGTGGCACTGGTCCCAGGAGGTTTGCGTGGAACTGCAGCCATTTGAAGCACCCCAGTCCGTCCTCGTGATCAGTGCGCACCCGGACGATGTCGATTTCGGACTCGCGGGCACGGTGGCCCGTTGGACCGCGGCGGGCACGGAGGTCGCCTACTGCATCGTCACCGATGGCAACGTGGGCGGGTTCGACCCGTCGATCCCCCGTTCGGACATTCCTGCGATTCGGCGCCGCGAACAGCGGGCTGCGGCCAAGGTGGTCGGTGTCGAGACGGTCGAGTTCCTTGGGTACGTGGATGGCGAGGTGACGGTGACGCTCGGGTTGCGACGCGACCTTGCCGCGGTGATCCGACGTTTCCGTCCTCACACCGTGGTGGCGCAGTCACCAGTGCGCAACTTTGCGCGGATCGGTGCGTCGCACCCAGATCACATGGCCGTCGGTGAAGCCGCGCTGTGCGCGGTGTATCCGGACGCGCGGAACCCCTTCACCTTCGTCGAGCTGGCAGAGGCCGGGCTCGAGGCGCACACCGTCAGTCAGGTCGCACTGATGGCGTACCCGGAGCCGACCCACTTCGTGGACGTCACGGAAACGCTCGACGCGAAGCTCGAGGCCATCTCGTGTCACGCGAGTCAGTTGCCCGATCCCGAGGCGACGCGCACCTTCGTGCGTGGCTGGCTGCGTCAAGGAGCCGAGGCTGCCGGTCTCGGCGACGATCGCTACGCCGAGCTCTTCTTCGTGTTCCCCACGGCCTAGGGCGCCCATGGCGCGCACGTACGGATCGGGTCGCCCTCGCTCGCGATCAGGTGACGCGTGTGCGGCTTCGACGTGGCGCACGCGTCGTCGTGGCCCAGATGGGACCTCTGCCGTGGGTGTGCTCGGTTTCGAGTAGTGTGGTGGTTGCTGAGTCGGCAGGGCTCGGCGCTCCCCGTGTTCGAGCGCGTTGCTCCCCGCCAGGTGAGCGGGCATGAGTTCGCGCGTCAGAGACGAGCACGGCGTGTCTCACCACTTCGTGGTCATCGGCGTGATGTTGAGGAGTCTCGTTGCGTGCTGCTGTCTTTCATCGTCCGGGTCTGATCACGGTCGACGAGCGTCCTGATCCTCGGGTGCTCGAGCCGACCGACGCGGTCGTGCGGGTCGTGCGAGGGTGCGTCTGCGGGTCCGACCTCTGGTACTGGCGGGGCCTCAGTGAGCGCGGTCCGGGCTCGATCGGCCACGAGTTCATCGGGGTGGTCGAGGAGATCGGCTCCGCCATCGACGGCCTCCGCCCCGGGATGCTCGTGATCGCCCCGTTCGCCTTTGCGGATCTCGCCTGCCCCAACTGCCAGTGGGGCGCCACCGTGAACTGCGTGCACGGTGGCCTGTTCGGCGACGGCACTATCGACGGAGGCCAGGGAGAAGCGGTGCGCGTTCCGCTCGCCGAGACCACGCTCGTGCCCGTCCCGGGTACCTCGTGGTCGGACGCCGAGCTCGCGTCGTTCCTTGCGCTCTCGGACGTCATGCCGACCGGGCACCACGCGGCGGTGTCGGCGGGGGTCACGAAGGGTAGCACCGTCGCGGTGATCGGCGACGGCGCTGTCGGGCTCTCGGCGGTGCTCGCGGCGCATCGACTGGGTGCGGAGCGCATCGTGGCCCTGAGTTCGCACGCGGACCGACAGGTCGTGGCCCGGGCTTTCGGGGCGACCGACATCGTCGCCCAACGCGGCGCCGAGGCCGTCGCGACCGTGCTCGAGATGACCGGCGGCATCGGTGCCGACGCCGTGCTCGAGTGCGTCGGTACCCAGGAGGCGATGGAGACCGCCGCTGCGATCGCGCGCCCTGGATCGATCGTCGGTGGAGTCGGCGTGCCCCACGGTGTGATGCCCGCGACGGCGCTGTTCGGTCGCAACGTCGGCTGGCGCGGTGGCCCGGCTCCGGTGCGGATCTACCTCCCGGAGCTGCTCGAGGACGTGCTCGGCGGCACGATCGATCCAGGTCGCGTCTTTACGTACGAGACCGACCTCGACGGCGTCGTCGAGGCGTACCGGGCAATGGACGAGCGTCGGGCGATCAAGTCGATCCTGCGCGTCAGCGAGCCGTAGCACGTTCGCTGGGGCGACACGACAGGGCGAAGGGCAGAGGCGAGACGAGAAGCGGAGGTGACCATGCAGTATCGAATGCTCGGCACGACGGGGGTGGAGGTCTCCGTACTCTGTCTCGGGGCCATGATGTTCGGGAGCTGGGGTAACCCGGACCACGACGAGTCGATTCGTATCGTGCACCGGGCGCTCGATGCGGGCATCAACTTCATCGATACCGCCGACGTCTACTCGGAGGGCGAGTCCGAGGAGATTCTCGCCAAGGCGCTCCGAGGTCGCCGGGATGAGGTGGTGCTCGCGACCAAGGTGCATGGTCGTATGGGGCCTGATCGCAATGCCAAGGGCAACTCGCGGCGGTGGATCATCCACGAAGTCGAGCAGTCCTTGCGCCGGCTCGGCACCGAGTGGATCGACGTCTACCAGCTCCATCGCCACGATCCCGACACCGACCTCGATGACACGCTCGGCGCGCTCGACGACCTGGTCCGCAGCGGCAAAGTTCGCTACGTCGGGCACTCGACCTGGCCCGCGAGTGCCATCGTCGAGGCGCAGTGGGTGGCCAAGGAGCGGGGCTACGCGCGTCCGCGCACCGAGCAGCCGCCCTACTCCATGCTCGTGCGTTCGATCGAGCGGGAGGTGCTCCCGACCTGTGAGCGCTATGGACTCGGTGTGTTGAGTTGGAGCCCCCTCGCCGGAGGTTGGCTCTCTGGCCGGGACCGGCGCGATCGCTTCAGTGGCCCGCAGTCGGCTGCACGCCAGCGGGTCGCTCGACGTTTCGATCTCTCGCTGCCGGAGAACCAGCGCAAGCTCGACGCGACCGAGCGCTTGGCCCAGATCGCGGCGGAGGCGGACCTTTCGCTGATCGAACTTGCCATCGGCTTCGTGTTGGCGCACCCCGCCATCACTTCGGCGATCATCGGACCACGCACCATGGAGCATCTCGAGTCCCAGCTGTCGGCGGCCGATGTCGTCGTGCCGACCGCGGTGCTCGACGCGATCGACGACGTGGTGGCGCCAGGAACGACGATCAATCCGGTCGACGATGGCTGGGTTCCGCCCTGGCTCGAGCCGACTCGGCGTCGCCGTCCCTCGGGTGCGTGAGCTCGACGCAGTCGGCGCGCTCGATGAGCTCGTGGGTTCGTTCGGGCCGCACCTCGCGTTCGGCCGACGGAGCTGCTCGCACCTCGACGACGATCTTCGGGAATCGGCGGTGCTGCGACGAACGATCGAACCGAGTCGGTGATGCGGCGTCCTGGCCGCGTCGTGGTCGCTCGTGCAACTCGAGCAGGACACGGTTCGCGAACGCCGTCTAGCGGCGACGCATCGTGACTCTCCAGAGCCGTCGGGGCAGGTCGCCCTCTTCGAAGGCGGTCACGTCCTCGAGCTCGAAGCCGTCGGCGAGGCGATGGACGAGGTCCTCATCGAAGAAGTGGACCGCGAAGCCACCGTTCTCGAAGCGATCGTCGCCGAGGTCGATGCCCTGGCCGTAGTGGGCGTCGCCCTTGTGGCGCACCGTGTAGACGCACGTCGCGCCCGGTCGCAGGACTCGGTGCAGCTCCGCACCGAGGGCGACGAGCTCGGACGTCGTGAACGCCATCGTGAAGAGCATGTGCGCGAAGCAGGCGTCGAAGTAGCCGTCGGCCAGCGGGAGAGGCCGACATAGGTCGTGGGTGACCGAGGTGAGCCGGGCGCCGGTTCCACGGCCATGTGCTGCGTCCCAGAGGGCTGCGAGTCCACTCACGGCGTAGTCGACCGCCGTGACCTCGAGGCCCGCATCGAGAAAGTGCAGGGTGTCACGACCGTGCCCAGCGCCGAGTTCGAGGACCCGAGCGGCCCCGTCAGCGAGCATGCGTGAGAGAGCCCATCGACCAGCCTCACTTGGCGCCGAACCGTAGAGCTGCGGGCTGGCACGAAAGGTGGCCTCCCAGTGGGCTTGCTGGCGTGTTCCGAGATCCTCGACCGGTGTGCTCATTGGTCTGCTTCCTCCGTCGCGTCTGCAGGGTGTGCGCTCCCTTCTCCCCGATGCCATGGCGTCGCTGGTCGTAGCGGCGGCCCACGGTCCCCGGCGGCTCGATCGGGAGATCGTCGATCTGCGCTCTCGACTCGATCTGCGCTCTCGACCCCCTGCACTGCTCGTCCGTCCATGCCACGATCGGATTTGTCGTCGGGAACATCACGGAGGGCCCCGTGAGCATCGCCGTCGCGCTGATCGGCACCGTGACCATGGGTCTTGGCCTCGGTCTCGCGTGGCTGTATCGCCGGCTGATCGAGCCATCCGAGGCGCAACGCACCCTTCGAGCGTACTCGAGTCGCGAGCGCCGTTCGATGGAACGTCGGCTGCTTCGCGGTGGTGGTGACGAGTTGCCTCGCTCGTACCTGATGGCGCTGGTCCAAGATCCGTCAGGTCGCCCGATCATGGTCGCCATCGCGGTACTCATCGCGATCGTCATCGGGTTCGGGGTTTGGCTCGTCCTCTCCGCCCTCTGGGGACCGCTGCGACCCGGAGTGATGCTGTGGGACTTCGTGGCGACCCAAGTACCGGCGTGGAGCGGCGTCGCTTATCGGCGACGGCGGATCGTCCGGGCAGCGCAACGTGCTCTTGGATCCTCACCGGCTTCGTTGCGTCGTTGACCCGCTGAACGGCACGATGCGTGCTGCGTCCCTGGAGCGTGTCGCTCGTGCGACCTCGCTGTGACGTGCCTACACTCAGGAGCATGGTTACGGGGAAGTCGCAGAGCGTGCTCGATGCCATCGGATCGACACCGCTCATCGAGGTCGAGCCCTCCATCTTCGCCAAGCTCGAGTACCTCAACCCATCGGGCTCCATCAAGGCGCGCATCGCGCGCTACATGATCGAGGCAGCGGAGGCACGCGGCGAGCTCGAGCCCGGCATGACCATCGTCGAGGCCTCGAGTGGCAACACGGGCAACGCCCTCGCGATGGTCGCGGCGGTGAAGGGCTACCGCATGGTCGTCGTCATGCCAGAGGGGCTCTCGTCAGAGCGCGCAGCGATCTCGCGCGGGTTCGGCGCGGAGGTCCTGCGCGTCGGGAACTTCCACGTTCAGCATGCCCGCGAGACCGCGGTGGAGATGGGCGAGCGCCCGGGTTTCTTCTGCCCGCGCCAGTTCGATTCCGAGGACAACGTGGCCGAGAACCGTGAGTGGCTAGGGCCGGAGATCGTGACCGATCTCGGTGCACCGCCGGACGCGTTCGTCATGGGTGTCGGGACGGGCGGGACGCTCATCGGCGTTGGTCAAGCGCTCCGGGCGGTCAACCCCACGACTCGGCTCGTCGCGGTGGAGCCGGAGGAGAGCTGCACGATCCTCTGTGGTGAAGTTCACCACCATCGCATCGAGGGCATCGCCGATGGCTTCGTCCCCACGATCTACGAGCGCCACCGGACGATGGTCGACGAGGTGATCCCGGTCACGAGCCTGGACGCGGTTCGCACCATGCGCGAGCTCGCGCGCCGCGGCATGTTGGTCGGGCCGAGTTCGGGGGCGAACCTGGTCGCCGCCCGTCAGCTCCGCGAGAAACTCGGGCCGAACGCCACGATCGTGACGATCTTTGCCGACGAGGGGGAGAAGTACCTCACGGAGTACTTCTTGACCCGTGGCGAGCTCGCTGCGATCCTCGAGGGCAGCCACGACGACGACTGGGTCGCCGCCTCGGGCGGCATCACGGCGCCGTTGCCTCCCCTTGCTCGGTGAGGAACTGACGCTCGAAGAGCTCGGCGTAGAGCCCACCTGCGGCGAGAAGCTCGGCGTGGCTCCCTTGCTCGACGACACTGCCGGCGGCCATGACGGCGATGGTGTCGGCACCGAGGACGGTGGAGAGGCGGTGGGCGATCACGATGGCGGTCCGTCCCTGGAGGGTGTCGCCGATCGCTGACTGGATGAGTGCTTCGTTCTGAGCGTCCAGGCTCGAGGTCGCCTCGTCGAGGATGACGATGCGCGGGTTGCGCAGCAGGACGCGCGCGATGGCGAGCCGTTGCTTCTCGCCGCCCGAGAGTCGGTAGCCGCGCTCGCCGACGAGGGTGTCGAGGCGATCAGGGAGGGCCTCGATGGTCGCGAGGAGCTGGGCGCGCGCGAGCGCATCGCGCAGCTCGTCCTCGGTCGCGGATGGCTTGGCGTAGCGAAGGTTCGCGCGCACGGTGTCGTGGAAGAGGAACGGATCTTGGGTGACGACGCCGATCTCGGCCCGGAGCTCCTCGAGGTCGAGCTCGCGCAGGTCGATGCCGTCGAGCGTGACGCGACCGCGCTCTGGATCCCACATCCGCGTCACCAGCATGGTCACCGTGGTTTTGCCAGCCCCTGATGGGCCGACGAGCGCGAGGGTATGGCCGGGCTCGACGTGGAGCGTCACCCCGGCAAGCGCCCAATCACGCTCCTCGCTCCGCGGGACACCCTGCTTGGTGAGGCTCGCGACCGCCTGGTTCCGAGGATAGCGAAACCACACGTCCTCGAGGGCGACCCTACCCTCGACGCGCTGCAGGTGACGTGGGTTCGGGGGCGAGGTCACGGCGGGTTGGACGTCGAGGACCTCGAAGATGCGGTCGAAGCTCACGAGTGCCTGGAGAAGGTTGACCCGAGCCGAGGAGAGGTCGGTGATGGGCCCGGTGAGGCGGGTGACGTACTGCGCGAGCGCGACGAGCGATCCCAGGGAGAGTGCGCCGCGGATCACCTGGTCACCTCCGAGGGCATAGACCGCGATGGTCCCGATCGCGCTCGCAAGCCCGAGAATAGCGAAGTAGACCCTGCCGACCAGGGCGAAGCGCACACCCGCGTCACGGACGCGACCCGCATGATGGGAGAAGGTGTCGAGCTCGTCGCCTCGGCGGCCGAAGAGCGCAACGAGCAGCGCGCCGGAGACGTTGAAGCGCTCCTGGGTGAAGGCGTTCATCTCGGCATTGGCTTGCATCTGTTCGCGCGCAGCGTGTGCGACACGACGCGACAAGAGGCGGTCGACGAGGACGAAGACCGGCACGATGAGCAACGAGAGGGCGGTGACGAGCGGTGAGAGCGCGACCATGAAGCCGAGCGTGAAGATCAGGGTCGAAAGATCGCTCACCACCGAGCCGAGGGTCCCGACGACGGCTTGTGAGCTGGTGACGTCCGAGGAGATGCGCGAGAGCACCGAGCCCGTCTGTGCCTCGGTGAAGAAGCCGAGCGACAGCTCCTGGAGGTGGGCGACGAGACGGGTGCGCAGGTCGAAGATGATCCGCTCGCCAGCGACCGAGGAGACGTAGCGCGTTCCCACGCCGAGCGCGCTCTGAGCGAGCGACAGCGCGGCGATGATGACGACGTCGATCGTGAGGCGCCCGATCGAGCGCCGAACGATGGCGACGTTGATGATGTCTCGCACCACGAGCGGCACCAGTGCGCCGAGGAGTGCGGAGATGGCGAGCGTGGCCAGGTAGACGATGATGAGGGCCCGATGGCGCTTCGTGACGCTCCAGGCCCGCCGAAGCGTGCGGCGATCGATCGAGCCTGGCCGCACCGGATCGGCGGCCATGCCTCGCAGCGCGCGCATTCCGCCGAAGCCCCCTCCAGGCTGCACCGCGCCTCCTCTCTCGGAACCAGGCTAGACGCGGTGGTGTTGGCCGAGCAGGGCGGCTCGCGTAGGGTTGAGCCGTGAACCAGCTCGCGCAGTCGCTCTACGAGGTCGTCGTCCGTCGTCGAGACGTACGTCGGGAGTTCATCGATGGGCCCCTCGATCCCGAGGTCCTCGGACGAATCCTGGCCGCGGCCCATCACGCTCCCAGCGTGGGCATGAGCCAGCCCTGGGACTTCGTGGTGGTGCGCGATCGCGAGCTCAGGGCGGCCTTTCGAGATCACGTGCTCGAGGAACGGGCGAACTTCGCCGCGTCGCTGGATCCGGAGCGTCGGGAACGTTTCGACAACGTCCGGATCGAGGGCATTCTCGAGGCGCAGGTCGGCATCGTCGTCACCTACGACGCCTCACGGGGTTCCCCGAACGTACTCGGGCGCCACGCGATCGCCGATGCCGGCCTCTACTCGGTGTGTCTCGCCATCGAGAACCTCTGGCTGGCCGCCACCGCCGAGGGGATCGGGGTGGGTTGGGTCTCGTTCTATCGGGAGCCGTTCCTCGCCTCGCTGCTCGGGATCCCTGCGGGGATCCGTCCGGTGGCCTGGCTCGCGGTCGGTCCGGTGGCACGATTCCAGGAGGTTCCCGATCTCGAGCGAGCCGACTGGCAGCGCCGTCGCCCACTCGCGCCCTTCGTCCACCTCGACCGCTTCGACGCCGACGCCCCCGGCGAGGACCTGGTGGTCCTGCCGGAGCGCCTGGTCGGGGAATCGGCGGACATGGACTGAGCGATCTGCGGGTCGCGTTCGTCTAGGGCGCGATCGTCGTCGCGACCAGCAGCGCGAGCAGCACGTCGCGGGCGCCGAGCGCTCGTTCGAGCTCGCCCAGAGCGTCGTCGGAAGGACGCGGGGCCCCGTCGATGATCTCGGCCAGGGCGAGGCGAGCGATCCGATCGGTGATCTCCTGCAGTGCCGCCGCTTCGACGAGATTCGCCGGGACCAACGCGCGTGCGCGCTCGCGCAGGCTTCGTGCCCAGGTCTGATCCAGCAGCCTTGCTGCGTCGTCCGCACCCACGCGGCCAGCGATGATGGCGGCCAGCGCGAGGGTCGCGCCGCGCCAGGCTGCGAGGCCTGCTACGTGGGCGTCGTGTCCCTCGGCCTCGAGCGCAGCCGCCTCTGTGCGAAGCCGCTCGTCGGCCGTCAGCTCGTTGACGAGAGCCGCGCGCTCGGCAAGCGTGGTTGGGTCGGCAAGCTCGAGCGGATCCTCCACGAGCAGACGGAGGTCGAGCGCCGCGTCGACGAGGGTGTCGCGGATCCGTCCATAGGCACCAAGCCGACCCGCGAAGCTCCCGTCGCGGCGCCAGAGAAGGCGGCGAGCGACGTCCTCGGCCCCCGTCGCGAAGATGGCGATCGTGGCAAACTCGGCTGCGCGCAGATAGCTCGTTCTGCCAAGCTGGGCGATGCGGGCCACACCGAGGATGCCGAGGTGGTTCACGAGGAGGTTGGCGAGCGCCGTCGCGACCAACTCGCGGCGGAGCGGGTGCGCCACGCCTGCGTCCGAGACGAGGCGGCGTACCTCGATCGGGAAGTAGTTGAGGAAGAGCTCGTCGGTGATCGGATGATCGAGCAATGAGGAGGACTCGAGGAGCTGCGTGAGGTGGATCTTCGCGTAGGAGATCTCGATCGCGAGCTCCGATCTGGTGAGCGGGCGCCCCAGCGAGCCTCCGCGAACGGCCGCTGGATCGGGCAGCGTCTCGACCGCCACGTCGAGCTCGGCCTCGCGGACCAGGCGCTCGAGCAGCGCGCCATGCTCCTCGGCCCTTCGTCCGGCCTCGTGCTCCTCGAGGCTGAGGACCCAGTTCTGGTAGACGTTGTCGGCCAGGACCTGCGCTTCGACCTCTCCGGTCAGCTGTGCGAGGAGCTGGTTGCGCTCTTCGGTGGTCAGGTGACCCTGGCGCCGCAGCTCTTCGAGGGCGATCTTGATGTTGACCTCGTGGTCGGAGGTGTCAACACCGGCAGAGTTGTCGATCGAGTCGGTGTTGGCACGGCCACCGTGCATGCAGTACTCGATACGCCCTGCCTGCGTGAGGCCAAGGTTGCCGCCCTCGGCGACGATGCGTGCTCGTAGCTCGGATCCCGTGACGCGGATGCGATCATTGGCGCGGTCGCCGACGTCGGCGTCGCGCTCGGTCGTCGCACGAACGTAGGTGCCGATCCCGCCGTTGAACAGGAGATCGACCGGCGCCATCAGCATGGCGTGGATGACCTCGTCGGGTTCGTGAGCTCCGGGGGCAAGGTCCAGGAGCACGGCAGCCTCTGGCGAGAGGTCGACGTGCTTGGCTGATCGCGAGAAGACGCCCCCGCCCGCCGAGATGGCATCGGCGGGATAGTCGGCCCAGCTCGTGCCGGCCCCGCGTGCGAAGAGGCTCGCGCGTGCGGCAAACGAACGTTCCGGGTCGGGGTCGGGGTCGAGGAAGATGTGCCGGTGGTCGAAGGCGCCCACAAGGCGGATCCCGTGCGAGCGCAGCATGCCGTTGCCGAAGACGTCGCCGGACATGTCGCCGATGCCGATCACGGTGATGGGGCCGTCGGGGTCGCGCTCGAGTTCGTCGAGGTGGTGTCGTACCGAGATCCACGCACCCTTGGCGGTGATGCCCATCTCCTTGTGGTCGAAGCCGTTCGACCCACCCGAGGCGAACGCATCACCGAGCCAGAAACCCATCTCGAGTGCGATCTCGTTCGCGATATCGGAGAAGGTCGCCGTGCCCTTGTCGGCGGCGACCACGAGGTAGTGGTCGTTGCCGTCGGTGACGACCGTGCGAGGGGGATGGACGATGGTTCCGTCGACGAGGTTGTCCGTGAGCGAGAGCAGGGTGCGCATGAAGGTGCGATACGAGCGCTCGACCTTGTGCGGGTTGCGCTCACCGGGTGCGAGGTCGCGAACGACGAAGCCGCCCTTGGAGCCCATCGGCACGATCACCGCGTTCTTCACGGTCTGGGCCTTCATGAGTCCGAGGATCTCGGTGCGGAAGTCGTCGGGCCGGTCGGAGAAGCGGATGCCACCTCGAGCGATGCGTCCGCCGCGCAGGTGCACCGCCTCCGTGGTGCGCGAGCGCAGGTAGATCTCGAAGCGTGGGCGCGGCGAGGGCAGGTAGGTGAGCTGGCGCGGGTCGAGCTTGAACGCGATGGCCTCGCGTTCGGGCTGGAAGATATTGGTCCGCGTCATCGCCATGACGATCTCGGCGAGCGCGCGCAGCACCTTCTCGTCCTCGAGCGTCGCTGCGGCCTCGATATCGGTGGCGAGCTGGGTCGTGATGGCCTCGACGTCACGGGGTCGATCGAGTTCGCTGGCGTCGGGGTCGAACCGCGCGTGGACGAGCCGGACGAGATCGCGAGCTGCGAGCGGGGTGCGGGTGAGCGTGCGTCGGGCCGAAGCCTCGGTGACACCGAGCGTCCCAAAGCGCAAGTAGGCACACAGCGCGCGTGTGAGGTCGATGTCATCGAGGTCGAGCGCGGCCGTCGTCACGAGGGTGTTCAGGTCGTCCGCCTCTGCCTGACCTGCGATGACCGCTTCGATGGCGCGTTCGAGGCGATGGGCCGCTGCGTCGTCGCCGAGCCCATCGGCGACCCCCGCTGGCCAGCCCAGGCGAAGCTCGATGATCCACACATCCTCGCCGGCGACCCGTCCCGTGTAGGGGACTTCCTCGCGTACGCGTGCGCCGAAGCCCTCGAGGACCGGGACGATGTCGGACAGCGCTGGTCGTTGGCCGACCGCGACGAGCCGAAGTCGCTCCACCTCTCCGGTCGCGGGTCGACGTACCGCGAGCCGTACTGGCGAGCGTCGCGCTCGGCCGAGCGCGAGGACGTCGAGCGCCGCCTCGCGCTCGGTGGTGTCGATGGCGTAGCTCTCCTCCATGCCCTCGGCGAGCGCCGTGGCGAGGCTCGAGGTCTCTGGATCGGCATCGGGGGTGCTGAGGGCATTGACGGCAGCCTCGAGGCGCAGACGGAAGGGGGTCGTGGCGGCGGCGATCGCCGCCTCGAGCTGACTCGGATCCTCCGGGACGCGATCGAGGAGGTAGTCGAGGACGAGTCGCCGCTCGGAGAGGTTCTGCGTGAGCTGTGCGGTGGCAACGAGGCCACGCTCGACGAGCACCGCCTCGAGGCGATCCTCGACGCCATAGTCGACCCGAGCGGCCGGCACCACGACCACGAGCCTCGCCCCCGCCTCGACCGGGATCACGAGGGCACGGGGCAGCCCGAGTTCCTCGGCGAGCAATCCAGCGCGACACAGCTCGTCGAAGGTTGCGTCGTCGACTCCGATCGCCAGGTCGGCAGGGAGCGAGCCGACGAAGTCGCGCAACACGCGCCATGAGTGGCTCGATGGCAGGAGCGCGAGGAGCTGGCGGACGCGCTCGAGGCGGCTGGCGATCTCGGGTGCGCCAACCCCGATCCCGCTGACGAGCGACGGGCGGAAGGTCCCCACGAAGTGCACGGCGCCCGACGACGTCCCGATGGACAGTGTGCGCAGCGGCGAGTGATCGAGGATGGGGGCTGGGATCGCGGTGGGCTCGAGGCGCCACTGCCCTGCCGAGACCGCCAGGGTTGGCACGGCGACGTCGATGCCCCGCCGCTGTTCACCCTCGGCGCTGACTCGCAGTTCGGCGATCGGGAGGAAGTGGGCGATCGCCGAGGTTCCGGGCGTCTCGCCACCGTCGAGGCCCTCGGTCGCCTCCGCAAGCGTTGCGAGCTCGTCGCCCATGGCCTCGCGATCGTGCTCGAGTCGCAGCAGCTGCGTCGCCTGCGTCGCGAGGGTTCGCGCGAGGTGCTCGGTCTCGATGCGTGACAGGCGGGTCGGTGTCGTCGCTGCGAAGAAGGAGACGAGGTGGGAGCCCTCGACGAACTCGGCGTTCGCGTCGGTGAGCTCGCCTTCTTCCAAGATGGGATGGAACGTGCTCGCGTTGTCCACGATCTGGCGTACCGCGGCGATGAAGGTGTCGACGAGCCAAGGGACATCCCAGCTCACGACCACGATGCTCGTGAGGGGGCGCGCCGGTTCGGCGATGACCCGCTCGAGATCGGTCGCGCCGTCTTGGCCACAGTGCACACGGAGGACCTCGTTGTCCTGGGCGATCTCGACGATGCAGCGGTCGGAGCCCTTGGCGTTCGTGAGCGCATCGAAGAGGGCCGCGACCGCGACGCCGATGCGCTCGGTGGTGAGCGCGCTGGTCTCCTCGTCGTCGAGGTGGCGCGCGAGGCTCGCGACGAAGTGTTCCAGGGCGCCAGCGTGCGACGGCACGGCGCCAGAATGTCTGCGGACCGATGACAAGAGGGACGCCGTTTCTGGACGCCCAGTACCAGCTTCGAGCATCGTACGACTCCTTTGTCGACTTTGCGATGCCCCGAGCCTACCGAGCTCGTGCGACTTCGCCAAGGGCTCGCCGGGCGCTCGAGGCGCTCGGAGCCCTATCGGCAGCTTCGGCGACGACTTGCGTGCGTCGTGCACGGCTGCGGTGGAGCGAGCTGCGACCTGGAGGTTCTCGCCCGTCGCAGCGCCCCTCGCAGCTAGCGGCGCGCGATCTCAGGGGCCATAATCGAGATGAGGTGGTAGGCAACGTGGGAGGCCGCGATGGTCGTGACCTCAGCGTGGTCGTAGGCAGGTGCGACCTCGACGACGTCGGCGCCACGGATGGAAAGATCGCGTAGCCCATCGAGGATCGCGAGCAATTCCCTGGAGGTGAGCCCTCCCGCCTCTGGTGTGCCGGTTCCGGGCGCAAAAGCCGGGTCGAGCACGTCGATGTCGATCGAGACGTAGACAGGTGCGGTGCCGACACGATCGCGGATGCGCTCCACCACGCCATCGACGCCGATGCGATCGACGTCACGTGCGGCGAGGACGCGAAAGCCCATGTCAGCGTCCTCGGTGAGGTCGGAGCGCGCATACAGCGGTCCTCGGGTGCCGACGTGCACGCTCGCGTCGGGGGCGAGGAGGCCTTCTTCGAACGCGCGGCGAAACGGCGTCCCGTGCGTGTAGGGCGCGTCGAAGTAGGTGTCCCAGGTGTCGAGGTGAGCGTCGAAGTGGACGAGGGCGAGTGGTCCAGTGCGGGGCGCCAGGGCGCGTAACAGCCCCAGTGCGATGGTGTGATCGCCTCCGAGGGTGACGATGGTTCGACCAGCCTCGCCGAGCTCTCGCGCAGCACTCGTGATGGCAGTGAGCGCAGCGTCGATCGAGAACGGGTTCGCCGCCACGTCGCCCGCGTCGGCGACCTGTACTTCGGCGAATGGCCAGACGTCGAGGTCGGGGTTGTATGGGCGCAGCAGCTTGGAGCCCGCTCGAATGGCTGAGGGGCCAAAGCGTGCTCCTGGTCGATACGACGTACCCGCGTCGAAGGGGACGCCGAGGACGACCAGGCGAGCGTGAGGCGCCTCGTCGAGACGGGGCAGGCGTGCGAAGGTTGCGGGGCCGCCGAAGCGCGGCGCGACGAGCGCGTCTGGCGGTCCGATGATCTCGTCAGTCATGGAGCCCTCCTCCGTTCCCCGGGCCCATGCGCGCTGTGCGCTGGTGCTCCTTGCACCTTAGAGGCAGTGTGCGGCCTCCGCCATGGCGAGCTAGCGTGAGGACGTGCAGGCTCCACGCTTTCCGATCGGCGAGCGGCTGCGCCATGCTCGCGAGCAACGGGGTCTCTCCCTGGCCGCAGTTGCCGAGCGCACTGGCCTGTCGAAGGGGTTCCTCTCGCGGGTCGAGCGCGACGGGGTGAGCCCGTCCATCGACTCGTTGGTCGCGATCGCCGATGCCGTCGGGCTCGCCGTCGCGGACGTCTTTGCGGTGGCACCGGTGGTGGTTTCACGCTCCGTCGATCGCTTCCCCGATGGACTGCCTGGCGAGGGAGTCCGGGACACGTTGCTCTCCCCACCCGACGATCGGCGCGTTACCGTTCTCGAGACGGTCGCGGCACCCGGAGGGAGCGGCGGTGACGAGCTCTATCACCTGCCATCGCAGGTGGAACTTTGCTACGTGGTCGCCGGTCGTATCGAACTCGTTTTCGCGAGCGAGTGCTACACCCTCGATGCGGGTGACTCGGCGACCTTCGCTGCCGACGCAGCCCACACATGGCGCAACCTCGGCGACGGCGAGGCCCGGGTGCTCTGGGTGCTCGCACCGGCCCTTCGGGATCCCTGGACAGCCAAGGAGCGCCGCGACGACGGTTCGGTCGCGGACGTGCAGGGCGAACGTGTCTAGGAGGACGCCTGCCACCGCAGGAGCCGCTCGTGTCGTGCTCCTGACGCGCGACCTGTTGGGCGCGAGCCGACTCGACTCGGTCCGGATCGTGCGCTCGAGCACGAGCCTCGTCGACGGAGACCTCGACCTCGTCATCGTCGATGTGCGTGCGGCGCCCGAGGGATGGCGATCGGCCGTGGCGGGACTCTCATGTCCTTGGGTGGCCGTCGTCTCGCACGTCGACGACGCTGGCCGGGATGAGGCGCTCGCACTCGGTGCTCGACGCGTGGTGACGCGCAGCTGGCTGTTCGGTGCCCGCGACGTGGGCGCGCGTCTCGAGCGCTTGCTCGTCACCGACACGAAAGCGACGGGAACGGACGCGGTGGCGGACGCGGAGGACGACTGATGCGCCACCATGGCTTCGTCCTGGCGCCCGTGTTCTTCGTGGTGCTGGGCGCGTTGTTCCTCGGGTCCGTTGCGTTGATCGGACTCGATGTGCTGTCGTTTGCCTATGTCCGCGTTGGCGTGCCGGCCGCCTGGCTCTTCGGTGTGCTCGTGGCGTCGCTGCTCGGAAGCTTCTTCAATGTGCCTGTATGGCACCTCGAGACGCCTGGCGATCCCTACGACGAGGGCATCGTGAGGGTGTTCGGCGTGCAGTATCTGATCCGACGCCCGGTCGCACCCCAGCGGACGGTCGTGGCGGTGAACGTCGGAGGTGCCCTCGTGCCCACCGCGTTGTCGGTCTACCTGGTCGTCCACGACCACATCGAGCTCGTTGCCCTCGGTGCCACCGTGATCGTCGCCCTGGTCGTCCACGTCGTTGCTCGACCGGTGCGCGGGCTCGGGATCGCAGTGCCGACGCTGGTGCCGGCGGTGCTCGCTGCGCTCACAGCACTCGTCATCACGAGTCGCGACGTCGCCGCGGTCGCCTACGTCGCCGGATCGATCGGAGTCCTGGTCGGCGCTGATCTGACCAACATGACCAAGACGCGTTCCTTGGGCGCTGGCATGGTCTCGATCGGCGGTGCGGGAACCTTCGATGGCATCTTCGTGACGGGGATCCTCGCCGTGCTCCTCGCGGCCCTCTAGGACCGCTCTCGGGTTCGTCGCACCGATCGGGTCCTTCGCTGCGTGCACGCGAGCCGAAGGACCCTGGTGGCGCGCCGCCTCGCTCATCACACTGAGGTGCCCCAGATTTCGTAGACACCCAGGTTACTTCACGCGAGCCTCCTCCGCGACGAGGTGCTCGAAGACGACTGGGGCAAGGTAGCCGATCTTCGAGCAGCTGCGCTGGTGGTTGTAGAACTGGATGTAGCTCTGTATGCCGCGGCGCAGCTCGGCGAGGTCGCCAAAGGCGTGGCGGTAGAAGAACTCGTGTTTGAAGATCGACCAGAAGGACTCCGCGCTCGCGTGGTCGTAGCAGGTGCCGGTTCGCCCCATGGAGCGCGTGATCCCGTGTCGGGCACAGAAGGCCACAACTCGATGGTCGCTGAACTGACTCCCTCGGTCGGTGTGCCAGATGACCCCCTGCGCGTGGGACCCACGCACCGCGACGGCCTGGCCGAGGGCCTCGAGCACGAGCGTGGTCTCCATGCGCTCCGCGACGCTCCATCCGAGCACCCGCCGCGAGTGCTCGTCGCGCACCACACACAGGTATGCCATCGCGCCGGCGAGAGCGAGGTAGGTGATGTCCGAGGTCCAGAGGGCGTGCAGGCGCCCCGGGTCGAACTTCCTGGCAACGAGGTCTGGTGGGTAGATCGCCTTCGGATCGGCGTGGGTGGTCGCTGGGCGGAACCTCCTGGGGCTGATACCGGCGATGCCGCGCCTGGCCATCGCTGCTGCCACCGTGTTGTGGCTCGTCACCACGCCAGCGGCGAGGAGTGCCGCCGTGATCCGTCGTGCGCCGTAGGTGCCAGAGGATGCCTGGTGGACCGCGACCACTCGGTTCTCGAGGTCGCGTCTTGCACATGCCCGACGCGACGGTGCTACCTGGGTGCGTCGCCATCGGTAGTAGCCAGCCCGGGAGACCTCGAGTAAGCGTGCCATCCGTTTGATCTCGAAGCGAGCGTACTCCGCCTCCATCAGCGCGAATCTCTCTTGCTTGGTGGCTTCGCGGCGAAGTACGCGGCTGCTTTTCCCAGGAACTCGTTGTCCTTGCGCAGCTCCTCGAGCTCCCTGCGCAGCCTGATGAGCTCCGTGCGCTCCTGCGCCGTGAGGGGCGGGCTGCCAGTGGCGTTGGCTGCTTCGATCCGCCTGCGCTCCTCCCGCACCCATCGATAGAGGTTGTGCTCCCCGATCGCGAGCTCACGGGCCACCTCTGGGACGCTCCGGCCGCTGTCGATGACCCGGTGGGCCGCCTCGGTCCGGTACTCCAGGGTGAACTTCCTTCTCGACGTCCCCATCGACCTCCCCTTCCCTCTGCCATGGTACGTGTGACTTACGACGTGTCAACGGAATCTGGGGCGGCTCACACTGTCAATGGCGGTCGTTGGAGTGCGAATGACTCCACCGTCGCCCATGCATCCAGATTGAGGAGGTACACCATGAGACGCCGCGTCTTTGACGTGCTGACGAGCGCCGTAGGCCTGGCGATGGTCGTCGTCTTGCTCGTTGCAGGATCCTTGCTCATGTGGGGGTCCAGCTTTGCGAGCTCACAGGTCCACAACCAGCTCGCACAGCAGCAGATCTACTTCCCGCCTGCCGCCGCGTTCCGCCACGCCAAGCCCGGTACGGAGATCACCCCATCGATGATCCCGTCGGTCTCGCAGTACGCAGGGCAACAGCTCCTGACCGGTCAGCAGGCCGAGGTCTACGCGAACGACTTCATCGCGGTCCATCTGTCCGAGATGCCCTATCACGGTGTCTACGCGAAGATCTCTGCGGCAGCGATGGCGCAGCCGAAGAACGCCGAGCTCCAGGCGCTGCGCCTGACGTCGTTCGAAGGCACCACGCTGCGCGGCCTCTTGCTCGAGGCCTATGCGTTCTCGATCTTCGGTGAGATCGCATTCTGGGCTTCGGTCGCGGCGTTCGCGCTCGCGGCGGTGATGGCCGTCCTCGTCGGACTCGGCTTCTGGCACGCGGGGCGCGTCCCGCTCGACAAGGAGATCCTGGTCGATTCGAACTCCGAACGCCAGGTCCACACGATGGCTTGAGGGCGAGATCGTTCACACGGTGTCAGCGCGCTCTGGGGCAGGTCCTCAGGGCGCGCTGACGTCTGCGTGGTTGTCTCGCCACGTAGAGTTGGGTCGTGAGCCTCCCCAGTCGTCGATCGCAGGAGCGTCGAGCCGATCTGACAACCCCTGCTCGCACCTCGACAGGGGTCGGGCGCCGAACGACGTCTGGAGCCCTCGGGCCAGAGCAGCTCATCGAGCTGCAGCGCACGATCGGGAACGAAGCCGTGCAGCGCACCCTCGCACGCCACGGTTCCGTTGGTCGCCGGCGCTCGGGCGCCGTCGCCGGGATCCAGCACGCTCCGTCGACGTTGGCGGCGATCTCTGCACACGGGTCGACGATCCGGCACGCGGTGGCGGCGGCGGTTGCTGCGGTCGTCGTTGCGGGGGTCCAGAAGGCGACGGGATCGAAGGGCGGGTCACCGGAGGGTGACCTGCTGGATGCGGCGCTGGGCTTCGCACGTGCGCTCGGTGCGAGCCTCGAGCGAGACGTGCGCACGGGGAGTGGTCTCGTCGCACGATCTGGCGACGATCGCGCGACGCTTGGCGCACGGGCACAGTTGCTGGCCGGCGAAGGGAGCCTGTCCGACACGAAGGCGGCCTCGACGATGGCCACCAGGCTCGCCGAGGTCTACCTGACCACGGCTCTGACCGAGGAGGCAGCGGCCGCCGCTGAGCGCAGGCTCGCCGAGATCGCGCCCGAGATCGGTCAGATCGACGGCGAGCTCGCTCGAGCGATCGCGCACGCGCAGTCCGAATTGGAGGTCGAACAGCAGCTCTCGGCGACGACGCACACCCTGACCGATCGTCTCACGAAGGTCGCCGTCAAGGCGATCGGTCAGAAGCAGCACCGTGCGGTGCGCGATGCGATCGCGGCCGATGGCCTTCGTGGCGCGACGGACGTGCTCGAGCGGACGGTCATGGCGGAGTCCGGCCCGAAGGCCACCTTGAGCCAGACGTCGAAGTCGGTCATCGCCAAGGCACTCGGTTCGTCGCTCAGTGCGGACGCGCTCGAGGTCGTCGACGAGGCCTATCAGTCGCTGCGTGCAGCGGTCGCGACGGCGGTTGCGGCGGAGATCACCTCACGGATCGAGGGTGGATGGTTCTCGCGGGGATCGAAGCGAGCTTCCGTGCTCGAGGCACGAGCCGAGGCCGCCCGGCTCGCCGACACGCTGGCGTTCGCCTTGGAGCGGGACCTTCGGACCGGCACCGGCGTCGCCGGCACCTATCGCGCGACCGGAGACGCAGCCACGGATCGGGTGGGTTCGGCGACCCACACCCGATACCGGGCTGGTCTGCTCTCGAAGGAGCGCAGCAAGGCACCCGAGACACTCGTGTCGCAGCTTGCCAAGGCCTATGGGCATCTGTCGCTCTCGCGTGCGGCCACGACGGCGGTGACGTCACACCTCGACGAGATCGATCCGTCGCTTCCCGAGGCACGGCTCCGGCTCGTGCGCGCGGTCGACGGTATCGCCGATCGGGATCAGGCGCGCGCCGTGGTCGCCAAGCAGCTCGCGTCGCTCACGAGCCGCTCCAGCGCGAACGCCGTCAAGGCCATCACCTCCTCGTCGAACAAGCCGCTTCGCGACGCACTGAAGGATGAGAGCGCGAAGGGCGCCGTCGGCGAGCTCGAGGCTGTGCAGCGTCAGGAGTCGGGTCCGAGCGCTCGCCAAAGCTCCTTGACCGATCAGGTCCTCGCCCAGACCGTCACGTTGCCGTCGCTCACGCCGTTCATGTCGCTCGTCGGGGCGATCATCGATCGATCGGTGCAGCACAACGGGGACGAGATCACCCTTGATCACAGCGTGCGCATCCCGGTGTCGCACGGCGCATTCGTCGGGCTCCGAGCCGTGGGCAAGGCGTCGCGTGACCACGACGCGACACGTGCGGGCATGACCTTCAGCTTCACGGGCGGATGGGACGCCGCCATCGCCCGGGCGATGGCCGGTCTCGGTGGCTACCTGACCATGACCTCGAACCGTGGTGGACACGGCGCCATGGAGATGGCTTCGTACACCCTCTACCGACGCTTTCGGGAGTCGCGGTTGGTGCCCGCCGATCTCACGAGCACCCTCTGGGGCATGGGGGGCATCACGAAGGGCGCCGACGAAGAGCAAGCTGCGGCACAGTACCGTGAGGCAGAGTCCTGGGCCTCGGGCATCGAGCAGTCGATGACGGAGGCAGATGCCGCTGAGTCGGGTCTCCACGCCGAGGTGAGCGGTCGCCTCGGGCATGCGAGCGTTGCCCAGGTCGAGGGTGGATTCGCTGTCAACACCGGTACTCGCTACACCAAGCAGACGTTGGAGCGCTCTGGTGCGCTCGCAGCACCGCTTGCAACAGCGGGCTCCGGCCGCCAGCCGTTGCGCGGCGAGCGGGTGACGACCTTCGAAGCGTTCGCCGGAGCCTCGGGTGGGGGCGGCATCGGCACCACGGAGGCGTACCTCACCTACAGCGCTCCCGACGCGAGCCTGCACAAGCCCTATCGCTTCAGCGTCCAGGCCTCGGCCGGGGCCATGATCCCCGGCATGCCCGGTCAGATCGTGGACTGGGCGGTCGAGGGAGCGTCCAAGCTGACGAGCGCTGCGATGGGGGCGGTCAACAAGTGGGAGCAGGGCAGTAAGGGGAGCGCGGCGCTCAAAGGGGCGGAAGTCACCGCCAAGGCCGGGCTCGAGGTCATCGAGTTCCCGGTGCTCAAGAACGCTCTCAAGGAATCGGCTGGTGTGGCAGCGATCCTCGGGGCGCCGATCGTCGACATCGCCGAGTCGTCGACGCTCGCCCACCAGCCCAGCGTCGTCGGCGTGGCCGCTGCGCCCCTCGTCGGAAAGGCCAATCGGGAGTACGCCAAGGAGGCTGGCTCGCTCGCCTCCACGCGGTTGATGTCCGCATCGAACCCGACGAGTGGGCTTTCCTTCACCCTCTACATCGACTTCTTGCACCCGAAGGAGCGCAGCTACTTCGCGCTGGCGCGCCAGACGTCGACGCACCATGACGCGCACGTGGTCGAGGCGAAGGTCGTCAAGCGCACGTCGCTCTTCTACTTCGATCCGAAGTCGGGTCGCCTCGAGGCTGGCGGTGCGCGCCTGGGAACGACGCGCTGATGGCGTTCGATCTGTTCGACGTCGTTGTCGATGCGTGTCGTGTGCAGGGCTTGGACCCCCAGCCTGTCGGCGGCTACGACCATGTCGTCGTGGCCGAGGTCGACCGGGGGGATCGCCGTTGGCGCTTGTTCGCCGAGGCCGATGGGGCAACCCCCGGCGTCATCGTCTACTCGGTGTTGCCGTACGCCGTCGCGTCGACCCATCGAGACGAGGTGGCTGGGTTCGCCGTGCGGGTGACCTACGTGCTCCGCTACGGGGATCTCGAGGTCGATCTCGACGATGGGGAGGTGCGTGTTCGAACGAGTGTCCTGGTCGGGGCTGGCCCGGTCGCACTCGATGTCGTGGCGGAACTCATCGAGCACAACGTGGCGATCGCCGAGACGGTCTTCCCGCTCGTCGAGCGTGTCGCCGTAGGCGAGCTGAGCGCCGACGAGGCGTTCGGTGTGCTTGCGTCATGATCTGGGGAGGGTCGACGTTCGTCGTCGCATTCGCCCCGACTCGGACGGACGCTCGAGGGACGGCGCTGCTCGAGATCGAGGGTGACCTCTCGGATCAGCGAACGGGAGTGTCGAGAGGCTTCGGGCCGCCTGAGGGTCGGTGGCTCGCGCGGGTGGGCCGTTCGGCGCGAGGAGCGGGCCGCTGCGGTGTTGCGGTGTGTGCACGCAAGCGGACGGTTTCTGTGGGGCGTTGAGACGGCAGGACGCGGTGCCGTGGTTGCCTGTCTCGGTGGGGCTGTCGTAGGATCGTCGCGTACCGATGACCATCCGAGTGGAGGTTGGTATGCGGAGTCTCTGGCGTGTTCGCCATCCGGTGCGGGCGGCGATGCCACGCTCCATCCGACGAGCACGGCGTCGGGCGTGGCGCCTACGTCATCCTCTGCGTGCGTCGCTGTGGACGCTCGCGAGAGGTCGCCGTCCGCGCCGACACCGCCATCGGTGAACACCAGTGCGATCGACGGGCGTCCGTCTCGATCCTCCCACGTGGCGTGAGCTACGATCCGCTCATGGATCGCGCGGCTCAGGCGTCGTGGGAGACCTGGTGGGTCGAGGGCGAAGCGTGCTTCGCAGCCGTTGTGGCGACGCTCGAGGCCGATGCCCTGACAGGGCCATCCTTGCTCCCGGGATGGGATCGTGCGACGGTCATCGCGCACGTCGCAACGAACGCCGACGCGCTCAGCAACCTGCTCCGCTGGGCTGCAACGGGAGTTCCGACCCCGATGTACCCCTCACCGGAGGCGCGTCGTCGAGCGATCGCCGAGACGGCGAGCCTCCCTCGCGACCAGCTCGTCGCGCGAGCGGAGAGCGCGCGAGGCGAGCTCGCCGCACGCATGCACGATCTCGCTCCAGAGGCATGGGATCGCCCGGTCGAGACCCGTGACGGACGCGCGATCGTGGCGAGAGAGGTGGTGTGGATGCGTTGTCGCGAGGTGTGGGTGCACGCCGTGGACCTCGCGGCGGGCGTTGGGTTCGAGTCGATGCCTCCAGCCCTCCTCGTCGCGCTCGCGGACGACATCGTGGCCATGTGGGCGAGGCGGAGCGTCATGGCGCCGTGTCGGCTGGTCGCCGGTGAGCACGCCTGGGGCGTCGAACCGCCGGTCGTGGAGGTCGATCTCGCGACCGCGGTGGCCGTTCTGAGCGGGCGTACCCCGCTCGAGACGCTCGGCCCTGCGGTGGCAGGGCTCGGTATGCCTGCGTGGATCTGAGGTTGTCGTGCGCAGGTGCTGTCGGGTCGGTGTCGGCGCCGGCGCGGATGTGGCAACGACCTGTCGGGCGACGGTGACGGCCACGTGCAGCACGGCCCGCTGCCCGACGAACGCTCCGCGCGACCGACGTTACCACTGGGTCGGGACTCCTCAGAGCGCATCTTGTTCGGGGATCGTTGTCCCATGTTGGCCGGCGCGTCTCGCACACGGCCGTGACCGAGGGCGAGGGCGACCACACTGGGACGATGACCAACGTCGAGAACGTCCCTGAAGTTCGTGTCGTGAGTGCCGCTCGAGAGGTGCACGCGACACCGGCGACCATCTTCGAGCTGATCGCCGACCCGTCCCGTCATGCGTCGTGGGACGGGAACGAGAACGTGGCCTCCGCGAGCGAACACCAGCGTGTGACCCGTGCCGGCGATGTGTTCCGCGCGACCCTCACGACCGGCGCTGTCCGGGAGAACCACGTCGTGGAGTTCGAGGAGGGTCGGCGCATCGCGTGGCAGCCGGCTGAGCCCGGCAAGGAGCCGCCCGGGCACCTGTGGCGCTGGGAGCTCGAGCCCCTCGACGCGGAGCGAACGCTGGTTCGCCACACGTACGACTGGACGGCCCTCAACGATCCGAATCGGTTCGCTCGGGCCCGAGCCACGACCTCCGAGCGGCTCATGGCATCGGTCGAGCGGCTGTGCGCACTCGCAGAGCGCGAGGCCTCGGATCCTGCCTGAGCGTGCGCACGCCGTTGAGCGTGTGTTCGATGGGGCGAACGTTCGCTCGTGGATCAAGGCCGATGCCTCAGACGTCGATCGGGTGATCTCGAAGGCCTGGCAGAGCCGGCGGTGGGATTCGAACCCACGACCTGACGATTACAAGTCGCCTGCGCTACCACTGCGCCACGCCGGCGGGCGCCTGCAGGTTAGCTTGCCTCCACCGAACGTCGGGTTCACCGCAGCGCCGCTCGCCGTACGGTTCAGCGAGCGTCGTGGGCGAGGCCACGGTCCTCGGGGCCCTCGCGATCGCGGGGCCGAGTGCTGACCGCGAGGAGGTGGGCGATGGTCGTTGCCGCGGCGACCATGCGATCGGTCTCGCGCATGATGACGCGGTTGCGCTCGCTGACGTGAGGTGCGCTGGACTCGGATGCGAGGAGCGCGGTCGCCAGCTCGATCTGGGTCGTGCGGGCGCGAGCGACGTCGACGGCGAACCGATCTCCGCGGGCCGCCGCCGCACAGCTTTGGAGGAGGTCCGCGAGGTCGTTGCCGAGGCGTCCGAGGGGCACGCTTGGAGCCGGTGTCGTGCGTTCGAGGTCGAGGAGTCGGTCCAGCACGAGGGCGCTCCAGACATAGCGCCGCACGGCGGCGAGGACGCCGAGGACCCGCTCGTCGTCGTTGACGGGGTCGGAGCCCGAATGTCGTGGCTCGTCGAGCCAGCGGCTGACCGAGGCCTCTGCCCGCTGGCGCGCCAGCCGTGCTCGTCGACGCGCATCGGTGACCGCGACCCGAGCAGTCGGGGTGCCTGACTCCCACGCGCTGCCGAGTAGCGCTGCGTGCTGCGCATCCGCCTCCAGGAGGGTGGCGAGCCGCTCGCCGACTCGGCCTCGTTCCCAGCTCGGCCACGCGATCACCGCCATCACCGCGAGGAGACTGCCGAGCACCGTGTAGACGCTGCGGTCGATCGCGAGGCCGAGCGCAGGCGCTCCCGTGAAGGCGAGCAGAACGACGACGAGCGATGACACCGCGAAGCTGAAGAGCAGGTAGTTCGCGCGCTGGGTCGCGATGGCAAGGCCGGCGAGTGCGACACTCGCCGCGGCCAGCGTGACGGTGGATGGATGTGTGAGCGCGAGCAGTGCAGTCACGAGCCCGACGCCTATGACCGTGCCCATGCTGCGCGCGAACGCACGACGGAGCGTCGTCGTGAAGTCTGGTCGAAGCACGAAGATGACCGTCAGTGGGAGCCAGTAGCGGTGGGCCACCGGAAGCGAGGCCGCGAGCGCTACTGCTACTACGAGTGTCGCCGCGACACGTGCGCCATGGTGACCGACCTCGGACGAGGGTGCCAGGGACCGTCGAAGCGTCGCCATGGCGTCGTGGAGCGATGCGCGGAGCTCACCCTCGACGCGGAGATTCGTGCCGTCGGCACGGCGCATCGGTGCCGCTCGCCCCAGGACCACTGCGCCGAGATGGTCGAGGCTGCGCAGGCTCGCGGCGAGGTTCTCGATGGCGACCGTCGCCTCGCGAGCCCCCTCGCCGAGAGCTCCGTGATCGTCTCCTGCACGCTCGAGCGTCCAGAGGGCGACGCCGAGTATCCGCGCGATCGTCGGCGGCGGCTCATGGTGGCGCTGGGTCATGAGCCGACGTGCGAGCACGTCGAGCCCGTCGGCGAGCGCCGTGAGCGCCGTGTCGATCGCGTCGGCGACGATGCGTGCGTCCGGGACGTCATCGTCCAGCGCCACCTGAACATGGGTTCGGGCCGTGGCGATCGCGGCTGCCTCGAGGCGGATGCGCTCTGCCTCGTCGGCGATGGAGCGTAGAGCGTCGAGGATCGCTGGGTCGCTAAAGGGCTGCGGTTCGCGAAGAGCCTGTCGGAGCGTCTCCGATCCCTCTAGGTCGAGCACGCTCGGAGGCGCAGAACCGATCGCACGAAGGGTCGAGGCGCGCTCTGCGAGAAGCGTCGCGGCGGCGGTCCGCTCCATCGGTGACCTGACGAAGGGAAGGGCGAAGCCGACGAGGAGCAGCTCGCCGAGCCCACCGGCGAGCGTCCACCACCCTGCGACGAGCGCTGGGCCGAGCGCCAGGTGTTGATCCGCGAACAGTACGACGCCAAGCACGGCCTCGAGGCCGATGACGCCAGCCGCAGGGCCGAGCGCGACGGCCCAACCGGCGGCCAGGCCCCAGATCGCGAGGATGGCCATCTCGGCTACGAGGACGTGGCCGAGGGTCGCCCCCACGGTGGCCGAGGCGGCGAAGACGATCGCCCCGACCACCATGGTCACGATGCGAGATCGGTAGGCACCTTCGAGCGAGCTCATGCCGGCGATGATGGCTCCGATCGCTGCCTCGATGGCGCCCCCGAGATGGTGGCTCAGCGCGCCGGCCGTGATAGCGACCGCGACGGCGAGGGCTACTCGAGCGCCAGCGGCGACTCGCAGGCCGCGCCGATCGAATCGGTGGAGATCGAGAGCCGGGCGCGAGGCCGCTAGCGCCGTCACCGTAGCCCCGGCCCCAGTGCTCCGGTGCTGGCCTCAAGACGCAGGAGCCACGTCTTGCGTTCGTCGCCGCCGGCGTAGTGACCGGGCGCACCGTCTGCGCGGATCACACGATGACAGGGAATCACGAGCGGGAGCGGATTGCGGGCACACGCAGTGCCCACAGCGCGCGCGGCTCGGGGCCGACCGATGGCGGCTGCGATGGCGCCGTAGCTCGCGGTGGTGCCGTAGGGAATGCGCACGAGCGCGGTGCGTACCGCCGCGTCGATGCCGCGTGCTGGTGCGAGATCGATGGGGACGTCGATGTCACGGCGGCGCCCACGGAGGTATGCATCGAGCGCGCGCTCGACGACGACGGCGAGCGCCGCACGTCGCGGCGAGAGTCCGGGCGTCGGCTCGACCGCGTCGGCGTCGAACGTGATGCGCGCGAGCCCACGATCGCTGAGGCCGATCGCCACGGTTCCGAGGGGTGTCTCGACGAGTGACCACGACACGTCGTGTCCGTTGGCTCTGCCGTCGTCACCGAGGTCCGCTCGCACGTGGCGTGCCGTGACGTCGTGACCAGCCCCTCGGGGTCCCCGATCGTCGTGCGGGCTGATCGCTGTGGCATCGATGCCATGTGGTGCCAGCGCGCTGCTCACCGCAGTGCCTCCTCGTGTTCCAACAGAGAACCCGATGCGCGGCGCAAGCGCTGCGGCTCGGGACGCCCCGTGCGGTCACGGTGCGGCCACCAGGCGGCGCTGGCTAGCGACCACTGGGGAGAGTCTACTCGCCTCGCAGGTGCTGGTGCCGGGCCGCGCCCGACTCCGTCCCCCTGGTCGAGATCTCGCTCGCACCAGCTAGGGTGGTTCCGATGCCGTGAGCGTTGGGCTCGCGGACGCTGGCGCCTCGTGACGCCAGGCGGGCCAACGAGATCAGTTCTCGGCCGGTGTGATGCACTGGCCGTGGTGTCAAGTCGGCCGTTCTTTCTCGAGCCGACAGGAGACATTACGTTCATGCATGCTGACCTCACGACGCCCACCTCCAAGCCCGTTGCTGGCTCGTCGTTCGCCGACCTCGGCGTCCCGGAACCGCTCGTGGCGGTGGCGACGGCCCAGGGGCTGCTCGAGCCGACTCCCATTCAACGCGCTGCGCTTCCGGACGCCCTCGCTGGGCGTGATGTGCTTGGCTCGGCGCCGACGGGAACCGGCAAGACGCTCGCCTTCGGTCTTGCGGTGCTCGCACGTGTCAGCGCGAGCGCACGCGCGAAGCATCCGAGGGCACTCATTCTCGCGCCCACCCGGGAGCTCGCGATGCAGATCGCGGACGCACTCGATGCCTTCGCACGTGCAGAGCGCCGCTCGGTCGCGGTCTTCTATGGTGGGGTTGGCTACGGGCGCCAGCTCCAGCAGCTGCGCCGCGGCGTCGACGTCGTCGTCGCGACGCCTGGTCGCTTGGCTGATCTCCGCGAGCGTGGCGACGTCGACCTCAGCCACGTCGAGGTCGTCGTCGTCGACGAGGCAGATCGCATGGCCGACATGGGCTTCTTGCCCGAGGTGCGTCGTCTCGTGCAGGCGACGTCGAGCGAACGTCAGACGATGCTCTTCTCGGCGACCTTCGAGGGTCCGGTCGAGACGCTGGTGCGCGAGCTGTGCCACGACCCGGTCCGCCACGTCGTGACGCGACCGGACGACGAGCAGGGTGAGGTGGGTCACCACTTCTGGAACGTCGATCCGAGCGAGCGTCTCCAGGTCACGGCCGCCGCCGTGCGAGCTGCGGGACCGGCGGTCGTGTTCTGCCGGACCCGTCGAGGCGCGGATCGGATCGCGGAGCGGCTCCGCGGCGAGGGCCTTGCGACGGCCGCGATCCACGGCGATCTCAATCAGCGTCAACGCGAACGCGCCCTCGAGGGCTTTCGTGCTGGGCGCATCGATGCGCTGGTCGCCACCGACGTGGCGGCACGCGGCATCCACGTCGATGACGTGCCGCTCGTGATCCACTTCGATCCACCAGAGCGGACGACCGACTACGTCCACCGTTCGGGCCGTACTGGTCGAGCGGGTCGGCGTGGCTCGGTGGTCTCGTTGGTCGGACCACGTGAGCGCTCCTTCGTCCGATCGCTCCAACGCGAACTCGGGTTGCCGCACGGTCTTGGAGCACCGGACGCGGCTCTCCTTCCTGGCTCAGGTCGCGTCGAGCATGTCGGGGGCCGCCGTCCCGCCGTCGGGCGCGAGGTCGAAGAGTCTCGTGCGGCGAGCGAGGGGCGGGGTGTGCCACGTCAGCGCGATCCGAGAGCCCGCCGTGGCTCTATCGGCTCGCGTCAGGGTGGCGCCGTTCGGAGCGACGCGCGTAGCGCGCGTGCGGACGCACCGAGAGGCGGGGCTGCTTCGCCTCGTCGGCCTCGTCGTCCGGAGCGCTAGGCGCGAGGCGTCTGGTCGCTGCTCGGCGCGCTCGAGCGTGCGTGTGTTCGCCAGGCGCCGAGCAGCGCCAGTCGACGTCGCTGCTGGGAGGCGGCGGCGCGATCGAGGCCGTGGTCGCGCTCGATGAGAGCCGCGCTCACCGCATCACGGAGCTCGACCGGCTTCTGATCGTCGTACTTGAACTTGGCGCTGACCTCGACGATCTCGAGCTCGAGCGCTCGGATCGCGCCGAGCATGGTGCCATAGGGCGGCTCGCCGGGGACGACGGCAGCGTGACGACCCTCGGGCTGGAGATCGCCGAGCTGGCGCTCGAGGATCGCCGCCTTTGCCTCGGGGTCGTCGACGATGCGTGGTCGACAGACGAACTGAACGGCGCTGTAGTAGCTCGTCGGCACGCCGTCTGCCGGGGCCGTCGCATCTGGCGCGCGCCAATAGCCCGGAATGAACGCGTAGTCGCCGTGGAACGCGACGCGCACGCGCGTGGCTCGCTCGAGGTGTGGCCATACGGGATTGGTGCGCGCGAGATGAGCAACGAGCACGGTGTCGACGAGGGAGAGGTGGAGCGGCAGGACGAGGGGAGCCTCGTCGGGGTCGAGGTTGGCGACGGCGAGGACGCCGAACGGCTCGTGCTCGGCGAGCCAACGACGCCACTCGTCCTCGCTGGTGGCTGCGTCCCACGGGTGAATCAGCATGGCAGGTCCCTTGCGTGTGTCGCGACGGCTCTCGGTGCGCCACAGCGCACCTGCGCAGCGTAACACGATCGCCACGCGGACCCACACGGTGCCGTCGAGCGCGCCCTAGCCTTCGCGCTGCGCACGAGCGCTTGTGCGGACTCGTAGGTGACGACGGCGCACGAGTCTCGTCCGAGGCATGGGTCGTGAGGGGATGATGGCGGAGTGGCTCGAGGACCATCTGGCGATCCTGTTCGTGGTCGCGGTCGGGATCGGCGTCGGCGTTGGGCGGCTTGGCGGGGGAGGTGCCGTCGCGATCGGGCCGACGCTCGCACTGCTCGTCGCAGCGAGCGCCGTGACCGTGGGCGCTGGCAGTGGCGTGCGGTCAGGTTCGCGTTGGCGACTGGTGCTCGTCGTCGTCGTTGCCCAGGCGGGGATCGTCGTCGTCACCGAGCTCGTCGCCGCGATCGAGTCCGGCCCGCTTCGCGATGCGGTGCTGTGCCTCGGGGTCGCGCCCAGCGAAATCGCAACGATCGGTCTGGCGGCGTTGGTGGGGCGGGAGGCAGCCCGCGCTGCGGCGGTGCTCGTGGCGGGCTCGGCGATCCTGAGCGTCGTGGTTGCGGGCCCCGTGCTCGGGCTCCTCGCAGTCTCGGGGCATGTCGCGTCGAACGGCGTCCTCGTCGCTCTGGCGCTCGAGGTGGCCCTGCCGGGAGCGATCGGGATGGGGGTCGCGCGTCTCGTCCGACGTCCTTGGGTTCGCGGCACTGGGCGTCTCGTGAGCCCACTCGCGCTCCTCGCCCTCGGCGTCGAAGTGGGGACGTTGGCGCCGATCGCCATCGCTGACGTGGCTGCGATCGGAAGCTTCGCGCTCGTCATCGTTGGGAGTGCGGCGGTTGCGCTCGCGATGGCGATGCTGGTTGGGACGACTGCACGTGCCGGTGTGGTGCTGGCGGTAGGGGTGCGGGACTTCGCGGTCGCCTCGGGCATCGCCGAGGCGGCGATCGGGGCGCACGCAGCAGGCGTGCTTGCGCTCTACGGACTGCTCGGCGTTGGCGTCGCGGCCGGTGCCGAGCGCTGGTGGCGCTCGAGAGGAGCGCGCTCCTAGCGGCTCCCGAGCACCATCGCCGTCGGCGAGGCGGCGTGCGCCCGCCGCCTCGGTGGTCTAGCGTGAGGCGCGGAGGCGATGGGCGTGGGAGCGACGGTGCGCATCGAGCGAGCGGGTGCCGTGTGGACGGTCCTCATCGATCGGCCCGCGGTGCGCAACGCCGTCGATCGGCCGACCGCCGAGGCACTGGCCGATGCGTTCCGAGCCTTCGACGCCGATGACGAGGCCGCTGTCGCGGTGCTGAGCGGGACCGGCGGTTCGTTCTGTGCCGGTGCCGATCTCGGGGCCTTCGGGACCGAGCGCGAGAATCGTCTCGACCCGACCGGTGACGGTCCGATGGGCCCGACCCGTATGGTCCTCTCGAAGCCGGTCATCGCCGCCATCGAGGGCTGGGCGGTCGCCGGGGGTCTCGAGCTCGCCCTCTGGTGTGACCTACGGGTCGCGGCCGAGGACGCCGTGCTCGGGGTCTTCAGCCGTCGCTTTGGCGTTCCCCTCATCGACGGCGGGACCGTACGCTTACCGCGGCTCATCGGTCGATCGCGGGCTCTCGACCTGATCTTGACGGGTCGGGCGGTCGACGCGACCGAGGCGCTCGCGATGGGACTCGTCAATCGCGTCGTCGGTCGAGGGGCCGCGCTGGATGCGGCGACGGAGCTGGCGAGGCAGCTCGCTGGGTTTCCGCAGGCGTGCTTGCGCAGCGATCGCGCGGCACTGTATGCGGCCGAGGGACAGTCCGAAGCCGACGCGCTTCGCACGGAGTTCGTCGCAGGTCAGCGTCCGCTCGAGGCAGAGGCGAGAGCCGGTGCTGGGCGGTTTCGCCGTGGGGCGGGACGGCACGGACGGCCACTGGATCAATGACCAGGGACGTGGCTGCGTTGACGATGGCGGGCCGCGCCCAGATCAGGGACGATCACGACCGCACCCGTGCAGTGGTGCGCGACGCGGGCGCTCACGGACCCGATGAGTGCATCGGCGAAGGGGCGGTGTCCGTGCGCGCCGACGACGAGGAGCTGGGCGTCGCGGGCTTCGACGCAGAGCTGCTCAGCGGGGTCTCCCTCTCGAAGGACCGACTCGACGGCGACGGTGGGATGGTCCTCGTCGATGTCGGCGAGCACGTCGTCGAGCACACGTCGAGCCGCGCTTGCCAATGCCGTGTCGTCGGCGATCGGTCCGAGATCGCCCGCTCCAGCGAGTTCGTAGTCGTAGGGCGAGCGCCAGACATGCACGACGCGCACCGTCGCGCTGCGCAGGGCGGCCTCGGCGAGCGCCCAACGGAGCGCGAGTCGGCTTGGTTGGGAGCCGTCGACGCCGACGACGATCAGTTCGGCCATCAGATCATGTCCTCCTTCCGGTCGTGGCCTCGGTAGCGCCCGCTGGAGCGAGGGCCGCCGATGGCTCCGCTCTCGACGGTGCGCTCCGTACCTGTCTGAGCAGAGGCGCCTTGATCGTGTCGAGTGCGAGTGTGAGCACCCCGACGGCACCGATGAGGCCGACGACGTCTGGGAACGGTACGGGGGCCATGAGGATGCCCGTGGTCGCAAGGACCGCCACGATCACGAGATCGGCAAGGGACGTGAGGGCGAGCCACCAACTCGGGGGCGAGGTCCACAGATGGCCGGGTTCACGCACGAGGTAGACCGTCGCCTGACCGGTTGCGACGAGCATGACGAACGCGAGCGTCTGCGTGGATGCCAGCGACAGCCCGAGCACGTCGCGTCCGATCGCGACGGTGGCGAAGGCCACGAGGAGCCACGGCACAGCGATGACGAGGGCGGCCAGGGCGAGCTGGTTCACTCGCCAACGGTCCGGGGAGGGGGAGTAGCTGACACGGTCGGTGGCGAGCGACATGGTGACGACGTCGTTGGCGAACAGCAGGAGGAGGACGAGTCGGGGCGTCGTCACGAAGGTGTTCATGACGAGGAGCCCGAGACCGAGAAACAGCGAGACCTGGAAGGTCTTCGCGATCTTGTTGAGTGTGTACGTGAGCATGCGCTGGTAGACACGACGCCCGGTCTCGACGGCCGCGACGATGCCGCCGAGGCCCGGGCTCGTCAGCACGAGGCTCGCCGCACTCTTGGCGACGTCCGTCGCGTTCGAGACCGCGATACCGACCTCCGCACGCTTGAGCGCGGGGGCGTCGTTCACGCCGTCGCCGGTCATCCCGACCACATGGCCGCGTCGCTGTGCCCGCTCGACGAGGAGGAGCTTGTCCTCGGGAAGGACGCTCGCCATGACGTCGACGTCGATCGGGCCGTCGCTTCGTCGCCGAAGGTCGTCGAGGTCACCGAGGCGCTCGCCGATGCCGACCTCCCGAGCGACCGCGAGTGCCGTCTGTGGTGTGTCGCCCGTCACCATGATGACCCGAACGCCGAGCTCGTGCAGGTGGCTGACGAGCGCGCCGGAGTCGGGGCGAGCAGGATCGCCGAGGGCGATGAGGCCGACGAGCTCGAGGGTCGTCGTGCCTCGCGCGACCGCGAGGACCCGCGCGCCGCCCGAGGCCAGCGCCGCGACGGCGTCGTCGAGGCCGGGGGGTGGGTTCTCACAGAGGCTGGCGACGGTCGCTGGCGCGCCCTTGACGATGCGCGTCTCGGTGTCGGCCGCGTCGCGCCAGAGCGCCTCGGAGCGCTTGGTCGCAGGATCGAACGGCGTGAACTGCACGCGCTCACCTGGTCCGGCTGGCGACAGTGTGCGAGCGAGCACCGCGAGGTCGATCGGGTCTTGGGTGGCTGCGTCGGAGGCGGCTGCGGCGAGGCCGAGCACGTCGTCGCGGGAAGTGTCGCCGAAAGGGGTGACCGCCGTGACCGTGAGGACGTTCTGCGTGATGGTGCCGGTCTTGTCGCTGCAGAGCAGATCCATCGCCGCGGCCTCTTCGATCGCACTCAGGTGCGTCGCGAGCACGCCCTCGCGCGCGAGCGCCATCGCCCCGACGGAACTCGCCAGCGTGAAGGTCGCCGGCAGGGCGACCGGAACCGCCGCGACGAGCAGGATCAAGACGAACGGGACGAGGGTTGCGGGGTCGAGATGGCGAACGAGACCGTCGACGACGATCGCGACCACGAGCAGAGCGTCCAAGGCGAGCAGGGCCCGCACGATACGCAGGATCGTCTGCTCGAGGTGGCTCTGGGTCGTCGCCGTCCGCACCAGTTGTGCGGTGTGACCGAAGTAGGTGCGCTCGCCGGTCGCGCTCACGACGGCGGTCGCCTCGCCGCGCACGACGACCGAACCGGAGTAGCACGTCCCCGAGCCATCCAGGTTGACCGGTCGCGATTCGCCGGTGAGGACGGATGCGTCGAGCGAGATGCGTCCGTCGACGACGTCGAGGTCGGCGGGGACGATGTCGCCGACGCGGACGTGGACGACGTCGCCAGGGACGAGGTCGGCGGCGTCGACGGTGCGCCAGGTGCCGTCACGCCGCACGCGAGCCTGTACGGCGAGTCGTTGGCGCAGCAGTGCGAGCGCGCCGTCGGCCCTGCCCTCTTGGACGAAGCTCAGGGCGCCGTTGAAGACGATCAGGAGGGCGATGATGATCGCTTCGGTGAGGTGGTGATCGAGCAGCTCGAGCACGACCGCAGCCTCGAGGAGGTAGGCGATCGGGCCGGTGAGCTTGGACAGCAAGCGCCGCAGGACGTGTGGCCGTTCGGGTGCGACGGCGTTGGGGCCGATGGCGGCGAGTCGAGACGCGGCTTCGCGCTCGGTGAGGCCTGCGGGCTCGGGCGCCGAGGGGCTGGTCGCAGACTGGAAGGGATCCGATGTCGTCGGTTCCGTGTCCGCCATCGGGCCTCGCTCAGCGATCGGTCGCAGATTGCGGGAGGTCCGTGGTGTCCGGCACGATGACGATGGGGACCGGTGCGTGGTGGGCGCACGTCGTCGCGATCGACCCGAGGAGGAGTGCCGCGAGCGAGTGGGTGCCTCGGCGCCCCACGACGAGCAGGTCTGCATCCTCGGCGTGGTGGCACAGCTCGCGTCGCGGGTCGCCGCCTACGACCACGGCTTCGACCTCGACCGAAGGCGCGACGGAGGCGGTCTCGTCGATGACCGCCTCGAGGCGCTCGCGCACCGCGCGGAGCGCGACCTCGTGGTCGACTTGGAACCTCGGGGCCTGGAGCTCGAAGGTGAGATCTCCTTCGTAGGGGTCGGACCAGACCGAGAGCGCCGTAACGGACCACCCTCGGCGGCGAGCGTCATCCTTGGCCCAGGCGAGTGCTCGGCGCGATCCGTCGGACCCGTCGATGCCGACCAGGATGCGGCCGGACCGCGGAGGCGCGTCGCCTGCGTGGCCGGGCCGTGTGATGAGCAGCGGGGACGCCGCGTGGCGGGCGCAGGCCGAACTCACCGAGCCGAGGAGCAGGCGCTCGAAGCCGCCCCGCCCACGTGATCCGACGACGAGGAGCGACGCTCCGATGCTGCGATCGCAGAGGACGTGGTCGGGGCCGCCTTCTGAGACGACCGGGTCGACCGTGAGCCCAGGCGGGACCGACGTGGCCTGGAGCGCATCAGCCAGCACACGTCGGGCGGCCTCGGCGATCCCGTCGTCGAGTGCTGGGTCGGGGACGTCGGCTCCACGTGCGGCCACGCCCTGCCATGCGGTGACCGCCTCGACCGTCGCACCCCTGATGGCGGCCTCGTCGAGCGCCCATCGGAGGGCGCCGAGCGATGCGTCCGAGCCATCGACGCCGACGACGACGCGCTCTGCCATGACGACCTCCTTTGCCACCGTGTCCGTGAGTGTAGGGCTCGCTCGACGGCTCGACCAGGGACCTTTGGTCATGGGGAGCCTGCCGACCGGCTCATGGGCCCGTGATCCTACGGTCGTAGCGATCGGGCGGCTCGGTCGATGCCCTCCGACGCCATGGGGTGGGGGAAGGCCATCGTCGCGAGCTGGTCCACCGTGAGCCCGGCGTGGATCGCGAGCGCGAGCGGCGCGATGAGCTGCGCTGCGTCGACGCCGAGCACCTGGGCGCCGAGCAGGGTGCCGCGGTGCGGCTCTGCGATGAGGGCGAGGAACCCTTCGCGTTCGTCGAGGATCTGGGCGCGCGCATCACCGGCGAAGTCGTAGTGACCCACCATGACGTCGCCATGGCGCGTCCGCGCCTCGACCTCCGTCAGTCCGACGCTCGCGACCTCGGGCTCGGTGAAGACGGTCGTGGGCACCGCATCGAAGTCCATTGCGTCGGTAGATCGACCCCCTGCCATGATGCAGTGGGCGACGACCAGGCTCTGGCGTACGGCTGCGTGGAACAGTGGGGTCCGTCCATTCACGTCACCTGGGGCCCACACACGTGGGTGCGAGGTTCGAAGCTGGGCATCGACCGTCGGCGCGCGGTCGGGAGCAAGCCCGAGCGCGTCGATCCCCTCGGGGAGCTGGACGTGGCGGCCCGTGGCCATGATCACGAGATCACCCCGGGTGACGTGGACGTCGCCGCCGTGCTGCCAGCTCACCTCGTAGTCGCTGCCGACGCGCGTGATGCTCCGCACGAGCGCGTCGACGTGGAGCTGCACGCGCTGGCCGAGGAGGCTCGCGAGGCCCGTCGCAAGCGCCGCGTCGTAGCCCGGCAGCAGGCCTCCGGTTGCTTCGAGGATCGTCGGTGCGGCCCCCAGGTTCGCCAGCATGGAGGCGGTCTCGACGCCGATGTAGCCCCCGCCGATGATGACGGGTCGCGATGGGAACGGGAGATCGGCACCGAGGCGGAAGAGCTCGTGCGATGTCACGGCGAGATCAGCGCCTGCAATGGCGAGGCGACTCGGTGCGGAGCCGGTCGCGAGCACGAGGTCGTGGAAGCGGACGAGCGTCGTGGAACCGTCGGCCTCCTCGATCGCGATCCGTTCGGCATCGTCGATGCGGGCGGTCGCCGTCATGAACCGAATCGTGGAGGCTCGCAGTTCGTCGGTGTGCTGCTCGTAGCGCAAGCGCTGGACACGGTCCTTGTGTGCGAGCACCCCCGACCAGTCCACGTCGAGCGCGGTGCCCCTCAGGCCAAAGGTCTCGGCGCGCGTCGAGCGCGCACGGATGAGGCTTGCCTCGCGAACGGCCTTGGATGGAATGCAGCCCTCAGCAAGGCAGTTGCCTCCGAGGTTGCCGATCGGATCGACCAGCACCACCGAGCGGCCGGCCCGATCCAGCGCGAACGCCGCAGGGTAGCCACCACCTCCGGCTCCGACGATGACGACATCTGCGGTTGCTTCTCGTGCCATGGTGACCTCCACCGTCGATGACGACCGTAGCGCAGCCTTGGCGTCCTCTCCCGTCACGCCCGTGGGCGTCGGCGAGCGGCTGGTTGCGCTCGTCACGAGTCTGGAGCGCCTCGGCGCGGCGGGGGCTGCGAGGGCACAGAAAGGGACAGAAAAGGGAAGAAGGTCCCATATTGGAATGGATCCAAGGTTGGAAGTGTGCTAGGTTGGACGTCATGGAGAACGACGGCGAGCGCCGTGCGACGCACGCGACCGAGCAGCTTCGCGCGGCAGGTCTGCGGGTCACCGCTGCGCGGCTCGCCGTTGTGCGGGTCTTGGAGCGCCACCCGCACGCCGATGCCGAGTCGATCATCGCCGAGGTGCGAGGCGAACTCGGGACCGTGTCGCACCAGACGGTCTACGGCGTCCTCCAGGCGCTCGTCGAGGCAGGACTCGCCCGCCGCATCGAGCCGGCAGGGAGTCCGGGCCGCTACGAGCTGCGCGTCGGCGACAATCATCACCACATCGTGTGCCGAAGCTGCGGTGCGACGGTGGACGTCGACTGCGTGGTCGGCGAGCGGCCCTGCCTCACGCCCTCCGAGACGCACGGCTACCTCCTCGACGAGGCGGAGGTCACGTTCTGGGGGCTGTGTCCGGCATGTCGCGATGGCGAGCGCGCAAGGCACTCCGAGAGGGTCGATGCGGACATCGACACTGGCATCCGTGGAGGTACGCAATGGATGAGATGACAGACGCCCAGGGCTGTCCGGTGCTGCACACCGTCGAGCTCGCGAATGCGGCCAAGCAGTGGTGGCCGAATCAGGTCAACCTCAAGGTTCTCGATGGACCTGCTCCGAATCGATCGCCCTATGGTCCGAGCTTCGAGTACCGTGCGGCACTCGCATCGCTCGACGTGGAGGCGCTCCGGCGGGACCTCATCGAGCTCATGACGACGTCCCAGCCGTGGTGGCCGGCTGACTTTGGCCACTACGGGCCGCTGTTCATCCGCATGGCGTGGCACTCGGCCGGTACCTATCGCATCGCCGACGGACGCGGTGGGGCGAGCCGCGGGGCGCAGCGTTTTGCCCCGGTGGGGTCCTGGCCCGACAACGCCAACCTCGACAAGGCGCGGCGGTTGCTCTGGCCTATCAAGCAGCGCTACGGGCGTGCGCTGTCCTGGGCCGATCTCATCGTCTTCGCGGGCAACGTGGCGCTCGAGGCGATGGGTCTTCGGACGATCGGCTTCGCCTTCGGGCGTGAGGACGCCTTCGAACCACCGCTCGACACGTACTGGGGGCCCGAACGGACCTGGCTGGGCGACGAGCGCCATGACGAGGAGGGCGAGCTCGAGAACCCGTTCGGTGCGGTGCAGATGGGTCTCATCTACGTCAACCCGGAGGGTCCGAGCGGTCACCCCGATCCTTTGGCTGCCGCGCGCGACATCCGCGAGACGTTTCGGCGCATGGCGATGAACGACGCCGAGACCGTGGCGCTCATCGTGGGCGGGCACACCTTCGGCAAGTTCCACGGTGCGGCACCGGCGAGCTTCGTCGGCCCCGAGCCGGACGGTGCTCCCCTCGAGCAGCAGGGCCTCGGGTGGCGCAACACCTACGGCACGGGTATGGGGAACGACACCTACACGGGTGGCCCGGAGGGCATCTGGACCCCGACGCCGACGCAGTGGGACAACACGTTCCTCGAGCAGCTCTTCGCCTACGACTGGGAACTGGAGCGGAGCCCAGCCGGCGCGTACCAGTGGACCCCACGCAACCCCGAAGCGCAAGGAACGGTGCCCGACGCGCACGATCCGACGGTTCGTCACGCACCGACCATGCTCACGACGGATCTCGCTCTTCGCGAGGATCCCATCTATCGCGAGATCGCCCTGCGCTTCCGCGACCATCCCGACGAGCTGGCCGACGCGTTCGCACGTGCCTGGTTCAAGCTCATCCATCGAGATCTCGGTCCGGTGAGCCGCTATCAGGGTCCTCTGGTCCCGAGCGAGACGTTCGTGTGGCAGGATCCGGTGCCACCGGTGACCCATGGCCTCGTGGGCGAGGCGGAGATCGCAGAGCTCAAGGATCTCATCCGCGCCAGTGGGCTCACGACTGCTGAGCTGGTACGCACCGCCTGGGCCTCCGCCTCGACGTTTCGGACAACCGATCGGCGTGGTGGAGCGAATGGTGCCCGGATACGCCTGTTGCCACAGCGAACCTGGGCGGTCAACGATCCGGCCGAGCTCGCTCGCGTGCTCGCGGTCCTCGAGGCCATCAAGGTTGGCTTCGACGAGCGCCATGGGCCTGCGGTCGGTGTCTCGCTCGCCGATCTGATCGTCCTCGGCGGCGTGACGGCCGTGGAGGACGCTGCTCGTGCGGCCGGCGTCGAGGTGTCGGTGCCGTTCACGCCCGGCCGGACCGATGCGACCGAAGCCGACACCGACGCAGAGAGCTTCGCGGTCCTCGAGCCACGGGCCGACGGCTTTCGCAACTGGGCCCGACCGGGAGAGAAGGTGCCGCTCGAGCATCTGCTCGTCGAGCGGGCGTGCCGCATGGGGCTGAACGCCCCACAGATGGTGGTGCTCGTGCTCGGCATGCGTGCGCTGGGCGCGAACGCTGGCGGCTCCCCTCACGGTGTCCTGACGGAGCGTCCAGGCGTCCTCAGCACCGACGTCGTGCGCAACCTGCTCGACATGGGCATCGAGTGGCGTCCGGCGACCGGCGAGGATCAGACCTACGTCGGTGTCGATCGTGTCTCGGGTGCTCCCAGATGGACGGCAAGCGCCGTCGACCTCGTCCTCGGCGCCAATGCCGAGCTTCGGGCCATCTGCGAGGCCTACGCGAGTGACGACGGTCAGGCGATGTTCGTGCGCGACTTCGTCGAGGCGTGGGACGCCGTCATGATGGCAGACCGGTTCGACGTGCGCTGAGGTCGCGTCCATACGAGCGCGTCGGCGGGAGGGGTGAATGCCCCTCCCGCCACGACCATCGGCACCGGCCGGACGGCGAAGGATCCAGGCCGCGGCCAGGCTTGCCGGCGTGCGCGGGCTGCCGAGCTCAGGTGTCAGCCGTCCAGGCCGAGGACGAACGTCGGCTTCGGTGACGTGTCGGGGAGGCGGTGCTCGTCAGCGAGCCGACGTACGGCGGTCCCGACCGCGAGGAACTCGGTCGCATGTTCACCCCAGACGTGGTTCGCGACCTCGACGGAGACCCCGACGATCCCGTTGGCACCAGCTCGGGTGGCCTCTGCCTGCATCCTGGTCAGCGCAAGTTCGCGTGCCTGGTAGATGGCCTCGGTGAAGGTGACCATCTCCTGATTCCACATCGACTGACGGAGCGAGCCGAACACGCTCTGGTGGGCGACGTGGTACACGCAGGTGCCGAGGACGAACGCGACCGGGACGATCCCTGTCGCGAGGAGCCGGTAGAAGTCCTGGGCGGACAGGTCTGACGTGAAGGGCCCGCCGTCGGGAGCACGGTGCGCGCCTGCGCCCGACAGAGACCGCACCGCGGTGCCGGTGGCGATGAACTCGAGCACATCTTGTCCCCAGACGTACATCTGCATCGTGAGGTTGACGCCCACGATGCCATCAGCACCAAGCTGGTCAGCCTCGGTGCGCATCCGGGTCATGGCGAGTTCACGAGCCTCGTACATCGCCTGGGTCAGAACCTGGAGTTCCTGGCTCTGTCCCCAGCGTGCGACCTGCAGGCCGACGTGGTAGATCGACGAGCCGACGACGAACCCGAGGGGCTCGAATCCAGCCTCCTCCAGGAGGACGTATTCGGAGA